>NZ_LQIH01000012.1:0-404378 GCF_001499835.1 Mycolicibacterium novocastrense
ATGCGCGAGCGACGCAAGAAGGCGGGCCAGGAGTCACAGAAGTCGCCAAGCGCTCCAACATCCCAGCCCGCTAAACGCAACCCTACGACAAACCCACAAGTGGCTTGACCTTCGTTAGGAACTCAAATCCGGTACGCCCGATCAGCCGAACCGACTGAGCCACGTAGCGACACGGTCTCGTATTGGCCGCGAACAGGTTTCGACGGACGGCCCAGACCATATACCGCGGATACGATGTCTCGATTCTGCATTCGAGTGCCCGATTACCTTCGCGAGGTAGCCCGTGAGACTGCGAAAGACACTGGCGTACCTCGGTGTTGCGCTCCTGGCGCTACCGCTCGCCGCACCGGCGGCGGCGCAGCCCGCCGCCGCAACCGCACGGACGACGCAGTGGATCGTCGTCGGCGTACCCACCGCCGACGCCACCTCGGGCACCCTGACCGCCTTTCAGCGGACCGGACAGCAATGGAAGCCCGTCCTGGGGCCGACGCCGGCCAAAGTGGGTGCCCTTGGCGTGGGCGCACCCGCTGACGGTGTGCACCGCACGCCGGTGGGAACCTTCACGTTCGATCAGGCCTTCGGCCGTCAACCCAACCCGGGCACCAAGATGCCGTACTTCCAGACCACGAATCAGGACTGGTGGGACGAGAACGCCTCCTCACCCACGTACAACACCCACGTGCGTGGGCCCCGTAAACCGTCGTCGATCGCCGAGAACCTGTATGACTCCGGTCCCGTCTACGACTACGCGGTCAACATCACGGTGAACCCGCAGCGGATTCCGGGACGGGTGTCGGGAATCTTCCTGCATGTGACCGACGGGAATCCGACGTGGGGTTGTGTGGCAATCGGGCGCGAGGAGATGCGCACACTGCTGACGTGGCTCGATCCCGCCGCGGCGCCGCAGATCACCATCGGGGTCGGCAGCCCGTCGCTGGTGCTGTCGCGGGCGTGATCAGCGGCGCAACGGCACCGCGGCCTCGAAAGCCGCTGCCTTGCCGTCGGATTGCCACTGCAGCCAGTTTTCCCACCGCTTGAGGTTCGATGCCTGCCACCAGCGGTCGAACCTCGGCGACAACCGCCGCGCGATCTCGAGGGTGAGGATCATCGGAAAGCGGCTGAGAAGCAACATGATTCCTGGCAGGGCCGACGGTAGCCGGTAGCGACGACGATTCCACGGGAGCATGTACAGCCCGAGATACCCGGCTTGCAGGCGGTAGTGGTACTCGGCGCGAAGGCGCTCCAGGCCGCGGTGCGACGTCGTGGGTTCGAAAGCCGGAACGAAGGACTGAACGAGTTCGGTGCCGCTGTCCGCGCTGTCATAGCTGCGCGCCGCGTCGCACATGAACAGGATGCGCCATGCATCGGCGACGGTCTCGGGGAAGTAGCCGTCGCATCGGACCCCGACGAGGTAGCCGCAGTAGCGGTTGAAATGCAGGACGGCGCGCATCTCTCGCGGTGAGGTGAGGTGGCCGAGGAGGAACAGTCCGAATGCCGGTGCGACGCTGCCGCCCAAGAGCGTCAGCAGCATGGCGGACTGGCTGATCGGCAGACCCCAGCGCTCGGCGTCCCACTCCGGGTGCGCTCTGACACGATCGCGGACACTGACATGCATGATCCGCACGTGCAGGGAAATGTTGCGCCCCAACGACCCTGGCGTCAGGATGGCGCCCGGTCGGCAGACCTCGATCCACCACCGCGATGTCTCCAGATACCGGTGCAGGGCGCGTTGGCCGGCGTAACCGCCGGAGAGCGACAGGGGCACCGCCAGCCAGCCCTCGGTATAGGTGTCGTTGGTACCGGCGTTGCCGAGCGCGCCCAGTGCGTAGGCCCACCGGCGCCAGACCGCCGCTCCCTTCTCGACGAGGCCCGGATCGACCCACTCGGGGAGTTGTTCGAATTCCTCGAACAATGCACGCATCGACTCGGGCGCCTCGGGCACATTGTCGATGCCCTCCCGCTGGGCCTTCTCGACCAGCTCGCGGGCCTTCCTCGCACCGAGCTCACCGTGATAGGTCTCGGCGACGAAGCGTTCGGCGACGGGGTCGCCCTCGTTCAGGCCGGCGATGAATGCCCGCGCGGTGGTATCGGAGGGAAGCAGATCGATACGGGCAAGTCGCTTCGCTGCATTCCGCAGGAGCCCGCGGCGGCCGGTGAGCCCCGGGTACCGGAAAGCGGACGGAGCCCCGGGCGGGCGAACTGTCGATTCCGGCATGGCTTTGTCATATCTCATACGCATCGCGCCTGTACGCAGAACCCACCGCTGTCCGGTCCCGTGTGTAAGGACCGCCGCAAGTGGTTACTTCTTGCCTACACCGTAAGCAGGGAAGCGTCGCGCGAGGGGGCATCGTGCCTGACGAACCACCGATCGGATCGCAGTCGCAGGACCTCCCCGGCCACACGCGAATCGCCATCGTCGGAAGCGGATTCTCCGGTCTCGGTGCGGCGGTGAGGCTGAACGAGGCCGGACACCGCGACTTCGTCGTCCTGGAACGCGGAAACGACGTCGGCGGGACGTGGCGCGACAACACCTATCCCGGCGCAGCGTGCGACGTGCCCTCGCATCTGTACTCGTATTCGTTCGCGCTGAATCCGAACTGGACCCGGTCGTTCTCGACGCAGCCGGAGATCGAGGAATACATCCGCGGCGTCGCGACCCGGGCCGGCGTCCTCGATCGGCACGTCTTCGGATGTCAGGTCAGAAGAGCCGCCTGGCAAGACGACCGCCATTGCTGGGAGCTTTCGACGACCCGCGGAACCCTGACGGCAGACGTGCTCATCGGCGCGTTCGGCGCCCTGGCCGAACCGTCACTGCCCGCCATCGAGGGCATCGACGACTTCGACGGTGAGCTCTTCCACTCGGCGCAGTGGAACCACGACGCGGAGCTGGCCGGTAAACGGGTGGCCGTCATCGGAACCGGGGCCTCGGCGATCCAGATCGTTCCGGCGATCGCTGATTCAGTCGCCCACATCGATGTCTACCAGCGCACGGCGCCCTGGCTGCTGCCCCGCTTCGACCGGCCCTTCACCCGCGTCGAGCGCTGGGCCTTCCGCAACATCCCCGGAGTCCTGCGGCTCGCCCGGGCGGGGATCTACGCGGCCCGTGAGACCCAAGTGGTCGGACTGGCGAAGAACCCTCGCCTGATGAAGCTGTTCGAATTGATCTCGCGCGCCAAGATCCGCGCAGAGATCCGCGATCCGGAGTTGCGCCGCAAGGTGACGCCGAACTTCCGGATCGGCTGCAAACGCATGCTCATCGCCAATGACTGGTATCCGGCGCTGGACCGCGACGACGTCGATCTCGTCACCGACGGCATCCGCGAGATCGACGGGCGCCGCATCATCACGGAGGACGGCACCGCTCGTGAGGTCGACGCGATCATCGTGGCGACCGGATTCCACGTCACCGATTCGCCGATGTTCGACACCATCTGCGGTACCGACGGACGGAGCCTGAGCCAGACCTTCGCCGACAAGGGCATGCGTGCGTACAAGGGCACGACGATCGCCGGCTACCCGAACATGTTCATCCTCGTCGGACCGAACATCGGACTCGGGCACACATCGATGGTGTACATGATCGAGTCGCAGCTCAACTACGTTGTCGACGCCATCGCCACCATGACGAGCCGCGGCCTGAGCCGTGTTGACGTGCGCCAGGACGCCCTGGACGCCTACAACGACGAATTACAGGACAAACTCGCCGGCTCGGTGTGGATGACCGGCGGTTGCGCCAGCTGGTATCTGGACGCCCACGGCAACAACACCACCCTGTGGCCTGACTTCACGTTCCGCTTCCGCAGACAGACGAAACGATTCGATCTGGACGCCTACGAAACCGTGGCAGCGCAAGAAGTCTGAGCCGGCGCTGCGGGGAGGGTCAGCGTCTTCCATAGGGCTTATCGCGCAACGAAATCCGTCCGTGCACCTCCATCAAGCGGTTCGGCTGCGCAGCCGTTGCGCGGAGATCAGCACGGAGATGCCGACCACCGCCGCACCGGCCAACGAGGCGATCAGGACCGACGTGGTGTCGCTGAGGCGTACCGCGATGCCGATCACTGCCCAGACGATCACCAGGCCGTAGGCGATGTCGCGGTGGCGCAGATTCATCACCAGTCCGAGTGCGGCCGCCACCGCGACCATGATGACGCCCCAGGTCGGTTCCGAGAGACCGAAACCCGACCAGCCGGCGTCATCGAGGGTGATGGTCGCGTTGGCGATGGTCGCGACCGAAATCCAGCCCAGGTACACCCGGAACGGGATGTGCACCGTCCACCGCTCGAGCGTCGACGTGGGTGGGCGCGAGGCTTGCAGGCGGTAGATGACGATGAGGGCGACCAGCAGCACAACCATCACCAGCATGCTCAGCGGAAACTGGTTGTGGTGCCACGCGAACAGCCAGCAACAGTTGGCAGCGGCGGTCAGCACGTACCAGGGCGCGATCGCGCGTGCGGCGCCGCTGTCGGCGCGGCGCTGCGCGAGTGCCAGACCCAGGTACACGGTGTAGGCGATCAGCCCGAGGTAGATGACGCTCCAGATGGAGAAGACGTAACCGGCGGGCACGAAGTACACCTCGACGCGACGGGTGACGTCACCGGTGGTCTGGCCGTTGATCGGCAGGCTGTTGGCGAGGTAGTTGACGACGAGCGTGGCCGCGGTGGCCACACCGACGACAAGTGCCAACAGCACCGTCGAGGTCGATCTCTTGTCGGCCGTCCGGCTCACCATGTCGGGCTCCTCACGTTCGCGCGGATGTGCGCTGCATGCCCGTTTGCGAGGATTCCGAACCCTAGGTTCGCGCGGTGAGGCCCTGGGCTGTGGCGTTGTCGAAGTCGTCGTCGATGAGGACGACGTCGCGGCCGGCGCGGTCGAGGAACGACGCCGCGATCGACGCCCGATACCCGGAGGCACAGTGCACCCAGACCGTTGAGGGCGGAACCTCGTTGAGCCGCTTGGGCAGTTCGTGCAGCGGTATGTTCACCGCGGACGGTATGCGCTCGGATTCGTACTCGTGGGTCTGCCGCACATCGAGCACCGCCACCGCCTCCGTTCGGCGTCGTTGAGCCAGCCGACCGAAGTCGGCGACGGAATATGAGCCGAGTGGGAATCCGTCGCGTAGCTCGTCAATGTCTCCGGTGGCGGCCCCCGTCAGCAGGTCCACTCCGATGCGCACCAGTTCGCGTTTCGCGTCGGCGATCTGCTCCGGTGACTCTCCGATGAGCGTGACCGGGGCGCCCCAGTCGTACAGCCAGCCGAAGTAACTGACAAACGAGCCCGACAGCTCGAAACCCAACGAGCCCTGCAGATGTCCGGCGGCGAACGCGGTCCGACTGCGCAGATCGACCACCCACTCGCCGGCCCCGAGGCGGCGCCGCAATTCGGCGGGATTGATCGGCTCAGGGGGTGTCAGGTCGACGGGCGCGGGTCCCCGGCTGTTGATGACGCCCATGTGCGCGTAGTACGCGGGGTATGCCGACAGTCCGGCCAGCAGTTCGTCGACGTAGGCCTGTTCGTCCTGTGTCAGTGCAGGGTTGGTGCGCCGCTGTTCACCGATGGTCGACTCGTCACCGGAAGCCGGTGTGGCCGAACAGAAGCTACCGAATCCATGCGTCGGGTAGACCGGTGTGTCGGCGGGCAGGCGATCGGCGAGCTTGTGGACGGAGTGGTACTGCGCGCGGGCGAGTTCTTCGGTGGCGTCCGCGCTGATCAGGTCGGTGCGCCCGGTGGTGCCGAACAACATCGATCCTCCGGTGAAAACACCGTGAACGTCGTCGTTGTCGTCGCGAAGCACATAGCTGATGTGGTGGTGGGTGTGACCGGGTGTGTGCACCGCCTCCAACCGGATCCGCCCGGCGTCGATGACGTCACCGTCACTGACGGCACGACGCGCGTAACTCACGTCGTCACCGGCGGGCACCACGTATTCGGCACCGACGGTGCGTGACAGTTCCAGTCCACCGGTCAGATAGTCGTTGTGTAGGTGCGTTTCCAGCACATGGGTGATGCGCGCCTTGCGGCGGCCGGCAACCGCGAGCACTCGGTCGATGTCTCGCTGCGGATCGATCGCAACGGCGACGTCGCCGTGACTGATCAGATAGCTGCGGTCACCGAGCCCGGAGGTTTCGATGATCGAGACGTCCATGGATTTCCCTTCTGCGGTCAACGGAGGAAGACGGTGTCGACGAGAACGTATGCCGCGACGGCGAAGACGAGGTAGGCGAACCAGCGCTGCAGGCGATCGGTGTCGACCTTGGTGCCGAAGTATCCCGCGACCAGCGAGGCGGCCGTTGCGGCGGCGACGAACGCCGCGGTGAGTGACCAGTCGACGCTGATGCCCTGGAGATGCGAGAAGATGCCGGCGAGCGAGTTGGCGACGATGATCAGCAGCGAAGTGCCTATGGCCGTGGACATTTCGATGCCGAGAACTACCACGAGTGCCGGGATGATGAGGAAGCCGCCGCCGACGCCGAACAGCCCGGTCAGCAAGCCGACGACAAGACCGGCCCCGATCGACCGCGGTACACACCGACGCCAGTTGACCTGTCCGGCGCGGACCTCGCAGGCGGTCCCGGTGTTGTCCTGATCGGCCAGCATGCGGATGCCCGCGACCACCATCACGGCCGCAAACCCGATCAGCAGCGCTGACTCGGGCAGATGTCTGCTGATGGCGCTGCCGAGAATGGTCGCGGGGATACCGGCCGCCGCGAAGATACCCGCCATGCGCCACCGAACCTGCCCGGCACGGATTTTCGGCAGCACACCGACGGCCGATGCCACGGCCACGACGACCAGAGAGATCGGAATGGCCTCCTCGATGCCGAGACCCACGCCGTAGACCAGTGCCGGAACGGCGAGGATCGAACCCCCGCCGCCGAGCAGTCCCAGCAGCACACCGATCACCGCGCCGAGCGTCAGTCCGATCGCCAACGCCATGAGTTGCCCTCGACCCGCCTATCGGCGCCACAACCGACGGCCGGGACGGCGCGGCGGTGCGGTCGCCGATTGACAGCGGCAACGCTGTTCGGCCGGCACCGACCGCATCACGTCGTCGACGTGCTGGCCGCAGCCGTCCCATGTGGTCTTGCCGCACGATGGGCATCGGATTGCGTAACACATGCAGCTGTCTCCTTCTGATCCGGTTCCTCAAACTGTTGCGTGGGCATCGATCCACGCGTTGTATCCACCCGCCAGGTCGGACACGTGCCGAAAACCGTTCGCGCGCAGTAACGAAGCCGCGACACTGGATCGCCAGCCGCCCGCACAGTGCAGCAGGATCGGCTCGTCGGTCGGCACTTCACTCATGCGGCTCCGCAACTGCGCCAGCGGGATGTGGATCGATCCGGGGATGGCACCGGCTTCTCGCTCACCGGGGTTGCGGATATCGATCAACGTCACGGCTTCGGCGGCCAGCATCTCGTCGAGCTCGGAAACCTTTGTCCGAGGCGCAATCTGCACCAGATCCCGAAGCTCGGCGGGCAACCGTTCATCGCGGTCGACGTTGAGATAGCCGACCACATTGTCCGAGCCGATGCGGGCCAGCCTCAGCGCGGCCTGCTGTTCTTCTCCCGGATAGGTGATCAGGGCGATCGGTTCCCCGACCTCGGCCACCATCCCGGCGGTCTCGGCGAACCGCCCGTCGAAACCGACGTTCACCGAGCCGCGCAGGTGGCCCGCGGCGAAATCGTCGACGCTGCGCGCGTCCACCACGCGCACGCCGTCCGCGAGTGCAGCCCGCATCTGCTCCGGGGTCATCCTGGCGACCATGCGCTGCTCTTGCAGCAGCGGGTGAACCCGCTTGTTCATCGCGGCGTCGACGGCGAAATATGCCGGTGCGGCGGGCTGGCCGTGGATGAGCATCGAGACGAAGTCGTCTTCGCTCATCGGTTGAACCGAGGGGTTGCTCACCCGCTGTTCGCCGATTGTCGACGTGAGTTCGGTCGACAGGTTCTTGCCGCACGACGAGCCGGCGCCGTGCGCGGGCAGCACCTTCACGTGGTCGGGCAGTTTCATCAACGTGTCGTGGATCGTGTGGAACATCGCACGAGCCAGGTCGCTGGCCGAGCCGTCCCCGATATTGACCAGATCCGGTCTGCCGACGTCACCGATGAACAGCGAGTCGCCCGTCAGGACGGCCGTCGGCTCGACGTCGGCACGCTCGCGAACCAGCACGCTGATCGATTCCCAGGTGTGGCCCGGTGTCGAGAGGATCTCCAGGTCGACGTCCCCCAGCGACACGTGTTCCCGGTCAGCCAGGCGGCGGATCGGATAGTCGGTCTCGGCGGCCTCTCCGAAGCCAATCCAAGCGCCGGTGGCATGGACGAGTTCGAGGTGCCCGGAGACGAAGTCGGCATGGAAGTGGGTGTTGATGACGCCCTCGATCATGAGCCCGTGTCTACGCGCATCGGCCAGGTATTCGGTGATGTCGCGGCGCGGGTCCACGACAATCGCGCGTCCGGTCGACTCGTCACCGATCAGGTAAGACGCGTGTGACAGGCATTCGATGTAGTACTGCTCAAGGATCATCTTCGTTGTCCCTTCTCATCGTCGGGGTGTCGGCTCGATACCCCTCCGGGTATAGTCGACAATACACCCGGGGGTATCTATTCCGCAAATACCCCCGCGGGTAATCTGGACAGCGAAGTGGAAAGGAAAAGCCATGGTTGGTGACCAGGAGGCCATCGCAGCCGTACTCAACCGGCTACGGCGTGCGCAGGGACAACTCGCCGGTGTGATCGGGATGATCGAGCAGGGCCGTGAGTGCAAGGACGTCGTCACTCAGCTCGCGGCGGTGTCGCGGGCGCTCGACCGCGCGGGCTTCAAGATCGTCGCGACGGGCCTACGCGAGTGCATGACCGGGGACCACGAGGGTAATGAACGGCCCATGACCGAGGAAGAACTCGAGAAGCTCTTCCTGGCGTTGGCCTGACAGATTCGCTCGAGGAGGAGGTCGGAGCGATCGGGGGCAGCGAGGTGTCGTCGGAAACGCTCAGGCGAGCTTCGCGAGCGCGGCCTCGGGGTCGTATCCGGCGAACCCGTCGAGGCGGCCGTCGCGCAGGCGGTTGACCCACGCCGGATCGGCGAGCAGGGCCCGACCGATGGCGACGATGTCGAACTCGTCGGCGTCGAACTGCTCGACCAGACGGTCGACGGGGGCAGGCTGGATCACCTGGCCCTGCTTCTCGCTGCGGAACTGCGTCTCCAGCCCGACCGAGCCGACCGCGATGACGGGCACGCCGGTTACCTTCTTCGTCCAGCCGGCCAGGCTCAACTCGCCGTCGTGGTCGGGGAACGCCGGTGCGTAGTGCCTGCGGGTCGACGGGTGCAGAACGTCGATCCCTGCATCCACCAGTGGCGCAAGCAGTTCCTGCAGTTCGGTCGGATCCGCGGCGACGGACGCGGTGTAGTCGGTGCCCTTCCATTGAGAGAACCGGAAGATGATCGGGTAGTCCGGGCCGACGGCGGCGCGGACGGCGGCCACCACCTCGGCAGGGAAGCGGGTTCGGGCGGTCAGCGACCCGCCGTATTCGTCCGTGCGCAGATTGGTTCGGTCCCAGAAGAACTCGTCGAGCAGATAGCCGTGGGCACCGTGCAGTTCGACCGCGTCGAAGCCGACCTCCCGAGCGGTGGCGGCGCTTTCGGCGTACTGATCGGCGAGTCGGTGTAGTTCGCGGACCTCGAGCGCCCGGCCCCGAGGCCGACCGCGGCCGTCGACACCCGAGGGGCCGACGGGCACCACACCGTCGGCGTCGTCACGCTGCACGCCCTGATGCCACAGTTGCGCGGCGATCATGCCGCCCTCGCGATGAACCGAGCCGACGACACGCCGCCAGCCGGCGAGCACCTCGTCGCCCGCGATCGTCGGGATGCTGGCCGGGTATCCGGCGGCCGCATCCGGTAGCCGGATGCCCTCGGTGATGATCAGCCCGACCCCGCCCGCGGCCCGCCGACGGTAGTACTCCGCCACGTCGGCGCCCGGAATCCCGCCGGGTGAGGCCTGACGGGTCATCGGGGCCATCGCGAACCGGTTGGGCACCGTCAGGGAGCGGACCGTGAACGGTCGAAAGAGATCGTCAATCGCCATGAACCGATCCAACGCGAGACCGCGCGGGCCGATTCCATCGGGCCACGCGGCGCGGGATTTACCTAACCTTCGGAGGGCTTGTCGACCTGGTCCTCGGGCAGCGGCAGCGCCTCGGCTCCGGGAGTGGCGGGCGCCATCACGTCGGCGTCCTTGGTGGCGGGCTCTGGCGTTACGTTCTCGTCTGGAGATGTCATGTCCGACTCCGTACCCGTAGGCGCTCACCGGTAATCACACAAAGCGTTCCGCCGAGAGTGGGGTTGTGTCACGCGAATCCGCGACAAGTGTGAGGCAAGGCCACACTCGGCAAGAAGGCGTCGCGCGTCGCTCAGTCGAACCGGCCGGCGTCGACGACCCGCAATACGACCGCGCCGGCCTCGTCGGAGGCGACAAGGTCGACCTCCACGGTGAAGCCCCAGTCGTGGTCGCCCGCGGGATCGTCGAAAATCTGCCGCACCCGCCACACTTCGGGCGCACGGTCGATGACCAGCAGCGCCGGGCCGCGCGCGTCGGCGCCGGTGCCGACGTCGTCGTGCTCGTCGAAGTAGTCCTGCCCGACCTGCTCCCAGCGCGCCGCCGTCCATCCCGAACCGCTGTCCAGCGCGCCGAGTTCGTCCCAGCGCTGCCGGGCGAACAACTGCACCCGCCGGAACAACGCGTTGCGCACCATCGCCGTGAACGCACGCTGGTTGCCGGACAGCGGGCGCGGCGGGGCCGGCACCGCCGCCGGCGCGTCATGTGGCTGGTCGGGGTCGGTCAGCTGCTCCCACTCGTCGAGCAGGCTCGAATCCACCTGGCGGACAAGCTCGCCGAGCCACTCGACGATATCGGTGAGTTCCTCGGTTCTGGCCGCGGCGGGAACTCCGGACCGCAGCGCCTTGTACGCATCGGACAGGTAGCGCAGCACCGCCCCCTCGGCGCGGGTCAGGCCGTACTCGCTGACGTATTCGCGGAAAGTCATGGCGCGTTCCCACATCTCGCGCACCACCGACTTCGGGGACAGCGCGGAGTCGGCGGCCCACGGGTTGCTCTGCAGGTAGACCTCGAAGGTGTGCTCGAGCAGCTCCTCGAGCGGCCTGGGGTAGGTGATGTCGTCGAGCAGTTCGATGCGCTCGTCGTACTCGATGCCTTCGGCCTTCATCGCAGCGACGGCCTCGCCTCGGGCCTTGTTCAGCTGCGCCGCCAAGATCTGACGCGGATCCTCCAGCGTCGCCTCGGTCACCGAAACCACATCCAGCGCAAAGGTTTCCGATGTCGGATCGAGCACATCGACGGCGGCCAGAGCGAATGTCGACAACGGTTGATACAACGCGAAGTTCGGCGGCAGGTCGACGGTCAGCCGGTATCTGCTGCCGTCGGGACCGGGCTGGTCGAGGCGCTCCACCACACCGGCCTGTAGCAGTGAGCGCGCGATACCGACGGCTTCGCGGATGTGCTGCAATTGCCGATTGCGTGGCTCGTGGTTGTCGGTCAACAGCCGCCGCATCGCCTCGAAGGGGTCGCCGGGACGGTCGACGACGTCGAGCATCATCGCCGTCGACACCCGCATGTTGCTGGTCAGCGGTTCGGGCGTGGCCTCGATCAACCGGTTCATCGTCGACTCGCTCCACGGCACCATGCCCTCGGGAGCCTTGCGGCGCACCAGCTTCCGGCGCTTCCTGGGGTCGTCGGCGACCTTGGCGAACTGTTTGAGGTTCTCCACCTCGTGGTCGGGCGCCTGCACGACGACGGTGCCCGCGGTGTCGTAGCCGGCCCGCCCGGCCCGACCTGCGATCTGGTGGAACTCGCGCGCATTGAGCAGCCGGGTGCGCACCCCGTCGTACTTCGACAGCGCCGAGAACACCACCGTGCGGATCGGCACATTGATGCCGACACCCAGCGTGTCGGTGCCGCAGATCACCTTGAGCAGACCGGCCTGCGCCAACTGTTCGACCAGCCGCCGGTACTTCGGCAGCATCCCGGCGTGGTGCACTCCGATACCGTGTCGCACCAACCGGGACAGCGTCGCGCCGAAGGCCGTGGAGAACTGGAACGCGCCGATCATCTCCCGGATCTCGGCCTTCTGCTCTTTGGTGCTGACGTTGACGCTCATCAACGCCTGCGCGCGCTCCAACGCCGAGGCCTGGGTGAAGTGCACGACGTAGATCGGGGCCTGCGCGGTCTCGAGCAGATCGCCGATCGTCTCGTGCATCGGAGTGTTCGCATACGAAAAGAACAGCGGCACTGGGCGTTCGGCGTTGGACACCAGCGCCGTCGGGCGGCCGGTGCGCCGGGTGAGGTCGTCGCGCAGGAACGAAACGTCACCCAGCGTCGCCGACATCAGCAGGAACTGCGCCTTCGGCAGTTCCAGCAGCGGAACCTGCCACGCCCATCCGCGGTCCGGATCGCCGTAGAAATGGAACTCATCCATCACCACCAACGCGATGTCGGCGTCGGCCCCTTCGCGCAGCGCGATGTTGGCCAGCACCTCGGCGGTGCAGGTGATGATCGGCGCCTCGGCGTTGACCGCGGCGTCACCGGTCAGCATGCCGACGTTGTCCGCGCCGAACACCTTGCACAGCGCGAAGAACTTCTCGCTAACCAGCGCCTTGATCGGCGCGGTGTAGAAGCTGCGGCCATGCCGTGCACCGGATCGGGCCAGCGTCGCGAACAGCGCGCCCGTGGCCACCAGCGACTTCCCCGAACCGGTCGGGGTCGCCAGGATGACGTTGGCGCCGCTGACCAACTCGATCAGCGCTTCCTCCTGCGCCGGATACAGCACGGTGCCGTTGGCCTCGGCCCAGGCGGCGAAGGCCGTGAACAGCGCGTCGGGATCGGCGCCCAGCCCGTGTGCGATGTCGGTGAGTGAAGTCTCAGGCACCTCGATGCACCGGCCCCAGCCGGTTGGCGATCTGCTCGGCGGCCTGCTCGACCTCGGTGAGCCTGCTCCGCAGCCGCTCGGGCGCCCAAGCGAGTGCGATTCGCGCTGGGGGCCAGTTGCTTTCGTCGATCGGCACCAACTTGAACTCCGGCGGGGAGAACATCTTGCCGATGAACGAGTCGGGTGCGTAACTCACCAGCGCGACGAGATGCCGGTTGAACACGGCGGTGGCCATCTCGAGTTCGCCGCCGCGCTGGTTGGTGGTGCGGACGATGCGGTGCACACCGCGGCTGTTGAGTTGTCGGGTCAACCCGGCCAGCACCACCGGATTGGGCCGGGCGAAGTCGATCACGACCTCCCGGTCGCGCAGTTCGTCGATCGCCACAAGGTCTTTGGCGGCCAGGGGATCGTCGAAGCGCACCGCGACCGCACCCTGATAGCTGGCCACCACCTTGTGACGCAGGCGTTTGTCACCGGCGGGCAGGTGGATCAGGCCCAGCTCGGCCTGTCCGGCGATCAGCTTGGCGGCGACCTCCGTACCCGACCCGGGAACTCCGAACTCCGTCGGGACGGGCAGGTCGGTCAGCACCGTCTCCAGTTGCGCGAGCAGGTCGGACGGCGCATAGGCGGTGGCGCTCAGCCGAAGCGGCGCCGGACCCTGCACACCGTGCTTCGCGGTGGCTTTGAACTCTTCGACCTGTCGCAGGATTTCGCGGGCCGGGCCGATCAACCGTTCGCCGAGCGGGCTCAGCCGCACGTCGTGGTAGCCGCGTTCGAACAAGGGTCCGCCGAGTTCCTTCTCGAGGAGTTTGATCTGCTTGCTCAGCGGGGGCGGCGTGATCATCAGCTTGTCGGCAGCCCGCTTGAAGTGCAGTTCGTCGGCCACGGCGACGAAGTACCTGAGCCTGGTGAAGTCGATGTCCATTCCTGCGGTGTCTCGTACGGGTGCCGTGCCACCCGAATGCTACGAGATCACCGGTGCACCCGGGTCAGACGTGCACGTCGCCTGTGGTGGTCTCGAGCACCCTTCGCCGATGCAGCGCATCGATCTCCGTCGGGTTCAGGCCGAGGAGTTCGGTGGCGATCTCGGCGGTCTGCTCGCCGATGAGCGGGGCCTGCAGCAACGGGGGATCGGCGACGTGATCGCAGTGGATCTGCACGTTCTCCATCGTGAACGGGACGTCTGCGTGCGGGTGAAGCTCCTCGCGGAACGATCGCCGCTGCTGGTAGTACCCCCACGACGGGAGCTCGTCGGCGTGCATGACGGCACCCGCGGGCACGCCCGCGGCCTGCAGCCTTTCCATCGCCTCGATCCGCGAATGCCGCGTGGTCCAGGCGCGCACGGCGTCGGGGTCGACCTCACCGTCGCCCGGCAGGCCGATGACCCAGCGCAGCGCCTGCAGCTCGGCGTCGTCACGCACGGTGATCGCGATCCACTCGTTGTCGCCCGCGGCCGGGAACAGTCCCCACGGTGTCCTGCCTCCCGTGCCGGAGCGGGGGTGCCCGGCACGCTCGAGAGCGTCGGCGGCGATGTCGGCGGCGACATGACTGAGCATCACCTCGGCCTGGGCGATGCTCGCCGACCCGCCCTCGCCGGTGCGTTCCCGGCGCAGGAGCAGCGCAATCGCAGACAGGGCGCCGATCCTGGCCGCGACGTGGTCGGGGTAGACGGTGACGGTGTCGCAGAATGTCTCGGGCTCGCCCGGGTACACCCACTGACTGGTGAACCCGACGGCGGCGCGCACCAGCGGCCCGTAGCCCAGGCGGTTGGCCCACGGACCGCTGGGACCGAAAGCGGAACTGTCCACCACGACGATGCCCGGGTTGATCCGTCGCAGCGTCGCATAATCCATGCCCAGCGCTTCGGCGACGCCGGGTTTGAAGTTCGTCAGCACCACATCGGAGGCCCGCACCAGGCGGTGCGCGAGTTCGAGACCTTCCTCCGTGCGCAGGTCGAGCCCGATCGAGCGCTTGTTGCGGTGACCCGCGGCGAACGGCTGGGTCATTGTGGTGAGCTTGCCGACGCGCAGGCCGTCGGGATGGGCGGAGTGTTCGATCTTGACGACGTCGGCGCCCAGATCGCCGAAGAGCCGGCCGGTGTCGGCTCCGACGACGATGACCCCGAGATCGAGGACGCGGATCCCTTCCAGCGGCCGCCCCTCGGCTCGGCGCTGCCGACTCGCCAACAGTGGTGCGGCGGTGAGGGGTTCGGATCGATGCGAGTCCATGTCGAGTGCGCTGGCGCGATGGCCGTCGATTTCGCTGACACCGACCGGGACCGGGGCCACGACGCCGGGCACCAGCTCCACATCGCGGAAAAAGCCACGCGCACTGAAGTGTTCGGCGGTCATCGCCTCCGACAGGGTCAGCACCGCCGCCGTCGGAACGCCGTGGGCCTGACCCTGGGACTCCAGCTCCGCGCGGGTCTTGTCGGCGCAGAAAGCGGCGATCGCATCGAGCAGATGCGGTGAGCGGAACCGCTTTCCGAGTTTGTCGTATGAGGGGTCGGCGAACTCCTCGGGGTTGCCCATCCAGGTGAACATGCCGCGCCACTGCCGTTTGGCCAGGATGCAGATGCGGACGTGGCCGTCCTTGCAGGGGATGATCGGGTAGCGCTGACGTTCGGCGTCCCAGTCGCGCTGCTGCAGCTTCACCGCTACGCCCGCCGACGCGCTGCCCGCCGAGCCGAACGGCGGGTCGAGCGTTTGCATCGCCCCTTCGAGGATCGAGAAGTCGATCAGGTCGCCCTCACCGGTGCGCAAGCGGTCGAGGTAGACCGCGACGGCCATCACCGCGGCCTGCGCGGCGGCCACGTGGTAGGGCAGTTCGCCCGGCGGTACCAACGGCTCGCGGCCCGGGATGCCGGACCGCGACAGCTCGCTGGTCAAGGCGTGGAACACCGGACCGGTGCCCTGCCAGGTGCGGTAGTCGTTGTCGCGGCCGAAGTCGCTGAGCGACAGGATCACCAGCGCCGGATGCTGCCTACGGATCTCACGCACCGCCAGCGTCGCCTCGGCGAGCGATCCGGGCCGGGTGCTCTCGATCAGGATGTCGGTGCCGCCAAGCATTTCGGAGAACCCGTCGCGGCCCGCCGCGGTCGACGGAGCCAGCTCGACGGTCTCCATGCCGTGCCGGTCGATGGCGGTCTGCACACCTACCCCTGCCAGGTGCGGTCCCACCACGTCGTCGTCGGTGACACCGAGCAGGCGCAGCACCGTCACCCGCGCCCCGAGGTCGGCGAGCAGCCGGCCGATTGCGCTCATCGGGCCCGAGCTCAGGTCGAGGATCCGCATCCCCGACAGCGGCGGATCGTATGCGGCAGCGTGGGACACGGGTCAGCTCCTGCGGGCCTGACGGAACGGGATGTCGCGGTCGGCCTCGGGCTCCTTGGGCAGCCCCAGCACACGCTCGCCGATGATGTTGCGCTGGATTTGGTCGGTGCCGCCGCCAATCGAGGTGAAGAACGCGTTGAGAGTCAGGAAGTTGACATCGTCGGCCACCGGGTTCTCGGGGCCGGCCAACAAGGCCTGCGCGCCGATGATCTGTGTCTTCATCGCCGCCTCGGTGTGCAGGATCTTCGACATCGCAAGCTTGCCCAGCGACATGATCGAGCTCGACGTGCCCTGTGACGTACTGGCTTTCGCGCGCGCGTTGTTGAGCCGGTTCAGCTCCCGCATCGCCAGCACTTTCGCCAGCGGGTAGCGCACCGCGGGATCGTCGAGGACGCCGTACTCGCGGGCGAGTTCGATCAGGCTGTCCGCCTTGCGGTTACGCGAGCCGCGACCACTGTCACCCATGATGGACCGTTCGTAGGCCAGCGCGGTCTGAAGCGCGCGCCATCCGTTGCCCTCGCCGCCCAGCAGGTAGTCGTCGGAGACGGTCGCATCGTTGATGAACACCTCGTTGAAGTGCGATTCACCGGTGATCTGCACCAGCGGGCGCACCTCGATGCCCGGCTGCTTCATCGGCATGATGAACAGGCTCAGGCCCTTGTGTTTGGGCACATCCCAATCGGTGCGGGCCAGCAGCAGCGTGTAATCGGCCGTGAGCGCGCCCGACGTCCACACCTTCTGCCCGTTGACGACCCACTGGTCGCCGTCGCGGACGGCGGTGGTGCGCACGCTGGCCAGGTCGGAACCGGCGCCCGGTTCGCTGTAGAGCAGGCAGGTGCGGGACCGCTCGACCAGGAAATCGCGCAGCAGATCGCCTTTGATTCTCTCGGCGCCGAGCTTGAGGGTGGTGTTGGCCGGGATGTTGTACTTGTCCTGCCGCGACCCCGGCGCCTTGATCGCCGAGAACTCCTGGCCGATGACGGCCGCGAGGTCACTGGGGTATCCGCGTCCGAACCACTCGGTGGGATAGGTCGGCACGGCGTAACCGGCGTCGAGCACCTTCTCCAGCCAGGCGATCCTCTCGGGTGACGACACCCACGGGTCGTCGGAGGAGGGAAGTGGAGTCCAGTTGTCGCGCAACCATTCCCGGACCTCGGCGCGGAGCTCGTCGGCGGTGGGCAGCGGGCTGGTCATGTCAGGCACCTTTCGAGACGAGGTAGCGCTCGCGATGCAGGCGCGGGCCGCCGAACAACTGCAGGCCGGTGCGCGCTCTGCGCAGAAACAGGTGGGCGGGGTGCTCCCAGGTGAAACCGATACCGCCGTGCATCTGGATCGCGTTCATGGCGATCGTCTCGTAGGCCTCGGCGCAGGCGAAACCGGCCAATGCGACCGCCCCGTCGGCACTTTCACTGCGTGCGGCCTTCTCGGCGGCCGCGTGCTGGGCGGCCGATGTCGCGTTCTCGACCTCGATCAGCAGGTCGGCGGCCATGTGTTTGAGCGCCTGGAAGCTGCCGATCTGGCGACCGAACTGGACGCGGGTCTTGAGGTAGTCGACGGTCATATCGAAGAGCCGGCGCGAACCGCCCACCTGCTCACCGGCCGAGGCGATCACGGCGTGGTCCAGGGCCTCCTGTACGGCGTCCCATCCGGCGGTGCCGAGCCGCCGCGCGGGTGTGCCCGCGAAGGTGAATGTCGACAACCGCACGGTCGGGTCGAAAACGGTCACCGCGGTGCGGGTGAGACCCTCGGCGTCCGGCGCCACCTCGAAGACACCGACACCGTCGGTGGTGCGCGCGACCACGAGCACGACATCGGCCACCTGACCCCAGGTGACGTAGTGTGCGGCGCCGGTGAGGGAGCCGTCGGCGGCGGCCTCGACGTCGACGCCCTGCGCCGTCCAGGAGCCGGACGGTCCGGTGATCGCGACGGTGCCGATGGCCGTGCCGTCGGCCAGCCCCGGCAGGAGTCGGCGCTTGTCCTCGTCGGAGCCCGCCGCTGAGACGAGCGTCACCGTCAACACCGCGCTGGAGATGAACGGTGCGGGCAGAAGGGCCGCACCCGTCTCCTCCGCGACGGCCTCGAGCTCGAGTGCGCCGAAGCCCAGACCGCCGAGCTCGTCGTCGACGAGCATGCCGAGCAGGCCCTGCTCGGCGAGCCGGCGCCACAGGTCGCGGTCGAAGCCGTCGTCCGAGGTCATCACCCTGCGCACGTCGTCCTCGGTGCACCTGTCACCCAGCAACTCGCGGACCGCCGACCGCAGTTGTGCGCGCTCGGTCACGCTGATCGTCATCCCAACCGCCTCTCCAGCCAGTTGGAACCATGGTTGGGCCCCGGCGGCGGGGTGTAAATCACGAATCGCGACACCGGGGGGTTTCCGATTGGGACATCCGAGAGGCGGCCGGGTCGCTACTGCATATGAGCCTGGCCCCGGCCGTCGATCAGGCTGTCGAGGCCCCGCTGCCACCGGGCGGAGCGGACGCGGTTACATACCGCGCGGGTGATCAGGACGACGGCCGCCGCCGTCCCGAGGGCGGCGAGCAGGACGAGTGCGCCGGCCGTGACGGCTTCCATCGCCGCGTGGGGAGCCCCGCGCTTGGAGTCGAACAGTGCGGTGCCGACGGCGCCGGCGATAGGCACGGCGAACAGTGACAAGGCGACGACCACGGTCATGATCAGGGCCTCGATCCGATCCACGGAGCGGACCAGGGGTTCGCGCCCCCGCAGACGCATCAGCGCCGGCCACCGGGGCACGCGGAGGGTGAAGGTGGCCCATCCCTGGTCGTCACCCGACCGAGCGGTGGTCTGGGGTTGATCGTTGCCACCCGGGCGGTACACCGTGCTCTCCTCTCGCGCTTTTGCCTCTTTCATCCCATGGTGAGCCTGATCGCCGCCTTGGGCTTGCCGGTGCCCGACAACCCCGACGCAGCCGGTTGTCGCCGTCCCACAACGCCGTGAGCACGGGCCGGGGTGCTTCGGCGCGGCGGTGGGCGGGTACCCCTGACCGTCATCGAATCGGGAAGGGCCGCACATGAGCGATACGCGTAAGCGTCAACTGGGCGATACCGACAGCCCCATCGAGGACGAGTTGGAGGGCGCCTTCGCGCGGATGGTCGACGAGGGCACCCAGCGTCTGCACCGGACCTGGCGCGAAGTTCTGGTCACCGGCTTCTTCGGCGGCACCGAGGTCGCGGTCGGCGTACTCGCCTACCTGTCGGTGTTGGCCGCCACGCACAACCACCTGCTCGCCGGTATCGCGTTCTCGATCGGGTTCCTCGCGCTGCTGCTCGGCCGCAGCGAGCTGTTCACCGAGGGGTTCCTGGTGCCGGTCACCACGGTCGTGGCCAAACGCGCCAGCGTCGGGCAGCTGCTGAAGCTCTGGAGCGGGACGCTTATCGCCAATCTCGTTGGGGGCTGGGCGATCATGTGGCTGATCATGACGGCCTACCCGAAATTGCATGCGCAGACCATCGAGTCGGCCACCCACTTCGCCACCGCCCCGCTGTCGGCGGAGACGGTGACGCTGTCGCTGCTCGGCGGCATGGTCATCACGTTGATGACGCGCATGCAGCACGGGACCGAGTCGACGTTCGGCAAGATCGCCGCCGCGGTCGCCGGCGGTTTCCTGCTTGCCGGCCTGCAGATGTTCCATTCGATTCTGGACTCGCTGCTGATCTTCGGTGCGCTCATCGCCGGTGCGCCGTTCGGGTACGGCGATTGGGCGACGTGGTTCGGCTACACGGTCGTCGGCAACGTGGTGGGCGGTCTGCTGCTCGTGACCCTGCTACGTCTGCTGCGCAGCAAGGACCGTCTCCAAGATGAGCGACAGGAGGCGGAGGAGTCGTGAACCTCAGCGGCCGCGCCATCGCGGTGCGCGCTTCTCCTGCCACGCTGTGATGCCCTCGCGCACGTCGTCGGTCGCGGCGGCCACCTTGCGCATCGTCTCGCCGAACCGCACCGATTCGATCCAGCCCATGTTGGCCGTGCGCCAGGCCACCTCCTTGGTGGCGCGCTGCGCCAGCGGCGCCGCCTCGGTGAGGGTGCGCGCCCAGGACCGCGCCTCGGCTCGCAGGTCACCGGGTTCGACCAGACGCCACACCAAGCCGATCTCCTTGGCGCGTTCGGCGTCGATCGGTTTGCCGGTCAACAGCAGTTCCATCGCATCGGCCCACCGGACGCGTTCGGGCAACCGGATCGCGCCGACGATCGTGGGCACGCCGATGGTGACCTCCGGGAACGCGAAAGTGGCTGCGGTGGAGGCGATCACGAAGTCGCAGAACAGGACGCCGGTCAAACCGTAGCCGATGCACGGGCCGTTGACCGCCGCGATCGTCGGCTTGAACAGTTCCATGCCGCTCTCGAACGAGTTGATCGTCGGCTTCTCCCAGAACGTGCCCCCGAAGGTGCCGACCGAGCCCTCGCCGTCCTTGAGGTCGCCGCCGGCGCAGAAGACGTCGCCGTTGGCGGTGAGGATCCCCACCCACGCGTCCTCGTCATCGCGGAACCGCTCCCAGGCCGCGTTCAGGTCGCGGCGCACCGCGCCGTTGATCGCGTTGCGCGCTTCGGGCCGGTTGAGGGTGATGGTGGCGATGTGATCGTCCAACTCGTAGGTGACGAGGCTCATGGCTGCACCCTAGCCAGGTGACATCGCGCCGATGTCTGACGATGTCGAGAATTCCGCGATGGCTCCGTCCTAGGGGTGAGCGACCAACTAGGGTCGCGACCCGAACGACAAAAGGAACAACCATGGCCAAGTATCTGCTGCTCAAGCACTACCGAGGCGCGCCGGCCAGCGTCAACGACGTGCCGATGGACCGGTGGACACCCGAGGAGATCGAGGCGCACATCAAGTACATGAACGACTTCGCGGCGCGCCTTCAGACCACCGGCGAATTCGTCACCCATGCGGCCCTGGCGCCGGAGGGCGCCTGGGTGCGCTCCGACGGAGAAGGTAAGCCGCCCGTGGTCGACGGCCCCTTCCCCGAAACCAAGGATCTGGTCGCCGGCTGGATGGTGATCGACGTCGATTCCTACGAACGCGCCGTCGAGTTGGCCGGAGAACTGTCGGCGGCCCCGGGTGCGGGCGGGCGGCCGATCCACGAATGGCTCGAGGTCCGGCCGTTCCTGACCACCCCGCCGACGGTCACCGAGTGAAGTCCGGCGCGGTGGACGAGGCGGCGCTGCGGGACCTGATTCCCGCGGTCCTGGCGACCCTCGTCCGCCGCGGTGCGGACTTCGCGACCGCAGAGGACGCGGTCCAGGAGGCCCTGCTGCGCGCGCTCGACACCTGGGATGACCGGCACCCGGAGGACCCGAAAGGTTGGCTGATCACCACCGCTTGGCGCCGGTTCCTCGACCTCACCCGCTCCGACGTCGCCCGGCACCGGCGCGAGCAGCAGGCCGCCGACGAACCGGCCCCGGGCCCGGCCGCGCCCGTCGACGACACGCTGCAGCTGTATTTCCTGTGCGCGCATCCCAGCCTCACCTCGGCGTCGGCCGTCGCGCTGACGCTGCGGGCCGTGGGCGGCCTCACGACCCGCCAGATCGCCGCCGCCTACCTCGTACCGGAATCGACGATGGCGCAACGGATCAGCCGGGCCAAACGCACCGTGAGCGACGTCCGCTTAGACCGTCCCGGCGATCTTCACACCGTCCTTCGCGTGCTGTACCTGGTGTTCAACGAGGGCTACACCGGCGAGGTCGACCTGGCCGCCGAGGCGATCCGGCTCGCCCGCCAACTCGCCTCGGCCACCGACGATCCCGAGGTTGCGGGCCTGCTCGCCCTGTTCCTGCTGCACCATGCGCGGCGCCCGGCGCGCACCCGCGCCGACGGCAGCCTCGTACCGCTCGCCGAACAGGACCGGCGGCTGTGGCGGCGCGACCTGATCACCGAGGGCGTCACCGTCCTGCAGACCGCGTTGGCCAGGGACCGGTTGGGGGAGTACCAGGCGCAGGCCGCGATCGCCGCACTGCACGCCGACGCGCAGAGCGCCGGCGAGACCGACTGGGTGCAGATCGTGGAGTGGTACGACGAGTTGGTCCGCCTGACCGACAGCCCGGTGGTGCGACTCAATCGCGCCGTCGCGGTCGGCGAGGCCGACGGGGCGCAAGCGGGATTGGCGGCACTGTCCGAACTCGATCCGGCCCTGCCGCGCTACACCGCCGCGACCGCTTACCTCACCGAGCGAGCCGGGGACCTCGCCACGGCCGCAGCGCTTTACGTGGAGGCTGCGGACAAAGCGCAAAACCTGGCCGAGCGCAACCATCTGACCTTGCAGGCCGCGAAGCTGCGTCAGCGGATGTCGGGTCTCTAGACCGGGGCCACGCGATCGGACCAGGGCATCGCCTGCTCCAACTGGGCGGCCAGTCGGATCAGCAGCGACTCGCCCGCCAGCGGTGCGACGAACTGAACGCCCAGCGGCAGCCCGCCCGCGGTCCAGTGCAGCGGCAACGAAATCGCCGGGCGTCCGGTCAGATTGGCGAGCTGGGTGTAGGGCACCCAACCGAGGTTCTTGTCCACCATGTCGTCGACGATTTTGGTGTAGCGCAACACTTTTACCGTGCGCGTCTTGATCAGCACATCCGCGGCGCGCTGCAGCACGACCGGCAGGTCGAACTCGCCGATGGTCGGCGGCGGTGTCGCCAGCGCGGGCGTCAACAGCAGGTCGTACGACTCGAAGAACGTGGTGAGCCTGCGCGTGTGCTCGTGGCGCCGCTGCACGGCGTCCACGTAGTCGACGCCACTCGTGGCCCGGCCGAGCGCGGCAAGGATGAGCGTGTCGCGTTCGAACGCGTCGTCCCCGGCGCCCGAGATGCGTTTGGCTTCATCGAGTTCCCACGCGGTGTAGACGAACCACGTGAGCAAAAAGTCGCGCGCCAGGGCCGCGTCGTCGAAGGGGGCACGCGGAAGTTCGTCGACGTGGTGGCCGAGTTCGGTCAGCGTCCGTACGGTCGCCTCGACGGCGGCCGCGGCCTCGGGATGCGGTGACGGATTGATCGCCGACGGCACTCGCACACCGATACGTAGGGCGCCGGGATCGGCCCCCACACAGGACGCGAATGTCGAGGACGGCATGCCGGGCACGTACGGACCCCATGGTTCGCCACCGCGAACGACGTCGAGCATCGCCGCCGTGTCCCGGACGGTGCGTGACACCACGCCCTGCACGGCCGCACCGTGCATGGATTCACCGGTCGCGGGTCCCGACGGGGTCAGCCCGCGGCCCGGTTTGAGCCCGACGAGTCCACAGCATGCCGCGGGTATGCGGATCGAACCGCCGCCGTCGTTCGCCCCCGCGCACGGCACGATCCCGGCCGCGACCGCGGCGGCCGACCCACCCGACGAGCCGCCCGGCGTCCGGGTCAGGTCCCACGGATTGCGCGCCGGGCCCCACGCGTCGGGTTCGGTGATCCCCTTGGCCCCGAACTCGGGGGTGTTGGTCTTACCGAAAATGACCAAGCCGGCGTCTTGCCACCGCCGGACGATCTCCGAGTGTTCGGCCACCGGAGTCGACATCAGGGCGCGCGATCCCCGCGACGTCGGCAACCCCGCGTAGTCCTGGGCGAGGTCCTTGATCAGGAACGGAACGCCCGAGAACGGGCCCTCCGCCGCATCCGTCGGCGAGGCCGGGACGTCACGGACGATCGCGTTGATCCGCGGGTTGACCGCGGCGGCACGGTTTCTCGCCAGGTCCAGCAATTCGGCGGCGGTCACCTCTTTGTCGGCGACGAGCTGTGCCAACCCGGTGGCGTCGTGATGGCGGTATTCCTCGAAGTTCACCGTTCGACCGTACGTGGCGCCGCCGCGACGGTGGGCGCCTGCTCGGCCGACGGGTCAGTGCACGGCCGAGCGCGGCCTGGCGCAGCCGACGGCGACAGGCGCCAGACTCGGGACCATCGGTTGCTGCTTACGCTCATCGCGCGCGATTCGCCTGTGCAGCGCTCGCTCCTCGCGCTTGGTCAGCGCGCGCCTGCGGCTGACCAGGAGATCGAGTTGCTGCCAGCTGAGCCCGTCGAGCTCGCCGTCCTCGTCATGGGTGGCGACGACGACGCATCCCCGCAGCAGGGGAACCGTCTTGGCAGTGAACGTGCTGGTCGCCAGCAGCAGCTCGGTGGCCTTTCGGTTGGGGCGCCGCTGGCAGCGCTGCGTCGACGGGCTGAACCAGAAGTCGAACTGCCGGTCGGCGCTGGTCAGGCACTGCAGGCCCTGATCCTCTACGAGCTGGTCGATATCCGCGGTGGTGTACGCGCGGGTTTCATAAACGGGGCCGTTGGTGCTGAAGTACAGGACGGTGTTCATGGCGAATTCCCATTCGTCTCTTTCTTCGGTGTGGGCGCCGGCCGTGTGACCGGTCTGTTATCAAAGTTACCCGAGTGACGAAAGTGACAAACCTCGGTAACGATTCAATCACGTCGGAGGTGTGCGTAACCGCAGCTCAGAGCCGGTTTTCCAGGTCAAGAGCGCGTTGGCCGGGGTGCGATCGGGGTCAGCCGAACTCGAGCAAGGTGTATGCACCGCGCAAGTTGCGCGTCGGCTTGAACCGCCAGAACGCGGGAAAGGCCTTCTCGAAGAACCAGCCCCGCCCCGACGGCATGGGGAGGTCGTGCACGGCGCGGATCCCGGGGATGGTGTCGGGGAGTGCGGCCAACTGCGCCGCGGACAGGCTGAAAGGCATCGGCGGCACGCGGTATCGGCGCGACGACCGCATCCCCTTGGGTGCGAGCTTCTTGACCAGGACCGGCGGAAGGTCGAAGACCATCTGGCCGCCGGGGAAGCGAGCCGCGCACGCGGCGATCAGCCCCATGGCCTCGTCGGGCTGCAGATACATCAGCAGCCCCTCCGCGGTGATGAAGACGCCGTTGCTGTCGTCGACCTTCTCCATCCACGAATAGTCCAGCGCCGACTGGGCCAGAGTGGTGATCCGCGGCGATGCGGGCAGCAGTCGCTCGCGCAGGTCGATGACCGGCGGTAAATCGACCGTCAGCCAACGGAATTCGGCATGAGGCAGGAGGGTGTTCAGGCGCCAGAAGCTGGTTTGCAGCCCCTCGGCCAGCGCGACGACGGTGGCGCGCGGATGCTCGGACAGGTAGCGGCCGGCCGCCCGGTCGAACGCCAGCGAGCGCAAGCCCATCTCCTGGCCTTTGCGGCCGAACTTGTCGAAGTCGAAGTCGATCGCGTCGACCAGGCGGATCGCCATCGGGTCATCGATGATCGCATTCGGGTGACGGGCCTGATGCGCCCTGCCGTTCAGCGTCAGCAGCGCGGTCTCCGACACCCCGGTGAGAGCGATGTCGCCGGCTTTCCGGTCGTCTGCGTCATCCACCACACCGAACGTACCCGGTGCCGACGAGCTCGATGTCAGACCAGGTAGATCACGAACACCGTCACCAGTAGCACGCCCAGCCAGGCGTCGGTGGACCGTTTGAGCCAGCGTGGGCCGGTGTTCACCTCCATGAAGTTGCGAATGATCAACCGCGCCTTGACGAAGGTCAGTGCCAGAACCAGCGCGGTGATCGACGTGCTCGCATGGACGGTGTCGGTGAAGTGGGCCGGCGCCAGCCACCATGCGCCGACCGTGATCGCGGTGAGGACGACCCAGGTCCACGCCATGGTCCGGGTCGCGGTGCCCTGCCGTCGAGTCTGCGATGTGCTGGTCACTGTCACCTCATCACGTAGAGCAGTCCGAAGATGATCACCCAGAGGAGGTCGACCATGTGCCAGTAGACGGCGCCCGACTCGACCATCGATGTCCTGCGCCTGCCGGGGTTGTTCAGTTCGCGCACGATGACCCCGAGCACGATCAGGCCGATCAGCACGTGCACCAGGTGCACCCCGGTCAGCACGTAGTAGAAGGAGTAGAACATCTCGGAGTTGGTGTGGCCCGCCGAGATCTTGCTGGCCCATTCGTAGCCCTTGAACCCGATGAACAGCAGTCCGCAGAAGCCGCCCGCGTAGACGAACCTGATCGCTCGGACGTGGGAGCCGCCCCGGGCGGCCAGCACGCTCCGGGCGATGAACCACGAACTGGTCAACAGGATCACGGTGTTGAGAACCCCGATGTTGATGTCGAGGTGCTGCTGGGCGGCGAGGAACTCGGCGGGGTTCATGGCCCGGTAGACCATGAAGATGACGAAGTATCCCGCGAAGATGATCAGGTCACCGAGCACCATCACCCACATGTGGATGTCGCCGGGGAGATGACCGGCCGATGGGTTCGTGGTGGACACCGGCGCGGCACCGGCGTGAGTCGGTAGTTCCCGTGAATCAGACTGTGTCACAGCGCAATCCTTGGGTCCAGGGCCGGAGCATCGATCGGCTCGCGGTTGGTGGCCCGTTTGAGCAGGACGATCAGCGCGCCCAGCCAGAGACTGAACACCACGACCGACCACCAGAACGCGAGTGAACCGTTCCAGGCGAACGGACCCGAATAGGCCACGAACATCTGGGTGGCGATGACCTCGGTGACGATCTGCCAGATCGTCACGTAGGCAAACCATTTCGGGAAGATGTCGTGTTTGTCGTAGAGGATCGCCAGCGCGAACACCAGATAGGCCGCCGAGAAACACCCCAGCGAGCCGTTGTAGGACAGCATCCCGAGGTCGTAGAGCATGCTGACGAGTTCGGGGTCGCGGTCGACCCGGAAGGTGGCGGTCAGAAAGCAGACCGCGACGAGAAGGAACCCCGGCAGTGCCCCGACCCCCATGCCGCCGATGTAGCCGTAGGCGAACACGGAGCCGACCGACATGCGCAGGATGAAGTACGCCACCAAACCGTTGGTGACGGCTGCCCCGCCGAGCAGGATCAGCAACACGCAGAAGCCGACGCGAATCGTCAGCCCGTTCTCGGCGAAGAACGCGACCTTGTCGGCGGCGGTGACGTCAGGACGCGGCGGCGGCGTCACCCTGGCCAGTACGCAGATGATGACGCCGAAAACCGCATACCAGGCGGGGAAGAACCAGCAGACCAGTCGCACATCGGGTTTCCCGCCGGGTGGCTCGTCGGATTCCCGGGTGAACCGGCGCGTGAGCAGCGTGGTCACCGCGTGACGCCTTCGTCGTGCGCCTGTTTGAGCACCGCACGCCGCAGCACGAAGAACATCACGACGACGAACAACGCGAACGCCCCGTTGCGCACCCAGAAGGACAGCAGCCCGTCCCAGGCCAGCGGGCCCGTGTGGAAGACGGCCGCACCGGCCGCGGGCACCATCGCCACGCCGGTCGCCAGCGAGTAATGCCCGACCCAGCGCGGGAAGACCGGGTCGGGCCCGTCGTCGAAGTAGACCGCCACGGCCAGCAGCACGAACTGCGTGACGACCATGCCGACCGGGGCGATGAACACGATCCACGCCAGATCGTTGAGCACCAGCACGACGTCGGGGTTACGGTCGGGCCGGAACGCCGCGACCAGGAAGAAGATGTTCGACAACGCGAAAATCGTTGCGCCGCTGACGATCGCGGTGAGATAGCAGTAGGCGAAGACGTGGCTCTGCGTCTTCATCCGTTTCATCTGGACGACGATCACCATGAAGAACGGCAGGATCATGATCCCGCACAGGTTGAACGTCACCTGACTGAATCGGATCCACGCCGTGTTGTCGGCGTAGAACGCCGCCACCTGGTCGGCCGACAGCAACGGTGACAGTGGCGGCCAGAAACCGGGGAACGCCAGCAGTGCGGCCAACAGCACCACCCCGACCGCCGGCCCGGTCCACAGGCTCACCCACTGTGCCCTGATGTTGCCCGCCTTCGGCAGGTCCTGCACCTCTTCCAGGATCTGCACCGCACCCTCCATTTGACGAGAGTCAATTCTGTGTAGCTCGGATGGAGCGGAGTGAACCGCTTCCCACCTCGAGCTGACCACCAAAAGCATTGGCATTCAGCCAGTGTTCCTGCAGGACCGTATCGGTTCGCGACCCGAATGGGAACCCCAAACCTGATTTGAGTCAGTTATATGTGGGGGACGCGTAGAGTCTCCGCAAGCGGAGCCCCCGAGGACGGAACGGACATCATTGCCCAAAATCGAGAAGACCGAGCGCGGTAGGAAGGGGCTGCAGACGCGTGAGCGCCTGCTCGGCGCGGCGATCGCCGAGTTCAAGCGCGGGGGTATCGCGGCGGCCGACATCGGTGCCATCGTCTCGGCCGCCGGCGTCGCGCACGGCACCTTTTTCTTCCACTTCCCGACCAAGGAACACGTCCTACTCGAGCTGGAACTACGCGAACAGGAGCGCATGGCCGCGGAGCTGACGCGGTACTACCGACGGCCTCACGATGTGCGGGCTACGCTGGCGAAGGCGGTCACCGCCCTCGAGGCGCTCGAACGCAGGCTCGGGCCACGCTTGTTCAAAGACTTTCTCGCCCTGCACTTCTCCACGACTCGAGCCCCCTCCGAAGAGTGGACCGTACACCCGGTCATCGTCGCCGTCGTCGAGGAGCTGCGCCGGGCGCAGGAACGCGGCGAGATTCCCGGCGACGTCGATGTGACGCTGAACGGGATCTCGTTCCTGGTCGGCCTCTACGCGCTGCTCATCACGATGCCCGAGGCTCCGAAGATCCGCCGTCCGGTCATCGACGAATACCTCACCACGTACATGTACGGGTTGCGCGCCCAGTGAGGGGCGCCATCAGCCGGCGAGCACGAACGACAGGAAGAACCCACCGGCGGTGGCGAACGCGTTGAGTGGCCGGCCGTGTTCGAAGGCCTCGGGCATGAGCGTGTCGGCGAGGGAGGCCAGCACCGCGCCGCCGGCGAAGGACAACGCGACCGCCAGCAGGGTGTCGTCGAGCCCGGAAGCGACCGACCGGCCCAGCACGACGGCGACGGCCAGCAACAACGCGCACAGCGACCACGTCAGAATGACGGCGCGGGCGCTGGTTCCCGACTCGCGCATCGCGACCGCGCCGACCAGGGACTCGGGCAGGTTCGAGAAGAAGATCGCCACCAGCAGCGACAGTGAGACACCGCCCACGAGCGAGACACCGAGCGCGAGGTTCTCGGGCACACCGTCCAGCGTCACCGCGGCCAACAAGGCGAAACCGACCCCTCCGCTCGCTCCGGAGGTGGCGACCTCCCGGGTGTCGGGCCCGGACTTCCCGCTGATGTATTTGTCCAACGCGGTGTCGACGGCGACGAACGTGGCGGCGCCGGCGAGCAGGCCGAGACCTGAGCGCACCGCACCGCCCATGTGATACGCGTCCTCGAACAGCTCGAAAGCCAGCGCCGAGATCAGCGCCCCGCTCGCGAAGGCGAGCAGAACACCGGTCACCCGCTTCGGCGGGTTCCATTTCGCTCCCACCAGCGAGCCGATGACGAGGGCGCTGGATGCGGCCAGGCCGAACCACACTGCGGTCAGCACGGCGCCTTGATGCCCCGGCATGCCGATCTTCAAACCAGCGCGACCTGGCGGCGCGTAACGACGGGCCGGGTTTCGGCCCGCGGCTGGGCGGAAACCCTGACGCCATGGGCCGGACCGTACGTGGTCTCGCCGCCGCGGCCGCCTCGACATTGGGTGCCGTGGCCGCGCGTGATCTGTTCCAGCGCAGGCACGCACTCCTGCGAAACTTTCCCGTCGTCGGGCATGCGAGGTACTTACTCGAAGCCATCGGACCGGAGTTGCGGCAGTACATCATCGCGGCCAACGACGAGGAACGGCCCTTCACCCGGGACCAGCGACGGTGGGTGTACGCGTCGGCCAAGAAACAGAACAACTATTTCGGCTTCGGCACGGACAACGACCTGGAGTACACGGCCGGCTATCCGGTGATCAAACATCGCACGTTCGCCAGGGCCGTCCCGCCGTCGTCGCCGGGAACCAGCCGCGAGATACAGGTGCCGTGCGCCAAGGTGATCGGGGCGGCGCGTGGCCGGCCGGGCGCGTTCCGGCCGAACTCGGTGGTCAACATCTCCGCGATGAGTTTCGGATCGCTGTCGGCCAACGCGATCGAGGCGCTCAACAGGGGGGCGGCACTGGCCGACTGTCTGCACAACACCGGTGAGGGCGGCATCTCGCGCTACCACCGCCACGGCGGGGAGTTGATCTTCCAGATCGGCACCGCCTATTTCGGGTGCCGGGACGCCGACGGTCGCTTCGATCTGGCCAAGCTCAAGGACGTCGTGGCGGGCGCGCCGGTGCGGGCACTGGAGATCAAGCTCAGCCAGGGCGCCAAGCCGACGCTGGGAGGGCTGCTGCCGGCACCGAAGGTCTCCGCCGAGATCGCGGCCGCGCGCGGGATCCCCGAGGGCCGCGACTGCGTGAGCCCGTCGCGGCACGCCGAATTCTCCGACGTCGACAGCCTTCTGGACTGGGTGGAGTTGCTTGCCGCCGAGACGGGCCTGCCGGTGGGCATCAAGTCGGCCGTCGGTGATCTCGAGTTCTGGTGCGATCTGGCCGATCTCATGCGCGACACGGGCCGCGGCGTCGACTTCATCTCCATCGACGGCGGCGAGGGTGGCACCGGCGCGGCGCCGCTGATCTTCACCGACACCGTGTCGCTGCCCTTTCAACTCGGCTTCGCGCGCACGTACCGGATCTTCGCCGAGCGGGGTCTGCACGACGATGTCGTCTTCATCGGCGCAGGCAAGCTCGGACTGCCGGACAACGCCATCGTCGGCTTCGCGCTCGGCTGCGACCTGGTCTATGTCGCGCGCGAGGCGATGCTCGCCATCGGGTGCATCCAGGCGCTGAAGTGCCACACCGACACCTGTCCGACGGGAGTCGCCACCCAGAACGCATGGTTGGCGCGCGGCCTGGTGCCTGACGTCAAGGCCGAGCGGGTCGCCAACTACGTCAAGACGCTGCGCCGCGACCTGGTCAAGGTGGCCGAGGCGTGCGGCGTCGAACATCCCGGACTGATCAGCACCGAAGATGTCGACATCCTCGACACCCGCACCGATTCCACACCGCTGCACGAGGTGTACGGCTACACGCCGGACATGGGTCTGCCGTCGGAGGCCGACCGCAAGGAGATCGTCCGGTTGATGACGGACGTCGAGCCGCAGGGGCACTCCGCGCCGCCTTCGTCGTCCGCCGTCGGATGACCTCGCGCGGTCGCACCGTGAGTGCAAGGCTGGGAGCGGTGCCCCTCGGCGTTGCGCGGCCGCAACGCACGTTTGTGCTACGAGCGCGCGGGGGATGTACAGACAAGTCTCGAGCGTTCTCGAGCATCGAAGCCGGAGGCCCGCATGCAACCGATATCACCGACGGACCTGATCTTTCTGCTCGGCGAATCCCGGGAACACCCAATGCATGTCGGCGGTCTGACGCTGTACGTGCCACCGGAGGGGGCCGGACCCGACTTCCTGCACGAGCTCTACGACACCCTGGTGCAGCAGACCGACGTGCAGCCGACCTTCCGCAAACATCCGGCGTTCTTCGGCGGGCTCACCAACCTGGTGTGGTCCTCCGACAAGGACATCGATCTCGAATACCATCTGCGCCGATCGGCGCTCCCGGCGCCCGGCCGGGTGCGTGAGCTACTGGAGCTGGTCTCGAGACTGCACGGCACGCTGCTCGACCGCCATCGCCCGTTGTGGGAGGCCCACCTGATCGAGGGACTGGCCGACGGACGTTTCGCGATCTACACGAAGTTCCACCATTCGCTGATCGACGGCGTATCGGCGATGAAGCTGATGCAGCGGTCGCTGACGACCGACCCCACCGACACATCCGTTCAGGCGCTGTGGAGCCTGCCGCCGCGCCGCCGGTCGGGCTCGAAATCCGGTCCGTCACTGCTGCGGACGGTGAGCGAGGCCGCGAGCTCTGTCGCCGGTCTCGCACCGACCACGTTGTCGCTGGCGCGGGCCGCCCTCATCGAGCAAGAGCTCACCCTTCCGTTTCGCGCGCCGAAGACCATGTTCAATGTGCGCATCGGCGGGGCGCGACGGGTCGCGGCCCAGTCGTGGGCGTTGGAGCGCATCCAGAAGGTCAAAAGCGCTGCGGGCGTGACCGTCAATGACGTCGTGTTGGCCATGTGCGCGGGGGCATTGCGGGAGTATCTGGCGGAGGAGAACGCGTTGCCGGACGCGCCGCTGGTTGCGATGGTCCCGGTGAACCTGCGCACCGAGAAGGACGCCGAGGGCGGCGGGAACCTGGTGGGTGCGGTCCTGTGCAATCTCGCCACCGATCTCGGGGATCCCGTGCAACGGCTCGACGTGATCGCCACGTCGATGCGCGACAACAAGAGGGTCTTCTCCGAGCTGCCGCGGGTTCAGCAGCTGGCGGTGTCGGCGGTGTTGGTGGGCGGGCTGGCGCTCGGCTTGCTGCCGGGCTTCGTCTCCACCTCGCCACCGCCGTTCAACATCGTGATCTCCAACGTTCCGGGCGCGAGGCAGCCGATGTACTTCAACGGCGCGCGACTCGACGGCAACTACCCGTTCTCGATTCCGCTCGACGGGCAGGCGCTCAACATCACATTGGCCAACAATGCCGACAACCTCGACTTCGGATTGGTCGGCGACCGGCGAAGCGTGCCGTCGCTTCAGCGGCTGCTCGGCCACCTCGAGACGTCGCTGAAGGATCTGGAGCGCGCGGTCGGCGTCTAGCGAGCGCGCCACCCGTCGGGCATCCCGTCGCGCTTTCGGTATACCGTTCCCGCTATGAGTCGAGTGTCGATCATCACGGGCGGTGCCGGTGGGATGGGTCAGGCGACCGCCCGCATCCTCGGACAAGACCATGCCCTGGTCCTGTGCGACGTCAGGAAGGACCGGCTCGACACCGCGGCCGCGGAGTTGGCCGACGCGGGGATCGCGGCCACCGCCGTGCACTGTGATGTCACCGACCGGGCGGCGGTCGACCGGCTGTTCGAGACGGCGACCGGGCTCGGAACCATCGCCTCGGTGGTCCACACCGCCGGCGTGAGCCCCAGCATGGGTGACGCCGAATATGTGATGCGCACCAACGCGATCGGCACGGTCAACGTCAATGAGGCGTTCTTCGAGGCGGCCTCCGAGGGCGCGGCGATCGTGAACGTCGCGTCGATGGCCGCGCACATGCTGCCCGACGAGATGATCCCCAAAGGCAAGTTCGCGCAAGCGATGGTCGCTCAGGACGCGTTCATGGAGGACATGCTGGCCGCATGCGACATCGCCGGGCCGGAGGCGCGCTCGGGCATCGCGTATGCGATCAGCAAGAGCTTCGTCCGGTGGTACAGCTCGTCTCAGGCCGAACGGTTCAACGGCAAGGGCCTGCGCATCGTCTCGGTCTCACCGGGATCCGTCGACACCGAGATGGGCAGGCTGGAGGAGCAGGCAGGTGCCGGCGCGATGGTCGCGGACGCCGCCGTCCCGCGATGGGGCACACCGCAGGAGATGGCCGAGCTGTTCGCGTTCTGCGTCAGTTCCAAGGCGAGCTACCTCACCGGCACCGACATCCTGAACGACGGCGGAGTGGTCGCCTCGATGACGGAGCGGGCGCGTAAGGCGGCCGAAAGCGCCTGAGGCGCAGTTGGTTCAGATGTGCGACGGTAGCGGGCCCACCAGTTTGGCGGGACGACTCCACAGCGCGGCGGTCAGGCAGAACACCGCCGCCACCCCGAAAGCGACCTGCACGTTGAACAGGTCGGCCGCGCCGCCGAGCAGCGCCGCGGCGATAGGCCGTGAACCCAGGAAGCCGACGAGCCACAGCGCCATGATCCGGCCGCGCAGTACCTCGGGTGCCCGTTCCTGAACGAGGGTGCTGAGCCCGGTCATGGCCCAGCCGAACCCCAGCCCGGCGAGCGCGAACCCGGCCAGCGCGAGCGCGGGGGTCGGCGCCACGGCCAGCGATGCGCAACCCGCGCCGAGCCCGGCCATACCGAATGCAGACACGTTCTGTGACGCCATCCGGCCCCGCATGAGCGCCAGCGTCGCCATCCCGACCGCCGCGCCGACACCGAACACGGCGGACAGCGTCCCGACCAAACTGGCGCCGCCACCCAGTTCGTCGGCCATCGACGGGGTCAGGGTGATCGACGAGTCGGATGCCAGCCCGACGGTGGTCACTGCGAGCAGCGCCAGGAACAGCGGGCGATCCCGCCAGACGTATCGGAGCGCCACGCGCACGCGGTAGTCGGTGTCGGCGTGCCGGGTCGGCGGTGCGGGGAATCGCACCGCGAGAAGGGACAGCGCGAACACGAGATGCAGTCCGGCACTGACTCCGAACGCCGCACCGGCACCGAGGTGCGCGGCGATGTACGCGCCCGCGGCGGGCCCGACGATGCGTCCGACGGTCATCGGAAAGCTGTTGAGCGCCATCGCCGTCGACAGTTCACCGTCGCGGATGAGGTTCGGCACGATCGACTGCATCGCCGGTCCCCCCACCACGAATCCGAAGCCGACCAGCAAGGTGCCCAGGAGCACGGGAATGGCATCGGAGATGTCGTGTCCGGCGGGATCGGCCAGCAACCACACCGCGGTGAAGCCGGAGCCCGCCACACACAACACGCGGCCGAGCAGGATCTGTCGCGCCGGGTCCCCGGTGTCGGCCCATTTGCCGCTGATGGGACTCAGGATCAACTGCGGTGCGAACTGGACCACGCCGACCAAACCCACCATGAGGGCCGATCGCGTCGCGTCGTACATCACGATCGCGGCGACGATGCCGTGCGTCCACACGGCCACGACCGAGAAGATCTTGCCCCAGAACAGAGCGCCGAACACCGGGTCGAAGATCAACCCGAACGCACCGCGGGCCTGCGGTGGGGCGGTGGCTTCGGCGGTCATCGGGCCGACGCCCGTTCGAACCGTTCGGCCAACCGGTCGAGAAGATCGACCAGGGTGTCGACGCTGGTGTCGGGCCAGTCCTCGATCATCTCGGCGACCAACTCGCGCCGTCGATCGGTCACCGTCTGCGACGCCTGGTGACCGGATTCGGTCAGCACGAGCATGCAGCGGCGCTGATCGTCGGCGGCGAAGGTCTTCGTCACCAGGCCGGCGGAAACGACCGCGGCCACCGACCGGCTCGCGGTCGAGTGGTCGACGGCAAGGAAATCGGCGACGTCGCGAATGGAGGCGCCGCCGGAAAGCTGCTGGCACTGCTCGACCGCGCGCAGCACCCGCAGGGTCGAGGCGCTGGTCACGGGGCCTGCGCCGACGAGAAGGCGATCCCGCCAGCCCGGCCGCTGCCGCGCGACCGCGATGCGGGTCAGCAGTTCGTCGAGTTGGTCGTATCGGGACGGTGGCACTAAGTATGCATAGCACATACATATATTCGGCGGGAAATCGTCGATGGGCGTCAGACCGAGTGGGGCCGCTCCTCGCGTGTCGGAGCCGCACCGGGACGGTGAAAGGATGAGGCGTGACGTTTCGTCTGCACGATCCCGACCGGCGGGGTTTCGCCAGCGACAACAATGCCGGCGTCCTTCCAGAGGTGCTCGCCGCGCTCGCCGCCGCCAACGGCGGTCACCAACCCGCATATGGGCAGGACGCCTATACCGCGCGGTTGCAGGAGGTGATCGGCGAACACTTCGGCGCCGGCGCCGAGGTCTATCCGGTCTTCAACGGCACCGGCGCGAATGTGGTTGCGCTGACCAGCGTTCTGCCGCGCTGGGGTGCCGTCGTCACCGCGTCGACCGCCCACATCCACACCGACGAAGCCGGCGCGCCCGAGCGCATGACCGGGATCAAGCTGCTGACCGTGCCCACACCGGACGGCAAGCTGACCCCGGAACTCGTCGCCCGCGAAGCGTGGGGATTCGGTGACGAGCACCGGGCCCAGCCGCTCGCCGTGAGCATCACCCAGACGACCGAGATGGGCACCGTGTACACCCCGGCCGAGGTGCGAGCGGTGGCCGACTTCGCCCATGCCAACGGAATGGCGGTGCACATGGACGGCGCGCGGCTGTGGAACGCGGCGGCCGCGCTGGGCGTGCCGTTTCGGGCGTTCACCGCGGACGCGGGTGTCGACATCCTCAGCTTGGGCGGGACGAAGAACGGGTTGCTCGGCGCCGAGGCCGTCGTCGTGCTCGACGCGGCCCGCGCGAATGGCCTGCGGTATCTGCGGAAGCTGACGATGCAGCTGGCGAGCAAGATGCGCTTCGCCTCGGTCCAGCTGCTGACGCTTTTCGAGAACGACCTCGGCCTGCGCAGCGCCGCGCACGCCAATGCGATGACGGCGCGGCTGCGCTCGGCGCTCGAGGCCAACATGGCCGAGGGACGGCTGAATGGGCTCGCGTTCACCCAGGACAGTCCGGCGAACGCGATCTTCGCGACGCTGCCGACCGACGCGGCCGACCGCATCCGCCGGCGGGTGCGGTTCTACGACTGGGACCGGTCGCGCGGCGAGGTGCGCTGGATGACGGCGTGGGACACCACCGAGGCCGACGTCGACGAGTTCGTGGCGGTGATCGTCGCCGAGCTGTGACGCCGAACCGCACTGGCATGATGCCGGGGTGACTTATCGCGTTCCGACCCTCGCCGAGATCGTCGCCACGCTCGAGGTGGACCGACGGGGCGACCGCCACTTCGTCGCGACGCAACTCGACAACCCGGCACACCACATCGTGGGCGGACACATCGCCGGCCAAGCCCTGATGGCGGCCAGCAGGACGGCCCCCGGCCGCACCCCACACAGTGCTCACGTCTACTACGTCCGCGCAGGCGATGCCCGCTATCCGGTCGACCTCCACGTGGACGTCGCCCGCGACGGCGGAACGCTGTCGACCCGCCAGGTCACCGCCCGCCAGGACGACCAGATCCTGCTCGAGGCGCTGGTGTCGCTGAGCGCGCCCGTCGATTCACTCGACTACCAACAGCCGATACCCGATGTGCCACAACCGGATTCGCTCCCGCCGGTGCAGGAGCAACTGGCGGACTTCGCCGACGAACACAACGGCTTCTGGGTGCGGCCACAGCCCTTCGACCTGCGCTACGTCGACGCGCCGCCGCGCCTGGCGCTCGAGCTCGGCGAGCCGTCGCCGCGGATGCGGATGTGGTGGCGGCCCGGTGAGCCGGTAGCCGACGACGAGGTGCTGCACAGCTGCCTGCTGGCCTATCTGTCAGGCACCACCATGGTCGAAACGGCGCTGGCCATGCGCGGCGCCACCCCGATCGGGACGTTCAACGCGCTGATCGACCACGCGCTCTGGTTTCACCGGCCGGTCGACATGTCGGATTGGGTGCTGTCGGACCAGTTTTCGCCGAGCGGTATCGCCGGGCGCGGGCTGAGCACCTCGACGATGTACAACCGGGCGGGACAGCTCGTCTGCCTGGCCACCCAGGAACTGTATTTCGGCCGGGCGGCCGCCTGAACGTCAGCGCCCGGTCGCCCCGTCGATCTGTTCACGCAGGATGTCCATGTGGCCCGCGTGCCGACCGGTCTCCTCGATCATGTGCACCAGCGCCCACCGCATCGAGGGCCCGGAGCCGCCCTTGGCCGGTCGTGGTGCGCGCGACTCCAGGTCCTCACAAGCGGCGATGACGGCGTTGGCCCGGGTGACGGCAGTCCGGTATGCGTCGACCAGACCGTCGACGGTTTCGGCCGGTCCGGCGTGAAAGGTCGCCGACCAGTCATCGACATCCTCACCGAGGAACGTGTAGCGCTCCACGTACGCAAGGTGTTTGAGCAACCCGAGCAGGTTGGTGCCGGAGGGCACACCCGCGGCGCGCGCCGCGGGTTCGGGTGCACCTCGCACCTTGTCTACGACACAGGTCCGCAGATAATCGAGAAACCCGACCAGTACCTCCTTCTCGGTCGAACCGGTGGAGGGTGGCCGATGATCTCGACGTCGTTGCGACACCGTCGAACTATCTCATCCCGGCTGGTGTGCGGTCTCGCCCAGCGAACCGAGCGTGAAGACGCGAACCTGGCCGGCGACCTTCGCATGACATTGCGACAGAAGGGGTTCGGACAACTCCTCGTGCAGGATCACCTCGATGGGCCCGGCTTCACCGTCGAGCAGGACCTGGATCCGGTGTTCACCGCGTTCGACGTGCAGAGGGTGCAGCGCATCGATACGATCGTCGCCGTAGCGCTCGCGGGCAAAATACTGGGCGGCCTGCACGGCGTGCGGTAGCGATGTGCGTCCGCGCAGGAACCGGTTGTCCAACCGCCCCTCGAGGTACAGGCGTACCAGCCCCGCGGCGTCGGCGGAGTCGACCCGGCCGTAGCACAGGCCTTCAGGCAGGATGAGCATGGTGGCCGCGAACCGGTCACCACCGAGATGCGAACACTCCCAGGTGAATTCCGGATACTCGGCGGCGATCGCGCGGCACGCGCTGCGGCCGCGCACCGCGCAACATTGGTCGTGTTTGCCGTGCGAGCAGATCGCGATCACCGGATCGGTCGTCACGCTGCCGTCACTGCCGTCCAACGAGAGCTCGAGAAAATCTCGGGGGTCGTCGACCTCACCGTGGTGAAGCGCCTCGTCCCCGACCCCGCAGTGCGCCACATACCAGCGCCATCGCGGCGTATCGGGTCGGCGACCGTGCTTGCGAATCGCGGTGATGCGCATTCCCGCCTTCTCCACCCGCCGCACGATCGCACGGCCGAGTTGCGGGTCAATGCAGTTGGGCGACTGCAGAAACGCCGACGGTCCCCAGGCGCCGTTCAACTCCAGCAGCAACCACGACGAACCCGCCGATGCGGTGCCGTACATCGGGTCGTCGCGGGCCAGCGATTGGTCGCTGCACGGGATTCTCTTGGCGGCGGTCATCCGGCATCTGCCGGAGAGTTCCGTTGCACGGGAACGGCGCTGTTCACCGGAACGAGGACGCCCTCCCGCAGCAACCGCCGGATGAGGACCGCCGCATCGGCGGCGTCCAGGCCGGGCATGTTCGCGGCATCCACGGTGTTGCCCTGATGCACGGCCCGAACGGCCTCGGCGCACATCTTCGGAAACGTGATGGTCCGATCGGGCAGGCGCAACACGATCCGGTCACCGGACCGGTCGACGGTCGCGCTCAGCCCATGTCGCCACCGCACCATCGTCTCCCCGGCCCGATCGGCCGCCGCGAGAGAGGCCAGCGGCCGCACGGCCACCGGACGGGTCCGGTCGGCGTGACGCCGTGACAAGTGCGCGGCAGCGCCCGCGCCCAGAGTCGCCGCATCGTCGCGCACCGAGCCGACCATTTCCGCCATGACCTTCGACACCGTCGCCATCGTCTCATCGGCATCGGCGACACCCATGGGCAGTGACTCACGGAAGGTCGCGTCGGCGGCCAACTGGTCGACGACGGCGCGCGCCACGTCGACCGCCGTCACCGGGGAGGTCCCGATGGTGAGATGGATCGACGTCATCTCCATCGCCTGAGCCGAATGCACCCAGCCGCGCGGCAGATAGAGGGCGTCGCCCTCCTCGAGCACCGTGTCGATGATCGGTGCGTCCTCGGCGACTCGTCTCTCGATGGCAGCGCGGTGGCCCGTCCACGGCTGCGACGGCAGCGGGTGCTCGAACACCGGCTCGTGCACGATCCAGCGCTTCTGACCCGAGACCTGCAGAACAAAGACGTCGTGCACGTCGTAATGCGGATCGAAACCTCGGTTGACCGGCGGGGTGATGTACGCGTTGGCCTGCACCGGATGACCGAGATCGTCGACCGCCTGCCGGACGAAATCGATCAGCGGAGGCCACAGCCGGTGCAGGCCCTGCAGCACTATCGTTGCGCCCGAGGCGAACTGGCTCAGCAGCTTGGCCGAGTCGATCTGGTCGCCGATCTCCGCGCCGAAGCCGGCGGGCCCGAGATAGCAGTCCTTGGGCAGGACGTCGCCCTCTTTGGCCAGCCGGATGAACGGTGCGCGCACCCCGCGCTCGGCGATCAGTTCGTCGACCGCCTCGGGCGACAGCAGATCGCTGAAGTCGCGGGGTAACGCCTCGGCCCGGGTGAGCAACGGTTGACGGCCCCAGTACTCGTCGGCGAACCGCCGGGCGTCAACCGCAGCGCAGCGCCCAAGCATCATTGGGTGAGGATCACGCGGTCCCGTCGGCGCCCCCGTCGTGGCCTTCGGGATTGGAGCCGCCGTCGGCCGGGCCTTCACCACCGGCGGTCCCGTCGGCGCCGCCGTCGTGGCCTTCGGGGTTGGAGCCGCCGTCAGCGGGGCCTTCACCACCGGCTGTGCCGTCGGCGCCGCCGTCGTGGCCTTCGGGGTTGGAGCCGCCGTCGGCGGTACCCTCGCCGCCTGCGCCCGAGGTGGTGATGTCGTCATCGTCGAGTGCCATGTCGATCCCTTCCGTTGGGCTGTGGTCCCCAGGGAGTTGCCCCGGACTGTGCCGACGAAACACCGCGAAACTATGGTCGAGCGGTGACGATCTCCTACGACGAGTCGCTGCGCGAGCGGATCCAAGCGAACCTGTCGGGACACGAACGTCGCGCCGTGAGCGACCCGACGAAAAGGCACGCCGCGGTCGCCGTCGTGCTCGTCGATTCCGAGGTCGGCGAGGACAGGGTCGACCCGGTCGACGTCGACGGCTGGAACGACGGGCGAGGGATGCCCGACGCCGGTCTGGACGGCCGCATGGTCGACGTCTCCGGGGGCGCTGCTTTCTTCCTGTGTCGCAGGGCATCCCGGCTGACCTCACACGCCGCGCAGTGGGCGCTGCCCGGTGGCCGGCTGGACCCGGGCGAGACGGTGGTCGACGCGGCGTTGCGCGAGCTGGACGAGGAGGTCGGCGTCAGGCTGCCGGATTCGACGGTGCTGGGTCTGCTCGACGACTACCCGACGCGGTCGGGATACGTCATCACCCCGGTGGTGATCTGGGGCGGGGGACGGCTCGCGCCGCGCCCGGCGCCCGACGAGGTCGTCGCGGTGTACCGGGTCGGGCTGCATCAGCTGCAGCGCCCCGACTCCCCGCGGTTCATCGAGATCCCCGAGAGCCCACGGCCGGTGGTGCAGGTCCCGCTGGGCAACGACCTGATCCACGCTCCGACCGGAGCGGTGCTCCTGCAGCTGCGCTGGCTGGGATTGGAGGGCCGGCACGATCCGGTCGACGAACTCGAGCAACCGGTCTTCGCCTGGAAGTAGAACGAGCACAATGCGGATGAAGCGACATTGATGGGCAAGCGGGGCCGAAGGCGGGTATCCGGCCGGCAACCGCACGAAAGGAACGGGGTAGACCGTGAAACTGGCGTTGAGTGACGAGGACGCGGCATTCCGCGAGGAGCTGCGACGGTTCTACACCTCCGAGATCCCCGAGGACATCCGCGAGCGGGGCAAGACCGGGCACTCGAAGTTTCCCGAGGACATGGTCACCAGCCAGCGGATTCTTCACGCCAACGGGCTGGCCGTGCCGAACTGGCCGGTCGAGTGGGGCGGCAAGGAATGGACGCCGCTGCAGCGCCAGATCTGGCTGGACGAGATGCAGCTGGCCGGCGTGCCCGAACCGCTGGCATTCAACACCAAGATGGTCGGCCCGGTGATCGCCCAATTCGGCTCGCAGGCCATGAAGGAACGCTTCCTGCCGCCGACGGCCAACATCGACATCTGGTGGTGTCAGGGCTTCTCCGAACCGGAGGCCGGCTCGGACCTCGCGTCGCTGCGGACCACGGCCGTCCGCGACGGGGACACCTACGTCGTCAACGGCCAGAAGACGTGGACGACGCTCGGTCAGTACGCCGACTGGATCTTCCTGCTGGCGCGCACGGACCCCAACGCGCCCAAGCGGCAGGCCGGTATCTCCTTCCTGTTGGCCGAGATGTCGACCCCGGGCATCACGCTGCGTCCGATCGAGCTGATCGACGGCAGCTACGAGGTCAACGAGGTCTTCTTCGAGGACGTGAGAATTCCCGCCGATCAACTCGTCGGCGAGGAGAACCAGGGCTGGACCTACGCCAAGTTCCTGCTCGGCAACGAGCGCACCGGCATCGCCCGCATCGGGCTGACGAAACTGTGGATGTCACAGGTGAAGGAACACGCCGCCAAGCTCGAGGTCAACGGCACACCGCTGCTCGAGGACCCGTTGTTCGCCGCGCGGGTCGCCGAGATCGAGACCGGACTGCTCGCGCTGGAGCTCACGCAGATGCGGGTCAGCGGATCGGAGGCCGACGGCAAGCCGAACCCCGCGTCGTCGATCCTCAAACTGCGCGGCAGCCAGCTGCAGCAGGCCGCAACCGAGTTGTTCGTCGAGGTGGCCGGGCCGGAGGCGTTACCGTTCGACGCCGGCGACCTCGACGTGCCGACCTGGGCGCAGGACGCCGCGCCCCGCTACCTGAACTATCGGAAGACGTCGATCTACGGCGGTACCAACGAGGTTCAACGCACCATCATCGCTTCGACCATCCTGGGATTGTGAGCCTGCCGTGGACTTCGACCTGACCGAGGAACAGCAACTACTGCGTGACGTCACCCGCGACGTGCTGGCGGGCCGCGAGAGCGTCCGGACCGAAGGGGACCCCAGCTGGAGCCGTGAGGTCTGGGGCCAATTGGCCGAAGTCGGCATCCTCGGGCTCGGATTCGATCCCGACGAGGCCGGCCAGATCGAGGCAATGGTGGTGTTGACCGAGATCGGCAGACGGCTCGCGCCCGAACCGGTCGCCCAGGCCGCGTTGATCCCCGGCGTCCTGATCGCCGAGGTGGGCAGCGACCAGCAGAAGGAGATCCTCGACGCCGTGGCGGCCGGTGAGACCCTGCTGGCCTTCGCCCACGCGGAGCCCGGGTCGCGGCTTCCGGCCGCCGAACCGACCACGCGCGCCGAACGAAGCGGCGATGCCTGGACGCTCACCGGTCGCAAGAATCCCGTGCTGGCCGGTGACACCGCCGACACCATCGTCGTCACCGCGGCGCTGCCCGGCGGTGGGGTGGGGCTGTTCGTCGTCGACGGTGCGGCGGTGAACCGGGCGCCGTATCGGACGTTCGACGGCCGCGGTGGTGCCCAAATCGACCTCGACTCCACACCGGCCGAACCCCTCGGCGGCGGCGGAGATGCGACCGAACACGTCACCCGCACGGTCATCCGTTCTCAGTCGGCGCTGTGCGCGGAGGCGGTCGGAGCGATGGAGGAGGCGCTGCGGCTCACTACCGAATACCTCACCAGCCGAAAGCAATTCGGGGTCCCGCTGAGCAAGTTCCAGACCCTGACGCAGCGCGCGGCCGACATGTACGTCTCGCTCGAACTCGCGCGCAGCATGAACTTCTACGCCGCGATGTCGATCGCCGACGGCAGGTTCGACCCGCTGATCGCCGCGCGAGCCAAGTTCCAGATCGGACGGTCCGGACGGCACATCGCGCAGGAGGCGATTCAATTGCACGGCGGCATCGGGATGACCGCGGAGTATCCCGTCGGCCACTACGCGGCGCGGCTCACCGCCATTGACAACACGTTCGGCACCACCGACGACCAACTCCGCACGCTCATCGGACACGTCGGCGACTACGGAACGGTGTCGCTGTAGGTCCTGCGTGAGCGCGCACCCTTGTCCGGTTTCCGGCCGCGTAGCTGTACAAAGCTGAGTGCTCGGCCCGGCGGCTTGTCGGGCTGAGGGCATGATGGGTGGGCCCGCGCATCGCCGCGGATGCTCGGCAGCGAAGGGTGTGCATGTTCATCGTCATCCTCGGCACGGTGCTGGTGCTGATGCACGCCTATCTGTGGAAGCGGCTGATCAAGGACACCACCCGGCCCGGTCGAGTGCGATGGATACTGAGCGCCGCCTTCGCCGGGCTGGCAGGACTGTTGCTCGCCGCGCTCTTCCTGCCCCGCCTGACAGGTCCGGCCGACGCGGGCTGGTACGCGTGGCCGGGCTACGTGTGGTTCGGCCTGGCCGCGTACCTGCTGTTGGCGCTGCTGGTACTCGAACCCGTGCGACTGGCGCTGCGGCGGTGGGTCCGCGGGGATGCGGCTGCAGAACCCAAGGACGCGAACGTGCTCAGCCGCCGGTTGTTTTTGGCCCGCGCGAGTGCCGTCGCCGCAGGCGCAGCGTCGGTGGGTCTGGTCGGTGTCGGGACGGCCACCGCGCTGAGTCCGCCCGATGTGCTGCGGGTACCGGTGCGGCTGCGCAATCTCGACCCGGCGTTTCGCGGGTTTCGCGTCGCGGTGGTGTCCGACATCCACCTCGGACCGCTGGCAGACAGGGCGCACACCGAGCGGATCGTCGACATGATCAACGAGACCGACCCCGACCTCGTCGCGATCGTCGGTGACGTCGTCGACGGCTCGGTCGCCGAACTCGGCCCGGCCGCAGCGCCATTGGGTGATATCACCGCACGAGAGGGCGCCTTCTTCGTCACCGGAAACCACGAGTACTTCGTCGACGACACACTCGAGTGGCTACGCGAGATGGAGCGGTTGGGCATCCAACCGTTGCGTAACGAGAACACCGTGATCCGCCGCGGCGGTGCCGTGTTCAACCTGGCGGGGGTCAACGACATCGCCGGTGAAAGAGTCTCGGACGGGCCGGATTTCGACCGCGCCCTGACGGGTGTCTCCTCGGCCGGCCCGACGGTGCTGCTCGCGCACCAACCGGTGCTCGTCGAGGAGGCCGCCGCGCGCGGAGTGGACCTGCAGCTGTCCGGGCACACCCACGGCGGGCAGATGTGGCCGTTCCACTACCTCGTGCGCGCCGTGCAGCCCTCGCTCGCGGGCCTTTCGACAGTCGACGACACCCAGCTGTACGTGACCCGCGGCGCGGGGTTCTGGGGTCCGCCGGTGCGCATCGGGGCTCCGCCGGATATCACGGTGCTCGCGCTGGAGCCATAGTTGCCTGGTACGGCCGTACCAGGAACGACGCGGGCGCTCCTTAGACTGCTCCCATGATGGCCCGTTCCGTACCGCACGACGGCCTGCTGCGGATCGAGGACTGCCTGGACGCCGACGGCCGGGTGGCGGTGCCCGCCGGGGTGAACCTGATCTCCCTGATCGACCGCAACATCGCCAACGTCGGCGACGCGCCGGCCTACCGCTACCTCGATCACACCGGTGACGGACGGATCGACGAACTCACCTGGAGACAGCTCGGGGTACGCCTGCGGGCGGTCGCCGCGACCCTGCAGCGCGTGACCCGGCGAGGCGACCGGGTCGCGATCCTGGCGCCGCAGGGACTCGACTACGTCGTCGCGTTCTTCGGTGCGATCAAGGCGGGCGCGATCGCGGTCCCGCTGTTCGCACCCGAGTTGCAGGGGCACGCGCAACGACTGGACACCGCGCTGCGCGACTGCGAACCGTCCGTCGTGGTGACCACAGCGGCCGCGGCCTCGAACGTGCGCAGCTTCCTGTCTGACCTCGACGGCGTACCGGCGCCTCGGGTCGTCGTGATCGACAATATAGGCGCGACAGGCGATTTCGAGCCGGTCGAGCTGGCGCTCGACGCCGTATCCCATCTGCAGTACACCTCCGGTGCGACGCGGCCTCCCGCCGGCGTCGAGATCACGCACCGCGCGGTCGGCACGAACCTGATCCAGATGATCCTGTCCATCGATCTGCTCGACCGGAAAGTGCACGGCGTCAGCTGGTTACCGCTGTTCCACGACATGGGCCTGTCGATGATCGGATTTCCCGCCGTGTACGGCGGACATTCGACGCTGATGTCCCCGACCGCGTTCATCCGCCGCCCGCAACGCTGGCTTCGGGCGCTCTCGGACGGGTCGCGTGAGGGCCGGGTGGTCACGGCCGCGCCGAACTTCGCCTATGAATACGCGGCGCAACGCGGCCGGCCCGCCGACGGTGAAGACCTCGACCTGAGCAAGGCGGTGCTGATCATCGGCTCGGAGCCGGTCAGCATCGACGCGATCACCGCCTTCAACGACGCGTTCGCACCACACGGGCTGCCGCCGAACGCGTTTCGGCCGTCGTACGGAATCGCCGAAGCCACGCTGTTCGTCGCCACCATCGAACCCGACGCCCACGCCGCCGCGGTGTACCTCGACCGCACGCATCTCAGCGCGGGCCGCGCGGTACCCGTCGCCGCCGATTCACCCGATGCGGTGGCCCACGTGTCCTGCGGACGGGTGGCGCGCAGCCAGTGGGCCGTCATCGTCGATCCCGACACCGGCGCCGAACTGCCCGACGGAACCGTCGGTGAGATCTGGCTGCACGGCGACAATCTCGGGCGCGGCTACTGGGGTCGGCCCGACGAGTCGCGGCACGCCTTCGAGGCCCGGCTCACGTCCCGCCTACCCGCGAGCCATGCGGAAGGCGTTGACGAGCAGGCGAACTGGCTGCGCACCGGTGATCTCGGCGTCTACCTCGACGGCGGGCTGTTCGTCACCGGACGGCGTGCCGATCTGATCATCATCGACGGCAGGCACCACTATCCGCAGGATATCGAGGCCACCGCCCAAGGCGCCTCGGCGATGGTGCGCCCAGGCCACGTCACCGCGTTCACGGTGCCCGCCCCCCACGGCGATGCGCTCGTGATCGTCGCCGAACGCGCCACCGGAACCGCGCGCAACGATCCGGCGCCCGAGATCGACGCGATCCGCGCCGATGTGCTTGCGCGGCACGGGATCCCGGTCGCTGACATCCGCTTTGTCGCCGCAGGTGTCATTCCGCGCACGACCAGCGGCAAGCTGGCTCGCGGAGCCTGCCGCAGCGAGTACCTCAGTGGGAAGCTGAAAGGTTAACCAACACCGAGCTTCTCACGCACCATGTCGGCGAGGAAGCGGGCTGCAGACACCGGGCGGAACGCGCGGGCAGCGGCGGTGAGCGCCTCCTGCGCCTCGGCGCTGAGCTCGATGTCGGCGGCTGCAACGTTGAACTCGAGCTGTTCGACGCTGGATGCGCCGGGGATCGCGACGACGTTGGGCAGGTGGATCAGCCACGCCAACGCGACCTGCGCGGGTTTGGCACCGACGTCGGCGGCGACATCGCGCAGCGTCTGCAGCAGCGGTTCGGCGCGCCGCAGGTTCTCGGTGCCGAACAGCGGGTTCGTCGCGCGCACGCCGCCGGGCCGGTTGTCGGGACCGTACTTGCCGCCGAGCAGTCCCTGCGCCAGCGGGCTGTAGGCGATCACGATGCGGTTCTCCCGTTCGGCGAACGGCACCAGACGATCGAGCGCCTTGGGATGGGCCAGCGAGAAGTGCACCTGATTGCTGATCACCGGTCGTCCGAGCGCGGTGTCGGCCCGCTGCCAGCGCGACAGCGAGTAGTTGGACACACCCGCCGCACCGATCACACCGTCATCGATCAGGTCGCGCATCCCCGGCATGATCACCGAATCGGGCACCACCGGGTTGGACTGGTGGATCTGGTACAGCGGGATCTTCTGCAGCCCGAGCCGCTGCGCGCTGGCGTGCGCGCGTTGCTTGACCACCGCCGGGAACGGGGCCACCGGGAAGACCTTGCTGGCCACGGCCACGTCGGCGCGCTGATCGCCCAGCGCCTCGCCGAGGATCCTCTCGCTCTTGCCGAAACCGTAGATCTCGGCCGTGTCGAACAACGTGACGCCCAGCGCCAGCGAACGCTGCACGATTTCTCGAGCGGGACCGACGGCGTAGCTGTCGCCGTACCCCCACTCCCGAGACCCGAACTGCCAGGTCCCGAGCCCGATACGGCTGACCCGCCCCACACCCTCGACGTCTAAGTACTTCACGTTGGCCACAGTACTGACGCGGCAGTTCGATAACGGCGGGTTTTGGCGCCCCGAGGCCGGGGTATGTGAGGCGGGCTGCAGAAAGTCGGCATGACACAAGTCTCGAAAGGCGTAACGCATGCTCGAGTTCATCTGCCCCACGTGCGGGTTTTTCAACCTCGAAGAGGCCGTTTGCGAGTCCTGCAGCGGCCGGGCCGGCGACACCGACCTGGCGATGGCCGGCTGACCATGTCTGTATACCGCTCATTGCATCCGTTCGACCTGGTCATGGCCTCGACGCGGATGTACGCGTCACTTCCCGTGGTCGGCAGGCACCTCGAGCCGTTCGCCGGCCTGACCGCGATGATGATGTACGGCCACCACTACGCACCGGCAGCGCTGCGTGGCATGGTGTCGCGTCGTCTCAGCGCCGATCCCGCGGCCGCCGCGCCCGCCGACGTCTCCGATGAGGCCATCACGCCTGGGCGCGGGAACCGGATGCCGCCCTACCTGCGCTTCCGCGCCCAGCGTCAGCGGTGCCTCTATCGCAGCTCGGTGCGCTACGGCGACCACCCCGCGCAGTTGCTCGACGTGTGGCGGCTGCCGGACCTGCCGCCCGACGCCCCGGTGCTGCTGTTCGTTCCTGGCGGCGCCTGGGTGCAGGGCTCCCGCGTCATGCAGGGCCACACGATGCTGCACCACCTGGTCAAGCAGGGCTGGGTCTGTCTGACGATGGACTACCGGGTGTCCCCGGTGAACCGGTGGCCCCGCCATATCGCCGATGTCAACGCGGCGATCGCATGGGCGCGGGCCAACGTCGACAAGTTCGGCGGCGATCGGAACTTCGTCGCGGTGGCGGGCTGCTCGGCGGGCGGGCACCTGGCCTCCCTGGCGGCCCTCACTCCCGGCGACCCGGCGTTCCGCGGCGAGCTCACCGAGGACGCCGACACCACGGTGGACGCAGTGGTCGGAATCTACGGGCGTTACGACTGGCAGGACCGGTCGACCCCTGCCCGCAAGAACTTCCAGAACTTCCTGGAGCGAGTTGTCGTGGGACGCAAGCAGTCCCGGCACCCCGACATCTTTGCTGCCGCGTCACCGCGGGCTCGCATCCACTCCGATGCGCCGCCGTTCTTCCTCATCCACGGGGACCAGGACACCATCATCCCCGTCGACGAGGCCAGGGTCTTCGCCGAAGAGCTCAGCGCGGTGTCACGAAATGTCGTGGAATACAGCGAAATCCGGCGTGCGGGACACGCGTTCGACCTGGTCGACTCGTCGCATGCGCGTCGGCTGGCGGTCGAGGTCGGCAGGTTCCTCAACGACGTCCGGGCCCGCCAACTGCAGGGTGAAACCGCCGCGGCCGTCTAGCCCGCGTTGATCGGGCGCGATGCGGGAAGTCTTGTCGCATGCGCATCGTCATCACCGGGGCTTCCGGCAACGTCGGGACCGCGCTGCTGCGGCGGCTCACCGAAAGCGACACCGGACACGACATCGTCGGGGTGGTACGAAGGCCGCCGGAGCCGACCGGTGTCTACGGTCGGGTCCACTGGCACCGACTCGACCTCGCCGATCCGGACGCGGGGACCCAGCTGCGCGGGGTCTTCGACGGCGCGGATGCCGTCGTCCACCTCGCATGGGGGTTTCAGCCGACCCGCAACACCGAATACCTGAACCGCGTCGGCGTCGGCGGCACAACGGCCGTCCTCGAGGCGGCCCATGACGCGCGGGTCGGCCGGCTTGTGCACCAGTCGTCGGTGGGCGCGTACGCGCCGGGCCGCTACGGGCAGTACGTCGACGAGTCGTGGCCGACCACCGGCATCCGGACCTCCCCCTACAGCCGCGACAAATCGGACGCCGAAGCGCTGCTGGACGCCTACGAACGCGAGAACGGGGAGGCGGGCGTTCCCATCGCGCGGATGCGGCCCGGCTTCATCGTGCAGCGCGCCGCGGCCAGCGGCCTGATGCGATACGCGCTGCCCGGTTACGTGCCGATGCTCGCGATTCCCCTGTTGCCGGTGTTGCCGCTCGACCGGCGCTTGTGCATCCCGCTCGTGCATGCCGACGATGTCGCCGACGCATTGGCCAGGGTGGTCGAGCGTGGTGCGAGCGGGCCGTTCAACGTGGCGGCCGAACCGCCGGTGGGCCGCGAGCAGGTCGCCGAGGTGTTGGGTGCGAAACCGGTCCACGTGGCCTCGGGAGTGCTCGGGGCTCTGGTCGATGTCAGCTGGCGGGCGCGGCTGCAACCGATCGACCGGGGCTGGCTCGACATGGCGTTCAGCGTTCCGTTGCTGGACTGCGGGCGCGCCGAGGCCGAACTCGGCTGGAGCCCCCGGTGGAATGCGGTCGACGCGCTCGCCGACGTCATCGGCGGGGTGGCCCGACAAGCGCACACCGAGAGTCCGCCCCTGCGACGCCGGTCGCTGATCGAGCAGTTCCAACGCGACCTCACCGAGGGCCTGCTGACGACACGACGCCTGCCGTAGATGGCCGAGCACGACGAGTCCGTCGTCATCGTCGGCGCCGGTCCCTGCGGGCTGGCGATCGCACGACAGCTGCGCCACGAGTGCGGTGTCGACGCGCTCGTCGTCGATCGCGCGGATGCGGTGGCATCGGCGTGGCGGAACCGCTACGACGGGTTCCGGCTCAACACCTGTGGGTGGTGGTCACATCTGCCCGGGCAGCGGATACCACTGCGCTACGGACGCTGGCCGACCCGCGACGACATGGTCGACTACTTCGACGATTACGTGCGCCGACAGCATCTACGAATAGCACTGGGGTGCAACGTGGTTCGGGTAGACCGGGGGCGGGGCGGCTGGCGGCTGCGGACCGACGGCGCGCCTTTCACCGCGGCGGCCGTCGTCATCGCGACCGGCAACTATCACACGCCGGTGCTACCCGAGTGGGCTGGAATCGAGGAATTCACCGGCGAGGTCCTGCATTCCGAGCACTACCGCAACGCCGCGCCTTTCGCCGGCCGGGACGTTTTGGTGGCGGGCGCGGGGAACTCGGCGACCGACATCGCGTTGCAGCTCAGCGACGGGGTGGCCCGCCGGGTGTGGATGGCGGTGCGCACGCCCCCGCATCTCGTACCGCGGTCGGCCGCCGGAATTCCGGTTGACGCGTTCAGTCCCGCATTCGAGCGTCTTCCGGTGCCGGTGCTCGATCAGGCGGCGGCCCTGATGCGCAGGGTGTGGCTCGGAGATCTTCGTCGCGAGGGCCTGCCGGTGCCGCGGCGGGGGATCTATTCGGCGCTGCTGACCGACGAACAGATCCCGACGATCGGTGACCAGCTCGTCGCACACGTCAAAGCGGGACGCATCGAGATCGTCGCCGCCGTGGAGTCGTTCGACGGTGAGAGGGTGGTGCTCGCCGACGGCAGCTCGCTGGCGCCCGACGTGGTGATCGCCGCGACCGGCTATCGGCGGGGACTCGAACCGCTCGTCGGCCACCACGGCGTGCTGGACGAGGCGGGCCGGCCTGAGGTCAACGGGCTTCCGTGCGCCGCGCCGGGGCTGTGGTTCGCCGGTTACGACGAGCCGCTGATCGGTCCACTGCGGTCCTTCCGGCTGCAGGCCTCGCCGATCGCGCGCGACATCGCAAGCCATCTCGGCGGACGTGACGAACATCATTTGAGCTCACCAAGATCAACTGCATCGGAGCGCGGCCGGCGTTCGTTGAACGAGGCGTGACGATGGCCGACCCAGACTCCGTGACGCGACGCACCCCGATCGCGCTGGCCGACCGGCTGCTCGACATCAAGCGGATCTACCACGAGCCCGACATCGAACGGTTCGCTCGCGCACGTCAGGTGCTCGAGCGCTTCCCCGACGCCGAGCGCATCGAAGTGCCCTCGCACCAGGCGATACCGGGCCTGTACGGAAACGAGGGCAACGTCGAGGACTGGGTCCGCAACAAGCGGGAAGTCCTGGTGCTGGGCGAGAAGAAGAGCCTGAGCGCGCGGCGCAACGAGCGCTCCAGCGACTGGATCGCACCGTCGACCGCGAATGGCTGCGCGATGGCGTGCTCATACTGCTACGTTCCGCGCCGCAAGGGTTACGCCAACCCGATCACGGTGTTCACCAACATCGAGAAGATCACCGGATACCTCGAGCGTCATGCCGCTCGCCAAGGTGTGAAGCCGCAACCGAACCAGTGCGACCCCGTCGACTGGGTCTACGACATCGGCGAGAACAGCGACTGTTCAGTGGACGCGATGGTCTCCGACAACGTGCGCGATCTGGTCGCGCTGTTCGGTCGAATTCCCAACGCCAAGGCCAGCTTCGCGACCAAGCTCGTCAACCGCGACCTGCTCTCCTACGACCCGCGGGGCGGAACCCGCGTGCGGTTCAGCTTGATGCCGGCCGAGGCGTCGCGGGTGCTCGACGTGCGCACGTCGAAGATCGCCGAGCGGATCGCCGCGATCGACGACTTCGTCGACGCCGGATACGAAGTGCACCTGAACTTCAGTCCCGTTGTCGTCCACGAGAATTGGTTGTCCGACTGGGCGGAGCTGCTCGAGCAGGTCGCCGACGGCACCTCGGACCGCACCAAGCAGCAGCTGGCCGCCGAGATCATCTTCCTGACCCACAACGAGGGCCTGCACGACGTCAACCTCGGCTGGCATCCCAAAGGTGAGGATCTGCTGTGGCGGCCGGATCTTCAGCAGGCCAAGCGCAGCCAGAGCGGGCAGTGGAACGTGCGCTACAAGACACCGTGGAAGGGCCGCTGGGTGGGCGAGCTGACCGACCTGATCGCCGCCAAGCTGCCGACGTGCCGGGTGCGCTACGCGTTCTGACGGTTTCAGCTGCCGCGAGCGGGTCCCTCAACTGTTGCCAGCGGGTCCCTCAAGTGCCGCGAGCGGGTCCCTCAAGTGCCGCGAGCGACCCCGCAACGCCAGCTGCGCGCGGCGTGTCGCGTGCAGACCCGGTCGCTCGCGGGAGGGGGTTTCCGGGCGGCCGGGATGAGTTCGCGAGCCGCTATCCGTTCTGGTGGGCAGGAAGCTGTCGACCAAACGGAAGGCTCATCATGAAGATCGTCGTCATCGGCGGAACCGGCCTCATCGGTTCGAAACTGGTGCAGATCCTGGACCGGCAGGGCCACGACACGGTCGCTGCGGCGCCGTCGACCGGCGTCAACACGTTCACCGGCGAGGGCTTGCGGGACGCGCTCGAAGGGGCGGCGGTGGTGGTCGACGTATCGAACTCGCCGCAGCTCGACGACTCGGCCCGAAAGTTCTTCCAGACCGCGACGACGAACCTGCTCGACGCCGAACAGGCCGCAGGCGTCGGCCACCACGTCGCGCTCTCGGTGGTGGGCACCGATGAGATGGCCCCGCAGAGCGGCTACTTCCAGGCCAAGCTCGATCAGGAACGGCTGATCAGCGACGGGCCGATCCCGTTCACGATCGTGCACGCCACCCAATTCTTCGAGTTCCTCCAGACACTCGCCGACTCGGCGACCGAGGGTGACACGGTGCGGATGCCGCCGGTGTACTTCCAGCCGATGGCCGCCGCCGACGTCGCCGAAGGGCTCGCGATCGCCGCGGTGAACGAGCCGGTGAATCGCATCGTCGAGATCGGCGGACCGGTCGAGTTCCTGCTTCCCGACCTGATCCGGACAGCGTTGACCGCCCGCGGCGATACCCGTCAGGTCGTCGCCGACCCGTCGGCCAAATACTGGGGCATCGACCTGGCCGAACGCACGCTGGTGCCCGGTGAGGGCGCGACGCTGTTCGGCACTCGGTTCGAGGACTGGATCCTGGAGGCCGCCGCGACGGCTTGACCCGGCCCCGGGGGGGGCGATTTGTGAGTGAAAACGTTTGCCCAGCGAGCGGAATCACTCACAAAATCGCGGTGTGGACCCGTCGTCGCGGGCCTCGTACGATCCAAGATCAGATCGGGTAAGCCGGCGACCGTCGCGGGTCCACCCCAGAGCGCGGTGGTGTCTATGTCTGGCCAGGGTGGAGCACAAGCCCTCCGTGGCCGCACCCGCGAATGCGAGGCGCTGAAGAACCTGGTCGCGACGGTGCGATCGGGTAGTTGTCAGGTGCTGGTCCTGCGCGGCGAGGCGGGCGTCGGTAAGACGGCCCTGCTCGATTACGTCTGTGAAACCGCGTCCGGATTTCAGGTCGTGCACGTCGCCGGGGTGGAGTCCGACATGGAACTCGCCTTCGCGGGCCTGCAGCAACTGTGCGCTCCGCTGATGACGCATCTCGACGCGATTCCCGAACCGCAGCGCGAAGCGCTCAACGTCGCGTTCGGCCGCGGCGTCGGGGAGACGCCGGACCGGTTCCTCGTCGGCCTCGCCGTGCTGAGCGTGCTGGCCGCCGCGGCCGACGAACAACCGGTGCTCTGTGTCGTCGACGATGCGCAATGGCTCGACCAGGTTTCGGTGCAGACACTCGGTTTCATCGCGCGCCGGTTGCTCGCCGAACCCGTCGCGTTGGTGTTCGCCGTCCGGGACCGACCCGAACTGCTGGCGGGTCTGCCCGAGCTGCCGATCCACGGGCTGTCCGACATCGATGCGCGAGAACTGTTGGAATCGGTGATGTTCGGCGGTATCGACACTCGGGTGCGTGACCGCATCGTCGCCGAGACGCGCGGCATTCCGCTGGCCATCCTCGAGGTGCCGCGCAGCGTGTCGGCGACCGAACTCTCGGGTGGTTTCTGGATATCGGGTAAACGCTCGTCGGCCGCAGCCGTCGAACAGGGCTTCATCCGCCGCATCCAGTCGTTACCGCAACCCACCCGGCAACTGCTGCTCATCGCCGCCGCTGAACCCATCGGCGATGCGGCGTTGTTCCTCGGCGCTGCAGCGCAATTGGGCATCCCGGTCGACGAGCTCGCCCCCGCGGAAGCCGACGGACTCATCGAGTTCGGCCCACGGATGCGGTTCCATCATCCGCTGATCCGCTCGGCCGCCTACCGTGCAGCAGAGCTGCCGGACCGCCGTGCCGTCCACCGCGCCCTCGCCGACGTCACCGATCCTTCCGTCGACCCGGACCGTCGCGCGTGGCACGCGGCCAACGCCGCGGCGGGCCCCGACGAGGGGATCGCCGCCGAGCTGGAGAACTCCGCCGCCCGGGCCCAGAGCAGGGGCGGAATGGCCGCGGCGGCAACATTTTTGGAGCGCGCCACCGCGTTGACCTCCGACCCGTTGCTGCGTGGGGCGAGGGCGCTGGCGGCCGCTTACGCCAAACGGGACGCCGCGGCACCGGGAGCTGCGCACGAACTCCTGGCGATCGCCGAACTCAGCCCCCTGACCGACCTGCAGCGGGCACAGATAGCGCGGCTGCGGGCACAGATGGACTTCGTCCGGAGCCGGGCAGGTGAAGCCGGTGCGCCGCGACTGTCACAGACCGCGCCACCGCTGCTGGACGCCGCCGGCCGCCTCCACGGTGTCGACGGTTATTCGTCCAGGGAGAGCTACCTCGAGGGAATCGCGGCTTTGATGTACGCGGGCCGCCTGGGGGAGTCTGGTGCGCTCGTGCGAGCCGCCGAGGATGCACGCGTTGCGCTGCAGGATGTCTCGGAACTGCCGCGCGCCATTGACCATCTGCTCAAAGGGGTGGCCGAACGGATCACCGGCGGGGTCGGACAGGGTTGGGCGGCGTTGCGGGCGGGGCTGGAGGCGATGTGTGAGCAGGCGGAGTCCGACGAGACCGCGGTCGGCCGATGGTTGAAGGTACCCGGATTCCCGATATTGCAGGAGTCCTCGGCCCACGAACTGTGGGACGAGCGGACATTGCGAAAGTTGTCGACCGCCGCGGTGCGCTATGCCCGTTCAACCGGAGCGCTCGCGGGCTTGCCGCGAGCCCTCATCTACCGGGCCGGCGTCCACACTTTGGCCGGTGAATTCGCCACGGCCGCGGAGCTTCTCGAAGAGGCCGCCTCGATCACCGCCGCCACCGACCACAACTCCCCGGTGCGGTACCACTGGGTGCTGCTGAGCGCGTGGCGCGGCGACGCGGCGGAGGCCGTTCCGCTGCTCGAGAGTGCCGCGGCCGACGGAATCGCCAGGGGTGAGGGACGCCTGTTGGGGCTCACCGGCTATGCGACCGCGTTGTTGTACAACGGGCTCGGCCGCTACGAGGAGGCGCTCGCCGCAGCGCGCGAGGCATGTGACTACGACGACTTCGGAATCCACGGGTGGTGTCTTTTCGAGCTCATCGAGGCGGCGACGCGCGCCGGGGCCGACGACGCGGCTAGGTGGGCCGTTGGCCGTCTCGAGGAGCGGGCAGGCGCCAGCGGCACCGACTGGGGACTCGGCGCGCTGGCCAATGCGCAGGCCCTGGTGGCCGACGGCGGCGACGCGGATCGGCTGTTCACCGAGGCCATCGAACGCCTGGCGCGCGCCGGCATCGTCGTACACGTCGCGCGGACTCGGCTCCTCTACGGTGAATGGCTGCGCCGGGCCAACCGGCGGATCGACGCGCGCCGCGAACTCACCGAGGCCCACGAGACGTTCACGCGGATCGGCGCGCGGGCCTTCGCCGAACGCGCGCGCCGCGAACTGGTGGCCACCGGGGAGAAGGTGCGCAAACAGCAGCAGAGCCCGGGCGGCGAGCTGACCGCCCAGGAAGCACAGATCGCCCGGCTCGCCGCCGACGGCCTGACCAACCAGGAGATCGGCGCCCAGCTCTTCATCAGCACACACACCGTCGAGTGGCATCTGCGCAAGGTGTTCGTCAAGCTCGGAATCACCTCGCGCAGACAGCTTCGCGGCGTGTCGTGGGCGAGCTAGTCACTCGACGAGCTTGCCGACGAGCTTCGCGGCACGCAGACCCGCGCCGCCGGTTCCTATCACCAGGACTGAGGTCGCGATCTGCCGCTGCGCTCCGGTCATGTCGACAAGAACGAATGGCTTGCGACCGAATCATCCGCGGAGTTCGTAAACCCCGGCGACCACTGGCGTTCAAGGGTTCGCCAGATCGTGGATCGGGCGAGGCTTGAAGCACAGCCGAAAGGCGTGATCTTCAGAAAGTGGAGGAGCCATGGACGTCTACGACGCAGTCAAGAGCAGACGGGCGGTGCGGGGCTTCACCGACGAACCCGTCCCCTTGGAGGTGCTCGAGCGTGTGCTCGACGCCGCCAGGTGGTCACCGTCGGGGTCCAACCTGCAGCCGTGGCGGATCTACGTCGTGACCGGCGAACCGCTGGAGCGGCTCAAGAAGCTCGCCACGGAGCGGGTGGCCGCGGGAGACCCGTGGGATGAGCGCGAGTACCAGCTGTACCCGCCAGAGCTGAAATCCCCCTACGGTGAACGCCGATCGGCGTTCGGCAGGGAGCGCTACAGCGCACTGGGCATCGAGCGCGAGGACTGGGAGGCCCGGCAGCGGGCCGCGATCGCGAACTGGGACTGCTTCGGCGCCCCCGCGGCCCTGTTCTGCTACATCGACCGCGATCTCGGCCGGCCGCAGTGGGCGGATCTAGGGATGTACCTGCAGACCGTGATGCTGCTCCTGCGAGCCGAGGGCCTGGACAGCTGTCCGCAGATGGCCTGGTCCCAGGTCCGCGAGACCGTCGCGGACGCCGTACAACCGCCCGACGAGCTCATGCTGTTCTGCGGTATGTCGATCGGCTACCAGGACCCCGACGAGAGCTATATCCGCACGGGGCGGGCCCCGCTCGAGGAGACCGTCAGCTTCGTCGGCGACTGACCCACTACGGACTACGGACCGTGGACTACGGGTTCTCAAGGGTTCCTTTTGCCTGAGCGGCGACGAGCGTGAGGTGTGACACCCGCGACTCGAGGAGACCGGATCATGACCATCACGTCCCTGCCCACCAGGACCGCCCCGGACCCAGAACTCGCCGCGCGGTTCACGCGCGACGTTCAACCCCTGTTCGAGGTACTGGCGCGGGGAGCGCGTCGGCTGGCCCGCAACGACGCGGATGCCGAGGACCTTCTCCAGGATGCGCTCCTGCACGCCTACAGCGGATTCGAGTCCTTCCGGGAGGGCAGCAACCTCAAGGCGTGGCTGTTCCGCATCCTCCACAACCGCTGGGTCAGCGCGCACCGCTGCAAACAACGTCGCGTGACCGAGGTCCCGGCGGACAACATGACCGAAGCTGAATTGTTCGATTGCGCCGCACACCAACCCGGCGCACTGCGGTCGGCGGAAGCCGAGGTGCTCGACACCCTGCCCCACGGCGACGTCAAAGCCGCGATGGCCGCAATGCCGGACGGCTTCCGCGAGGTTCTCTACTACGCCGACGTCGAGGGATACACCTACGCCGAGACGGCGAAGATCCTCGACATCCCGATGGGCACCGTGATGTCGCGGATCTCGCGCGCCAGGCAGCGACTGCGCGTCGCGCTGGCCCACCTCGCCCACGACCCCGCAGAAACCCTCGAACACTGCATCGCCTGACTGGAGAACACCAATGGAGTTGGCCTACAAGAACGCATTGATCACCGGTGGCACAGCCGGGATCGGGCTCGCCTGTGCGCGGCTGTTCGCGCGCGAGGGAGCCGCGGTGATCATCACCGGTCGAGACGGCAAACGAGGGGAGCGGGCCGCATCCGGTATCGACGGCAACGTGCGCTTCGTCCGGACCGACCTCTCGGACATGGATTCGGTCGCATCGCTGCTCGAGCAGGCCGGCGACGTCGACATCCTGGTCAACAACGCCGCCGCTTTTCCCGCGGCGACCACCGTCGATCAGCAGGTCGGCGCGTTCGAGCTGACCTTCGACACCAACGTGCGTGGTTCGTACTTTCTGGCGGCGGGTCTGGTCCCGGGAATGCTGCAGCGAGGACACGGTTCGATCGTCAACGTCACGACGATGGTCGCGTCCAAAGGCGTGCCGGGAGCCGGGGTCTACAGCGCATCGAAGGCCGCCATCGAGTCGCTGACCCGTACGTGGGCCGCTGAGTTCGGCCCTGGCGGCGTCCGTGTCAACAGCGTCGCCCCCGGCCCAACGAAAACCGAAGGGGTCGAGGCTGAATGGGGTGAGACCAATGAAGAGCTCGGCCGCGCGCTGCCCCTGGGACGGACGGCGAAGCCCCGGGAGATCGCCGAGGCGGTGCTGTTTCTGGCCTCACCGCGCGCGAGCTTCATCACCGGCTCGGTATTGCACGTCGACGGTGGCGGCTCGGCCACCTGACCCATCCAAAACGACCGGAGGAGAACGACAATGACCGAAAATCAGGACACCTCGTGGGAGAACGCCCTGACCGTTGTGCAGGAGGCGCAACCGCCGTTCATCCCCGCGGACGCACACGCCATGACCGTCGTGATCGATTACCCGCCGGGGAGTCCCGGCGCCCCGCCACACCGGCACCCCGGTGGTCCCGCGTTCGGATATGTGCTCGAAGGCGAGATGTTGTTCGAGCTGGAAGGCCAACCGCCGCGGGTGATCCGGGCCGGCGAGGCGTTCTGGGAACCCGGCGGTGACGTCATCCACTACTCCGACGCCAACAACCGCGACGACACGCGCTGCCGGTTCACCGTGACGATGCTCTGCGCTCCGGATCAGCCGATGCTGGTACTGGTCGACGAAGCAGAACTCGCAGCGCGCAAGCATCTTCGGGTGCCCGCCGAGTCCGCTGTGCAGGAGTGAACTCCGATGTCAAGAATCCTGTTGCAGACGACGATCTGTGCTCACCCCGAAGATTGGGACGTCTCGAGGTTTTCGCTGTTGGCCGACGAATTGCGCGCCGCAGGCCACGAGGTCCTCACACGCAACCGGGTCGACGGAGACGACGATCCGGTGCTCAGCCACCTCGACCGGCTCGGCTACGACCAGCTGTGGCTGATGGCCGTCGATGTCGGAAACGGGTTGACCGCAGCCGAAGCCGCGGCGATCTTGCGGTTCCGCTACGCCGGCGGTGGTGTGCTCACCGCGCGGGACCACCAGGACCTCGGCTGTTGCCTCAATCGGCTTGGCTCGCTCGGCCTTGTCAACGAGTTTCACGACGCCACAATCGATCCGGAGACGATGTGCGACGACCGAGACACGCCTGCCATCTCGTGGCCCAACTACCACTCCGGGGCCAACGGGGACTACCAGCGGGTGTTGACGTCCGAGCCGGCTCACGAGCTGCTTCGCACCGGGTGCACCGACAGCGGGCGGATCGAGTGGTTCCCCGCGCATCCGCACGAAGGGCTGGTCTCGGCGGACGGCGTGCCGAACGCCACCGTGCTCGCGCAAGGCAGGAGTGCGACAACCGGCCGGGTGTTCAACCTCGCGGTTCTGCTCGACGGGGAGCGCGCGCCGGATGGCAGGCCGATGGGCCGGGCCGTCGCCGAGTCGACGTTTCATCACTTCGCCGACTACAACTGGGATATCGACTGCGGCGCACCATCGTTCGTGACTGAGCGGCCCGGCTCGCAGATCAAGGAGGATCCGTCGCGGCTGGATGCGTTCAAGGACTATGTCCGCAACGTCGCTGCGTGGTTACATCCCGCCGCGCGGTTGGCGGTGGCCGTCTGAGGTCCCTCAGGCGCCGCGAGCGACCGCGGAATGTCGCCAGAGCGCGGCGTGTCCGGGCGCAAACACGGTCGCTCGCCCCAGGGGTGGTCAGCGCTTGCGGGCGCCTGCGCCGTAGATGATGTCGCTGCGGTCGGCGTCCCAATGGTTGCGGAAGACGACGTCGGAGATGGGCCGTCGGCGCACCGGGCCGTGCCTGCCGCGCGGCCAGCCCACGACGATGTGCCCGGCCAACGCCCACTCGTCGGGCACCCCGACGGCGTCGCGAATCAACGTCTCCCCGTCGTAGGACGCCCAGCTGGTGAAGCACGCGCCGAGACCCTGCGCGCGGGCGGCCAGGTAGAAGTTCTGCATCGCGGGAAAGATCGAGCCGCCCTGCAGGAACTCGGACGAGAACTCGTTGCGGAATGCGGTGAAGAGCACCGAAATGAGTTCGCCTGCGCGGTCGTGGAGTTCGTAAGTGGCGCGGTTGTTGCGGGCGGCCCGGCTGTGGTCGTTATCGGCGGGCCGGCTCATGCCGTAGATCGACTCGATCGACCGCAGCGCCGCCTGAGCCGCCTGCGCGACGACGGCCCGCTGTTCGGGCGAGTCCAGCACGACGAACCGCCACAGCTGGGCGTTGGCGCCGTTGGGAGCCCAGGTCGCGGCCTCCAGGCAGCGGTCAAGCGTGGCCGCGTCGACCGGCTCGTCGGTGAAGCGGCGAATCGCCCGCGCGGTGGCCAGCGTCTCCCAGACATCATTGGTGGGCTGCGGCATGCTCCTCCGTTCGGCGGTCCTGCTCCTGCCCGTCGACCTTAGCGGGAAGGACCGGCGCGTTGAGGGAATGCTATACGATCGTATAACGTGCTGTACGCCCGTATAAGACGCCACGGAAGGGGACCGCCATGACCACAGCCGACGATCTCGACCAGCTGCGCAGCCGGCTGCAGTACGTCGAGGACAGGATCGCGATCCTGGACTGCGTGATGAATCAGGCCCGCGGCCACGACCGTCACGACGCCGAACTGATGTCGAGCGTCTACTTCTCCGACGGCGTCGACGAACACGGTCCCGTGGTGAAGGTCGGAGCCGAGTACGCCGAATACGCCAACACCGCACACAGCGCGGTGTTCGAGGATCACCTGCACAACATCACCACCCACACCTGTGAAATCGACGGTGACGTCGCCCATGCCGAGAGTTACGTGATGGGCTCGATGCGGGCCAAGGGGGGCAAGGTGGTCGCGCTGATGGGCGGGCGCTACCTCGACCGCCTCGAACGCCGTGACGGTGAGTGGAAGATCGCGCTGCGGCGCTGCACGATCGAATGGATGATGCAGGGCGACTCGTCGGTGCTGGCGTCCGGTGCGGTGAAGGGCTTCATCAAGGGCAGGTGGGATCGGACCGACCTGTCCTACGCCCGGCCGCTGCAAATGGACAGCGAACCCGTCGACCGGTGGTGAGGCGGTGATGCACCTGGCCGGGCGGGTCGCGCTGATCACCGGCGGCGGGTCAGGTATCGGACGGGCTGCAGCTCAACGCCTTTCGGCCGAAGGCATGCGCGTCTGCGTGCTCGACATCGACGGCGACGCCGCGCGTGCGGTGGCCGAGCCGCTCGGGGGGATGTCGCTGACGTGCGACGTCGCCGACGCCGACCAGGTGGCGACGGCGTTCGCACAGTGCCTCGAGGAGCTCGGCGGGCTCGACCTCGCGTTGCTGAACGCCGGGATCACCGTGCGGTGGTCGGGTGACATCGGCACACTCGATCTGGCCGAGTACCGGAAATCGTTGGGCGTGAACCTCGACGGTGTGGTGTACGGGGTGGTCAACGCGGTGCGCACGATGCGGACCCTGGGCGAGGGCGACCGTGCGATCCTGGCCACCGCGTCGCTCGCCGGACTCATGCCGTGGCATCCCGACCCGGTGTACTCGCTCGGCAAGCACGCCGTCGTCGGGTTGATGCGCTCGGTCGCTCCGGGCCTCGCCGCCGAGCACATCGCGGTGCACACCATCTGCCCGGGCATCACAGAAACCGGCGCCCTCGGGGACCGGCGGGCGCTGGTCGAGGGCATCGGAGTGCCGGTGATGGAGCCGGAAGCCAGCGCGGACGCCGTCGTCGCGGCGGCGACGGCGCCACTTGACGCCAGCGGGTCATGCTGGGTCGTCCAGCACGGAACCGACCCGTGGCCAATGCAATTCGCCGAGCTCGACACGCCCGACAACCGGCTCAACGTGCCGGCGAGGCGCTCCCGACGCTGATCACCGCGCGCCGATTGTGCGTCCTGCGACGGGTTTCCGGCGTGTCGCGTAGCTGAACGCACAGTCGGCGCACTGAAGGCCTCAGCCGAGCACCGCGGGCATCGAATCCCAACCACGTACCGTCGCCGTCGGCGCCCGCACGGCGTTGTCCGTGTCGATGGTCCAGTCGGGCCAGCGCTTGAGGATCTCCTCCAGGGCCACCCTGCCTTCGACCCGGGCCAGCGATGCGCCGAGGCAGAAATGCGTGCCCCGCCCGAATGACAGGTGGTTGTTGGCGACGCGGTGGATGTCGAAGGTGTCCGGATCGTCGAACTTGGCCTCGTCGCGGTTCGCCGATCCGCTCATCAACAGCAACGCGCTGCCGGCCGGGATCGTCTGCCCGTGGTACACAACGTCATTGGCGACATAACGCGCGATGTGGTGTACCGGCGGCTCGTAACGCAGCACCTCCTCGACGGCGTTCGCGATCAGGCGCGGGTCGCGGCTCAACTCGCGCCGCTGATCCGGGTGTTCGCCGAGCAGCTTGCCCAGCCAGCCGAACAGCCGGCCAACGGTCTCGGTCCCCGCGTTGGCGATCACGCCGAGGAAGACCAGAAGCTCCTCGGTGCTCAACCGCCGCACCGTGCCGTCGATGTCGGTGAACTCGACGTTGAGCAGTTCGGTGACCAGATCGTCTGACGGGTTCTGCTCGCGCCAGGCGACGTAGTCGGCAAACATGTTGCCGTTGAAGTAGTTGTCCTTGCTGACGGGCAACGGCTCACCCGGCTTGTTGCGGAGCCGGCGACCGGCGACACTGCGTACCGATCGCTGCAGCGAGTCCGGCATGCCGACCAGCATCCCGATGACGCGCATCGGCATCTCGGCGCCGAGGTCCGTGGTGAAGTCGAAGCGATCACCGTCGCGCAACGGATCCAGGCATGCCCTGCAGAAGTTCCGCACCTGGTCCTCGATGGCCGCCATCTTGCGCGGGGTGAATGCGCGGGAGACCAACAGGCGGTGCACGGTGTGCAGGGGCGGGTCCTCGTTGATGAACACCCCCAGCGGCATAACCGGTTCGGCCTTGACCACCTCGAGGATGTCGCCCTTGGCCGAGCTGAGGTTCTCGGCGTCGCGCAGCGCCGCCTCCACATCAGCGAACCGGCTCAGGCCCCAGAACCCGAACTTGTCGTTGTAATACACCGGTGCCTCGTCGCGAAGCCGTCGGTACACCGGATACGGGTCGACGTCGATCGCCACGTCGTACGGGTCGTAATACAGCTCGTCGGTGATGGGCGCGGTCACGATGCAAGCCTTCGAGCCGGAGCCGCGCTTGTTGTACGAACGTATGGCATTGTACGATCGTATGGCACAACCGGCGGCGGCGTAAAGGAGCGTGACGGTGGACCTGGGTTTCGTCTCGCTCAACACACCGCACGACCTCCAATCCGACGTTCTTGCCGTCGAGCTCGAAGCCCGTGGATTCGAGTCGCTGTGGGTCGGCGAACACCCGCAGATTCCCGTGGCCGCACGCGGTCAGCTCCCCGCCGGCCTGCTCGACGCGCAGAAACAGATGTGGGATCCATTCTTGTCGCTGCTGGTCGCTGTGCGGGCGACGACGACGTTACGGGTCGGCACCTCGGTGGTGTTGCCGCTGGAGCGCGAATTGTTCACGTTTGCAAAGCAGGTCGCGACCCTGGACCAGCTGAGCCAGGGGCGCCTCGTGCTCGGCGTGGGGGTCGGAATGCGCGCGGAGCTGGAGACGAGCAGTCCGATCGCGTGGCGGGACCGGTACCGGGCGTTGGCCGACATGGTCGCCGCGCTGAAGAAGCTGTGGACCGACGACGAAGCCGAACACCACGGAGAATTCTACGAATTCGAGCCGGTCTGGTCCCAGCCCAAGCCGTTCCAGCGACCGAACCCACCGCTGTTGGCCGCCACCACCGGCCCGAAGGCGACACGCGAGTGTCTGGCCTGGGCCGACGGCTGGCTGCCCGGAGACGCGGCGTTCGCCGATCTCGCGGCGGCGCTGGCCGACTACCGGCATGCAGCCGAGGACGCGGGCCGCGACCCGGCGACGCTGGACCTGACGGTCATGGCCTGGGGCGACCCGAAACCCGAGCGGCTCAAGCGGTACCGGGATCTCGGCTTCAACCGGGCCGTGCTGGGCGGCGGCCGCCGCGACGGCAACGACCCGTCGACGACGCTGGACTACCTGGACCGTTACGCGCGTGTCGTCGACGAACTCCGTTGACCGCCAACCTGATAGACCACACCAGAAAGGACGTGCATGTGAACGACAGATTCTCGATGGAGGGACGGGTCGCCGTCATCACCGGCGGCGGAACCGGCATCGGCCGCGGTTCGGCACTGACACTGGCCGAGCGCGGCGCCGACATCGTGCTCGCCGGACGCCGAACCGAACCGCTGAAATCCACCGTCACCGAGATCGAGGCGCTCGGGCGCCGCGCGCTCGCCGTGCCGACGGACGTGACCCAGGCCGACGCATGCCGCGAGCTGGTCGCCACGACACTGGCCGAGTTCGGCCGCCTCGACGTGCTGGTGAACAACGCCGGCGGCGGTGAGACGAAGTCGATCATGAAGTGGACCGACGATGAATGGCAGCACGTCCTCGACCTGAACCTGTCCAGTGCCTGGTATCTGTCCCGCGCCGCGGTCGAGCCGATGATCAAGCAGGGCAAGGGGGCGATCGTCAACATCTCGTCGGGCGCCAGCCTGCTGGCCATGCCCCAGGCGGTCGCCTACGCCGCGGCCAAGGCCGGACTGAACAACCTGACCGGATCGATGGCGGCCGCCTGGACCCGCAAAGGCGTGCGGGTCAACGCGATCGCCTGCGGAGCCATTCGTACGCCGGGCCTCGAATCCGACGCTGCGCGCCAGGGTTTCGACATCGACATGATCGGCCAGACCAACGGGGCCGGGCGTGTCGGCGAACCCGACGAGATCGGCCACGGCGTGCTGTTCTTCGCCTCCGATGCCTCTAGCTTCTGCTCGGGCCAGACGCTGTACATGCACGGCGGCCCCGGCCCGGCGGGGGTGTGACATGGGTGTCAGTCATGTCGGTCTGCGCGTGCGCGACATCGACGCCTCGAAGCGGTTCTACGAAGCACTCGGCTTCATCGAGGTGAAAAGGATGACCATCCCCGACGAGATGGCCGCCGGACTTCTTCCGCTCTCACCGCCGATCGGGTTCGAAGCCGCCTATCTGCAGCAGGATGACGGCTTCGTCCTGCAACTGCTGACGTTCTCGGGGCACCCCGCACCCGATGAGCCCGAACGCGGCATGGTCGGTGCGGGCCTGACGCACCTGTCGATCGCCGTCGACGACATTGCCGCGGCACAGACCGCGGTCACCTCCGCAGGCGGCACGATCGTCGCCGACCCCGGCGGCGGATTCGCCTGCATGGCCCGCGATCCCGAGGGTCAGCTGATCGAGTTGGTGCATAACAAGGTGCGACCGGTGCCCCCCGCCTGAACCCGCTAGAAATCGATCACCGCAGCCTCTTTGCGTTCGGTGATCGGGCGGGCCAGGCCCTGTTCGTCACAGATCCGCTGCAACCGGTCGACCGTTTCGTCCAGGCCCGGTCCGAGCGCCCGACCGGGCGTGAAGGTCGCGGGCAGGTGACGCATGCCCTGGATGACGCCGATGGTGTCGTAGTGGACGGTGCCGTCCGGATCACACCGGTAGTCGGGCATACGGTCGAGCACCGCGCACAGCATGGATTTGAACACCGTCCGCGCGACGTTGGAACCGATGCATCGGTGAACCCCGAGCCCGAAACTGAAGTGACGGTTCGCCTTCCGGTCGAGAACGAGGTCATCGGGATCGTCGAACAGAGATGGGTCACGGTTCGCCATCGCCCACGACAGCCACAGGCGCTCACCCTCTTTCAGCGCGACGCCGTCAAGATCCATGTCCGCCGAGATCGTCCGGGCATCACCCGGCGCGGGGGTGAAGTAGCGCAAGAACTCCTCGGTGGCCGGGTTGAGCAACGCCGCACGTTGCGTGCTGAGCCGCTCGCGTTGGTGGGTGTGCTCACCGAGCCACTCGAGTGCGTGTGCGGTCAGAGCCGTCGTGGTGTCGAAGCCTCCACCGATGAGCAGGTTGAGCATGCCGATGAGCTCGATATCAGGTGGCGCCTCACCGTCGATCCGTAACCGGGCCAGCGCGTCGATGATCCCCGGACGCGGGTTGTCGCGGATCTCGGCGAGATTGGTGAACAGGTCGACGCCCATCGCCATGTACAGCTCCCGAACGCGTTCTGCATCGGGTGAGTCCGGCGGGGTGTAGACCGACGCGTGTGCCGGTTCGTTGTACATCCGCCACTTGGCCAGTGGGACTCCCAGCATGGCCAGGGTCAACACCGCGGGCACGACGTTCGCGAGATCGTCGACGAAATCGATTCGGCCCGACTCGATGTGGTCGTCCAGGCAGGCACGTACCACCTCGTCGACGAACGGCTGCCACCGCTTGACCGCGGCCGGAGACAGGTAGGGGTTCAACGCGTCGCGGTAGTAGCGGTGCTCGGGGTCGTCCATCTCCAGCATGCCGCCGCGGAAATTGCCCGCATCGAGCATGGTCGGAATCGAGATGCCCTTGTAGCCGCGCCGCTCGTTGTGCACATCGTGGTCGTTGGACACGTGCGGGCACCGGGCGAGTTCGAAGACCTCGTGACCGCCCGCGGCGACCCAGTGCCCGCCGTAGGTGCCGGTCCACGCGAGCGGGCATTTGCGATGCATCTCGTGGGTGATGTTCAGAAACTGGTTGCGGTACTCCGGTCGGTGGCGGTCGAAGTGGTACTCGCGCCGTGCGATCTCGTCGGTTGTACTCACAGCACCGCTCCTCCGTTGACTCCGATGACCTGACCGGTGACGTAACCCGCACCCTCCGAGCACAAGAACGCACAGGTGGCCGCCACGTCGTCGCCGGTGCCGAGGCGTCCGGCGGGAATGGCGCGCACCAGCATCTCGGCCGGCGGCAGCTTGTTGGCGCGCTGTTGTTCGCGCAACATCGGGGTGTCGATGACGAACGGCGGGACGGTGTTGGCGGTGATTCCCCTCGCCGCATACTCCGCGGCGACCGTCTTGGTCATCGCGATGACCCCACCCTTGGTCGCCGAGTAGTGACCCTGACGGACGGCGCCGTTCTGACCCGCGGCCGACGAGATCGTCACGATCCGCCCCCACTGCGACGCGACCATGTCGGGCAGCGCGGCCTGTATGCACAGGAAGGTGCCCGTCAGATTGACCGCGAGGTAGCGGTTCCACTCGTCGAGGGTGATCTCCTCGAACTTGGTGAACCCGGCCAACGCGGCACTGGTCACGAGAATTTCGGTCGGGCCCAACGACTTCCGTGCCATCTCGAACGCCCGATGCACCGCTGCCTGATCGGACACGTCGGCACAGATACCGACCGCGTGGGCTCCCGCAGCCTGCAGATCGTCGGCGACCTGGAATGCGGAGTCACCGTTGACATCCAGCACCGCGACGGAATGCCCTGCCCGGGCGAGATGTTCGGCAATCGAGCGGCCCAGCCCCGAGCCGCCGCCGGTGACCACTGCCACGCGGTTCACGTCGTCCATCCCCTCGCCATAGCACTGCCTGCTGTACGAACGTACAACCTATGCAGTCGTATAGCAAGGTCAGCGGCGAGCGGTCGAGCCCTTCCGCGGCTTGCGACGCGCGGGCCGCGGTTCGATCGCGTCGAGGTATTTCTCGACCGCCTTGACGACCTCGGTGTGGGCGGCGTCGACGCCGACACCCTCTTCGAGGTTGAGGAATTTAGGGATTCCGGTGATCAGCAGGACGGCGGCGCCCAGCGACAGGTCGCCATCCAACCGGGTGCGAGCGCCGTACCGCTGTGCCAGCGCGTCGATCTGGATCTTGCGGACCCGGTTGGTGACCTCGGCGATCTCCGAGGCGATGGACTTCCGATGGTTGCCCAGGGCCATGAACTCGGTGATCAGTGCGCCGGTCGCCTCGTCCCAGCTGTACTCCCACAGGGCGTGCAACGGGTCCTCGGACCGCGTCTCGAGCGCCTTGCTCAGCACCGCGAGGTTGCGCTCGGAGTAGCGGCGGATCGCGGCGAGGAAAATGTCGTCGAGCGAGGGGAAGTAGTACTGCACCAGGCTCGCGGTGACGCCCGCTCGGGCCGCCAGCGCGCGGTAGCTCACGCTGGCATATCCCTCTTCGAGCATCATCTTCTCGACGGAGTCGAGCAGGATGTCACGCGTCTTGGACGTCTCCGCGCCGACGCGGCGGGGCGCTGCTGCCATCGTCACCTCTCAGATTGGCTGACGAACATTCTCGCACCCGTCGCGCCGCGGGCCCTCAGCTGAACATGCCTCGATATCCGAACGCCGGATGTCGTGGGCTGATGTGGGGGTCGTCGGCGCCGAAGATCTTCTCCCGCAGAGTGCCGGTACGGTACTCGGCCTGCATCAGGCCCTTGTCCTGGAGCACCGGTACGACGTGGTCGAAGAACTCGTCGTAGCTCTCCGGCATCAGCATGTTCATGATCTGCACGCCGTCCGACCCGGCGGCCTGGAACTCGAGCAACCGGGTCGCGATGGTCTCCGGCGATCCGACCACCATCTGCGGCATCGACATCGTCGACAGGAAGTCGTTGATGGTCGGCGTTCCGCCGTCGGGCCACGCGTTGATCAACGAGAGAAACGCTCCGCGGATCCCCGGCATCTCGTCGATGAGATCGACCAGCGGTGTCGCCGGGTCGTACTGGCCCAGGTCCATGCCGCTCAGGCTGGCGAAGTACGCGGTCTGCGCCTCGGCGCTGCGCCACTGTTCCAGCTCCATCCATTTGCGGTTGGCCTCCTCGTCGGTGGAACCGACGACGAACATCAGCCCCTGCAGGAACAAGATGTCCGCTTCGGAGCGCCCGTGCTGGCGTGCCAATCCCCGCACGGTGGCGACCTGCTGGGCGATGGTCTCAGGGGTGAACGCCGACAGGAACATCAGTTCGGCGTGACGGGCTGCGAATTCGAGGCCCGCGGGCGAGCCGCCGGCCTGTGCCAGCAGGGGGACCCGTTGCGGCGACGGCTCCATCAGGTTGTAACCGCGAACACTGTAGCGCTGTCCGACGTGATTGATCTCGTGCACCTTCGCCGGATCGGTGTAGACACCGCGTGCCGGGTCGTCGACCACCGCGCCGACGTCCCAGGACCCTTCCCACAGTTTGTAGGCGACGTCGACGTACTCCTTCGCCCACTCGTAACGGTCGTCGTGTGACATCCCGCCGGGCACGCCGAGATTGGCGAAAGCGCGTTCGTTGGCCGAGGTGACGATGTTCCAGCCGACCCGGCCGCCGCTGAGATGGTCGAGCGTGGAAACCTGTCTGGCGAACACGAACGGGTGCTGCTGGATCACCGAACTCGTGTAGAGGAACCCGATGTGCTCGGTCTCGCGTGCGAGCGCGGGGATCAGCATCGTGCAGTCGCCGATCGGCACGTTCATGGCCTGTTCGAAGACCACGTCGCCCGACCCGTTGTACTCGCCCTGCACGCCGAGCGTGTCGGTGAAGAAGAACGCGTCAATCTTGGCGGCCTCGGCCTTGCGCGCCAGGTCCGTCCACAGGTCGAAGGTCTTGAAATCCCGGTTGCGGGCGCGCGGATGCCGCCAGCCGCCGTGGAAGTTGTGACCGACCGAGTTCATCACGAGCAGGGTGAAGATCATGCGCTTGGCCATCGACTCGCTCCTTCTTCGTCCCTATACGACCGTACAGCCGATGCTATATGCTCGTACAAACTTTCCGAGGAGAAACGGTGTGAGCGACCTTTACTACGACCCCTGGGACGTCGCAATCGATCTCGACCCCTATCCGACGTACCGCAGGCTGCGCGACGAGGCTCCGCTGTATCACAATGAGCGTCACGGCTTCTGGGCCGTCAGCCGCTACGACGACGTAGACGCCGCGTTGCGGGACACGGCGCGGCTCAGCTCGGCCAAAGGCGACATTCTCGAGGTCGTCATGGTCGACCCGGTGATGCCGCCGGGAGTGTTCATCAACGAGGACCCGCCGCTGCACACCATCCACCGCGCGATCGTGTCCCGGGCCTTCACACCCAAGCGGATCAGGGCGGTCGAGGAGAAGGTCCGGGCCTTCTGCGTCGCGTGTCTGGACCCGTTGATCGATGGCGACCGCTTCGACTTCGTGGTCGACCTCGGCGCCGAACTGCCCATGAAGACCATCGGCATGCTGGTCGGTATCCCCGACGCCGAACAGCCGGCGGTCCGGGCCCACGCCCACGAGACGCTGCGCAACGAGCCGGGCAAGCCGTTGCCGGTGGACAAGGACCACTACTTCGACGGAGACATGTTCGCCGATTACGTTGCGTGGCGCGAGGACAACCCGTCCGACGACCTGATCACCGAACTGCTCAACGTGGAGTTCACCGATGAAACGGGCGCCATCCGCGGGCTCACCAAAGAGGAGATCGTCGTTTTTCTGGCCGTCGTGGCCGGTGCGGGTGTCGAGACGACCGGCCGGCTGTTCGGCTGGATGGGCAAGGTGCTCGCCGAACATCCGGATCAGCGCAAGGAGCTGGCCGCCGATCTGTCCCTGGTGCCGGGCGCCATCGAAGAACTGTTGCGCTACGAGCCGCCGGGTCCGCACGTCGCGCGCTACGTCGCCACCGAGGACGTGCAGTTCCAGGGACGAACCGTGCCCGCGGGCAGCGCGCTGTTGATGATGCTGGCGTCGGCCAATCGCGACGAGCGCCACTTCGCCGACCCCGACCGCTTCGACATCCACCGCAAGCCCGGCGGGCATTTGACCTTCGGCCGTGGGGCGCACTTCTGCGTCGGCGCACCGTTGGCCCGGTTGGAGGGCCGGATCGCGTTGGAGGAAGTGCTCAAGCGTTGGCCCGAATGGGACATCGACCTTGAGAACGCCCGCCGCTCAAGGTCGTCCACCGTGCGCGGGTGGGACACCATGCCGGCGGTCGTCAGCCGTCGATGATCCGGTCGGCGGCCCGCCAAGCCATTGCCATGATCGGCCCGTTGAGGTTGCCCGCCACCATGGTCGGCAACACGGAGCAGTCGACGACCCGCAAATCGTCGACTCCGCGGACGCGCAACTCGCTGTCGACCACGTCGTCGTCGCCGGGGCCCATCGCGCACGTACCGATGGCGTGGTAGCCGCAGTATCCACCCTCGAGGGCGGCATCGACGAGTTCATCGTCGCTGCACACCTGGGGACCGGGGTACGTCTCGTGGCTGATCCGCTCGGCGATCGGCGACTGTTCGAAGATGGTGCGCATCCGGCGCAGCAGACGCACCGTCGTGTCCCGGTCCCCGGGGCTGGACAGGTAATTGGGGTCGATCCGCAGCGCACTGTCGGGCCGGTTCGATGTGATCTCCACGCTTCCTTGTGACGTCGGGCGCAGCACCATGCCGAGGCAGGAGATGCCGGGCTCACGTTCGATGCTCACCGGTTCGCCGCTGGTGTTGTAGGGCGGAAGCGTCCATGGGCCCATCATGATCTGGCCGTCGACGCGGTCGGCGTCCTCATGTGACTTGGCGAACGCCACGATGTCGAACGACGGTGCGGCCAGAGGGCCCTTCCGGCTCGCCAGGTATTTCATGCCGGAGATGGCCTGGCCGACGTTGCTCGAGAGCAACTTGTTGTACCCGAGGTCCTCTTTCAGCCTGAAGCGCAATGCCGCACAGCGGTGTTCGCGCATCCGGCGGCCGACGTTGTCCCGGTCGAGGACGACGGGCACGCCCGCGGCCTTCAAGACCTCCCGCGGGCCGATCCCGGACAGCTGAAGCAGTCGTGGGCTGTTGAGGCTGCCGAGCGAAAGGATGACTTCTCGGCGGGCCTGGACCTCGGCGGCGCCGCGCGGACCGTGGATCACCAATCCGACCGCCCTGCCGTTCTCGATCAGGATACGGCGGGCGACGGTGTTGGTTGCGACGGTCAGATTCGACCGCCGCAGAGCCGGTTTCAGGAATGCACGGGCCGCACTCACCCGCCGCCCGTCGCGGATGGTGGAGGTGGCGTACCCGACCCGCTCGGCGTCGGACTCGTTGATGTCCTGGACCCTGCCGAAACCTGCACGGGTGGTCGCCGTGATCATCTCTTCGCACAACGGATCGGGGTCCTTGGGCACCGAGATGTACAGTGGGCCACCGGTGCCGCGGGTGGGGGAGGCGCCGAACTCGTTGTGCTCGAGGGCTTTGAAGATCGGCAACATGTCGTCCCAACCCCAGCCCTTGTTGCCGAGCCGTTCGAGGTGATCGTAATCGGCGCGGTTGCCCCGGTTGTAGATCATCCCGTTGATGGAACTGGAGCCGCCGAGCACCTTGCCGCGCATCCACTGTTCACTGTGGCGGTCCGGGCCGAAGGGGGTGGTGGTGTAGTGCCACATGTACTTCTCGTTCTCGAACAGCATCCCGGAACCCTTGGGAATCCGAAGCAACGGATGGCGGTCCGGACCGCCGGCCTCGACGAGTAGCACCGAGACTCGGGGATCGGCTGACAATCGGTTGGCGAGAACGCATCCGGCCGATCCGGCCCCGGCGACGATGTAGTCGTACGTGGTCATTCTGGTCCTTCCGAGCCCGGGTCGAACTGATCCGCTGTACGAGCGTACAGTACAGCCTCGAAGTCGATCCGACGTTCGAGGAGAGTGATCAGGTGAGCGAGACCGTCGCGGTGGTGACAGGGGCCAGCCGCGGTGCAGGCGCGGGTATCGCACGCGCACTGGGTAGCCACGGGTGCACCGTCTACGTCACGGGGCGAACCCAGAACGGCGGCAACGCAGAGGGTTCGCGGTTGTCGGGCACGATCGACGAGACCGCGCAGGCGGTCACCGACGCGGGCGGCAAGGGTATTGCCGTGCGCGTCGACCACGGCGACGACGATCAGGTCAAGGCGCTGTTCGATCGGATCGCCCGCGAGCAGGGGCGCGTCGACATCCTGGTGAACAACGCGGCGCTGATCCGCGACGAGATGATGGGCCGCACGAAGTTCTGGGAAGAACCGCTGAACGTCATCGACACCCTCGACGTCGGGCTGCGCAGTAGCTATGTCGCAACCGTCTATGCCGCGCCGCTGATGCTTCCCCAGCGCAGCGGCCTGGTCGCGTTCACGTCGTCGTCGGGCGCCGTGCATTACGCGTTCGGGCCGGCGTACGGAGTGCCGAAGGCCGGTACCGACAAGATGGCCGCTGACATGGCTTTCGACTTCCGGGAATTCGGGATTGCCGCGGTGTCCATTTGGATGGGTTCGCTGCTGACCGAGCGGGTCCGCGGGATCATCGCGAGCAACCCCGAGAAGTTCGGGCACATCACCGATACCGCCGAAACACCCGAGCTGACCGGGCATGTCATCTGGGCGCTGTATCGCGATCCGGATCTATCGGAGGTGAGCGGCCAAACGCTCATCGGGGCGGAGTTGGCGGTCAAGTACGGCATCAAAGACGACGGCGATCGTCAGCCACCGTCATACCGCGACATGTTCGACGTTCACCCGGCCAAGCAGTATCCGCACGTCATGCGGTGATTTGCGCACGCTGGCGGAGGTGTGAGCGTGCGCGAAGCGCCGAAATTTCGCGGCGCGTCGTGTGCAGACATGCACGCTCGCGGGTATTCGGTACAAACGTGCAACCACCCGCGAGGAGGCCACGATGGCAAAGGATCACGGTTCCAGCGTCAAGAACGACAAACAGTACGAAGGCCTGCGCAAAAAGGGCATGAGCAAGTCGCGTGCGGCGGCCATCGCGAACACGCCCGATGCGTCGAAGAAGGGCGGCAAGAAATCCGGCGGATCCAAGAAGAGCTGACGATGACTTTCGGCCGCTGAGTCGGTCATAACCTGCGAGTGCCACCACCACCGCAGGAGGAACATCGGATGTCCGTCCCGACTCAACCGGCCGCCCTACCGCCCGTCGTCGACCAGGCGACCTGGCGCGCCGCCCTCGACGACCTGCGCCGCCGCGAGAAGGCGGCGACACGCGAACTGGACGCCATAGCCGCCCAGCGCAGACGGCTGCCCATGGTCCGCATGCCGGATTACACGTTGATCGGGGAGAACGGGCCGGTCCGGCTCGCCGACGTGTTCGAGGGGCGCTCCCAGCTGATCGTCTACAACCACATGTGGACCGACGGCGCGCAGTGGCAGTGCGGCGGCTGCACCGGGTTCACCTCGCAGTTCACTCGGCTGGAGTTCCTCGACAACTACGACGCCCGCTTCGTCGTCGTCACCAACGGCCCGATCGAAGAGGTGCTGGCCTACCGCACCAAGGTCGGCAACCGGATGGACTGGTACTCGTCGTCGGAGAGTTCGTTCGGGGCCGACGTCGACGCCGCGCCCGGTGAAGGCTTCGCGGTGAACGTGTTCCTGCGAGACGGTGACACCGTTTACCGGACCTGGCACACCAACGGTCGCGGCACAGAACAACTCAGCCACTCGTTCGCGCTCATCGACCTCCTGCCGTGGGGCCGCCAGGAGGAGTGGCAGGATTCGCCGGAGGGTTGGCCGCAGCGGCCGACGTATTCGGGCTGGCTGGATTCGCCCGACGTCGCGCGAGCGTACGGCCCGGGCTGAATCCTCGAGGCATTGCTGATGCGCGCCTGCCCACCTCTCAGCGAATAATTCGCTGACAACGAAAGTTTCGCTGATAGGCGGGCACTAGCCCAACGGTCTCCCGACCGGCTGTTGTCGCGACCGCCCGCGTTCATGGTCGGCGCGACGGTGGCATCCTGGCTTCATGGGGTTGGTATGGGCCTGATCATCCGCCTGCTCGAGCTGCTGATCGTGCTCGTTCCGCTCGCCGGCGTGCTCTACGGGGGGTGGCGGGCGCTGACGGCGGCGCGTGCACGGCAGGACGCCGGCCGCGAGCAATCCGCCGACACGGCCCCGCAGCCCGCGAGCGGAACGGCGATGCAGTGGCAGGCGATCGCGCGTGCGGTGAAGGCGCACGACCGCACCGACACCCGTTGGCTCGAATACGAGCTCGACGTCGCGAAGCTGCTCGACTATCCGCTGATGACCGACATGCGCGATCCGCTGACCGAGCGGTTCCATCGGACCAAGTTGCGCGCGGACTTGTTGCGTCCGGGCAAGGCCGAGGATCTCGTCGACGACGTCGAAGCGGCGCGCGAGTACGTCGACGCCGTCACCGACTACGTCACCGCGTTCGAGGCCGCCGAGATCGAGGCGCTCCGTCGTCGGCGCAGCGATTTCTCCACACAGGACCAGCAGCGCATCGCCCGCGCCCAGAGCATGCTGCGCGTCGCGACCGACACCGCGGCCACTCCGCAGGAACGCGAACGCGGCTATGAGCTCGCCCGCCGCGAACTCGAGGGCCTGGTGGTGCTGCCCGAGCGGGCCCGCGTCGCGATCGAGCGCGGTATCGCCGGCGAACTCGGCGGCTGACGCACCCAACCGTTCACACGCCGCGTCGCAGGAATTCGGCGAGCACCGCGGCCATATCCGGAATCGCTCGCCGCGCAATGACTTCGTAGCCGTGCGTGCTGAGTGTCGGCAGGCACAGCAGACCGGCCCGCGGGGTGAGCCCGCTGGCCTTCGCGTGCGAAGCGTCGGATTCGAACGCGCCGAGCACTGCGGGCTGAGGTGACAAGCCGAGGTCGGTAGCGGCCTCGAGGAGCGCATCGGCCACCGACTTGTCGTAGATGGTCTCGGCGTCGCTGTACGCCACGATCGGGCCGCCGCTGCAGGAGGTCCCGTACTCCGCTTCGGTCGGACCGACCTCCAACGCCAGCGTCAGGTCACCGGGCAGCGTGCGGCTGGCGTAGGAGCCCCCGACACCGCCGACCTCCTCGGCGGTCGTGAACACCAGGTAGGTGTCGCGCGCCGGGCGCCCGTCGCTGGGAGCCAGCCGACCGGCCACATCGAGCAGTGCGGTCACCGCGGCGCGGTCGTCCATGAAGTAGCACCCGAGGTAGTCGGGGCCGACGTCGATGAGCGTGCGCTTGCTTCGGTGGACGCATGCGCGCGTACCCGCTCTGATGCCCGCCTCGGCCAGCTCCTCGGGAGTGTGGCCGGTGAAGACGTAGACGTGAAGCCAGTCGAGCGCCTGATCACCCTGGTCCGGTTTGGTCTCCCAGATCTGCTGACTCTCTTTGGTGGTGTGCTCGGAGCCGAGGGTGAGCACGCCGCACACCGTCCGCTGGTCACCGAGCAACGCGACCGGCCCGAGACCGAAGTTGCCCGGATACATCGTGCCCAGCGGTGTCAAGTGCAGGGTGCCGTCGGACTCGATCCGCTTGACGAGCATCGACAGCTCGTCCAGGTGGGCCATCACCCGAGCCGGCTGGGCCTCGCGGTCCTCACCGCGGAGCAGGCCGATCAGATTGCCTGCCTCGTCGACCCACATCTCGTCGACGTGCGGCTCCAACTCGCGGCGGCACACCTCGCGCACGTCATCTTCCTGACCGCAGGGGCCGTACGCGTGGAGCAGTTCTTGCAGCAGGTCACGGCGCAGGGTTTCGTCGGGCATAGATCTTGAATTGCCGACACCGCGTCGGCCTAACCTTCGGCAGACCGGTCGAAGTGCGTCAGGCCACCGGCGGATGCGGATACGGCGGCGGGACCGGCACGCACAACCCCGTGCTGGTGTCCAAGGCCTTTCCGTCGACGCAGAACGATGCGCAACCGTAGATGACGCCCGTCTGCCCGGGTGGGCAGCAACAGTTGCCCGGCTGGGCGGAGGCGACGACGGGGGACACCGGTACGGCCAGTGCGGCCGCGAAGAGCCCCGCGATCAGTGACCGTCGCAAAGTCATGAGGGCAGTCTAAGTGCGTGGCTCAGGTCCCACAGAAGGTTCGGTACTTCCCGAACTCCTCGGGCGCGGGCTCGGCGTACCGCTGCAGACCGGGACGCTCGTCATACGGCGCGGTCACGGCGTCCAGCAACTGGTACAGCGGGTCGAGATCCCCTGCGGTCGCGGCGGTCAGCGCCTCCTCGACCAGATGGTTGCGAGGGATGTAGATCGGGTTGGCACGATCCATCACCGTCGCGTCGGGCCGCAACGCGTGCCACCGCGACAGCCACTCGTCGAACGCGGCGAGATCGAGGAACAGGCCACGCGCGGGTTCGTCGTCGCTGCGGGCCGCCTGCCCGAGGTGGCGGAAGAACGACGTGAAGTCGACGTGGCTCTGATGCAACTGTGTGATCAGGTCGTTCATCAACGGCACCGCGATCTCCTCCGGGGTGTCCGTCAGCCCGAGTTTGGCGCACATGCCCGCAGACAACGCGTCCTGGAACTTGGGCGCGAAACCACCCAGGCTGCCCTCGGCGATCGCGATCGCCTGCTGTTGGTCGTCGGCGAACAACGGCAGCAGCGCCTCGGCCAACCGGGCCAGGTTCCACACCGCGATCGCCGGCTGGTTGCCGTAGGCGTAGCGGCCCCACGAGTCGATCGAGCTGAACACCGTCTCGGGGTCGTAGGCCTCCATGAACGCGCAGGGCCCGTAGTCGATGGTCTCTCCGGAGATCGTCATGTTGTCGGTGTTCATCACGCCGTGGACGAAGCCGACCAGCATCCACTTGGCGATCAGCGTCGCCTGCACCGCGATCACCGACTCCAACAGTGCGACATAAGGATTGCCCGCACCGGCGGCTTCGGGGTGGTGCCGTTGGATCGCGTGGTCGGCCAGGCGCCGCAGCATATCGACGTCGCCGGTGTTCGCGGCGTACTGGAAGGTGCCGACACGCAGATGGCTGCTGGCCACCCGCGACAGCACCGCACCGGGTAGCGGCGTCTCGCGTTGCACCTGGCGGCCGGTCGCGACCACGGCCAGCGAGCGGGTGGTCGGAATCCCCATCGCGTGCATCGCCTCGCTGACGATGTACTCGCGCAACATCGGGCCGACGGCGGCCAACCCGTCGCCGCCGCGGGCGAACGGCGTCGCGCCGGACCCCTTCAGATGTAGGTCGCGAAGCTCTCCGGTGGTCGTCGTGAGTTCGCCGACCAGGAGCGCGCGGCCGTCGCCCAGCCGGGGGACATATCCGCCGAACTGGTGACCGGCATAGGCCTGCGCGACCGGGGTCGCACCGTCGGGAATCTGCGTGCCGACCAGCAGCCGCAGGCCGTCGGCGCTGCGCAGCCACTCGGCGTCGATGCCGAGTTCGGCCGCCAGCGGTTCGTTGAGGACGAGCAGCCGCGGGTCGGGCGCCGATTCGGCCTGCCAGCGGACCGCCAGCTCGGGTAGGTCGCGCGCGTAGCGGTCGGCGAAGGTGACGGCGGTCGGTGCGGTGCTCACCCTTTCCACAGTACGAGCGGCACCGGCGCCTCAGCCGACGGCGAAACGCTCCGGAGTTGCCAACAGGGAACCCCACTCGGCGAGCACCGCGGCCCGTGCCGCCGCATTCAGGGAGTCCGCTTTACCGCCCGCGGCCGTGACGAGCGCGTCGGCGAGGGTGAACAGCGGCACCCGATGCTGCTGCGCCGCGCGGACGATCTCGCGGAACGCCTCGTCGACCGTGCAGTGGCGAAGCGCGATGAGAACACCTTCCGCGGTGTCCAGGCATTGTCGTCCGGGTGTCATGGCTCCGTTGATACCGATGCCGGCCGGTAATCAGGTGGTCAAACGCTGGGAAACAGCTGCGAGCCATCGAGCGGCGGAGCCGGAACGGGTCTGGACGGCGCTGTCTGTATGGTGAGGCTTCCTGGCGAGCGCGGATAGTGGTCAGAGAGGACCTGCCGCGCGCGGGGAGTAACCGTCTGATGAGGAGCAGCCCGGTGACGCTGAACACCATCGCGCTCGAGCTCGTGCCGCCGAACGTCGAGCGTGGGCACGAGCAGGCGTTGGAAGATGCGCATAAGGTGCTGCGATGCTCCGCGGAAACGGGTCTCGACGGCCGCATCCGCCACGTGATGATCCCCGGCATGATCGAGGAGGACGACGACCGTCCCATCGAGATGAAGCCCAAGATGGACGTGCTGGACTTCTGGGCGATCATCACCCCCGAGCTGTCCGGGATGAACGGGCTGTGCACCCAGGTCACCGCGTTCATGGACGAACCGACGTTGCGCCGGCGGCTGACCGACCTGTCCGGCGCCGGGTTCGACGGCATCGCGTTCGTCGGGGTTCCGCGCACGATGAGCGACGGCGAGGGCACCGGAGTCGCCCCGACCGACGCACTGTCGATCTACTCCGACGTGGTGCCCAACCGGGGCGCGATCCTCATCCCCACCCGCGACGGTGAGCAGGGCCGGTTCCGGTTCAAGTGCGATCAGGGCGCCACCTACGGGATGACCCAGTTGCTCTACTCCGACGCGATCGTCGGGTTCTTGCGTGACTTCGCCGAGGAGACCGACCACCGCCCGGAGATCCTGCTGTCCTTCGGATTCGTGCCGAAGATGGAGAGCAAGGTCGGCCTGATCAACTGGCTGATCCAGGATCCGGGCAACCCGGCCGTCGCCGCCGAGCAGGAGTTCGTCAAGAAGCTCGCCGCCACCGAGCCGGGGGAGAAGCGCAAGCTGATGGTCGACCTGTACAAGCGGGTCATCGACGGAGTCGGCGACCTTGGTTTCCCGCTCAGCATCCACCTCGAGGCCACCTACGGCGTGTCGGTTCCGGCGTTCGAGACGTTCGCCGAGATGCTCGACTACTGGGCGCCCGACAAGCCCTGACGGTTAGGGCCTCCGGACAGCGGGAAGGCCTGACCACGTGGTGGGCAGTCTGTTATCCCGCGCCCTGCACGCGTTCCATCACGTGCGGCTTGATCGCGAGACCGCTCTGGCGCTGCTGAAAGCCGTCATCGCATGCACGGTCGCGTGGCTCCTGGCGACCAGGGTGTTCGGTTCCTCGCACGCCACCTTCGCCGCATTCTCCGCCCTGATGCTGGTCGAGATCACGATCGCCGACTCGATCGCGAAGGCCGTTCGGTACACGGCCGCGATGCTTGCCGGCATCGGTCTGGCGGGGGCGGCGGTGTGGGTGTGGGGTGTGGTGGTGTGGCTGTTCCCGGCCATGCTCGTCGTGGCGCTGGTGATCGGGCGGTGGCATCGGCTGGGCAGCCAGGGGATCAACGTCGCGGTGGCGGCGATCTTCGCCTACGGCGCCTTCGCACTGCCTTCCGGTGATGCGTCGGCCGGCAGCCCGCTCCCGTCGATCGCGGGCATGGTGCTGCTGGGCGCCTCGGTGGCGCTCGTGGTGACGCTGGTCATCGCGCCGCCGTTGCGCTATCGCAGCGCGCGGTACGCCGTCGAATCGGTCAGCGGTTCGTTGGTCGACCTGCTGACGGACATGGCCGACGGGCTGGCGGGCGGCGACATCAGCCAGGAGGTCGTGCGGGACTGGCGGTGGCGCGCTGACGTTTTGCCGAACAAGGCGGCGCAGGCCCGTCACACCCTCGACCACGCCGTGCGCACCACGAAGCTCAACGTGCGCCGGCTGGTGGTCCACCCGGGCACCGCGATCGCGGAGCAGCGCGTGACGATCAACGCGCTCGAGCGGATCGGCGAAGAGTTGCGATGGGTGGCCACGGGGATCGCCCGTGCGGTCGCGCGGGAGGAGTCGGAGGCTCAGCACGACGAGTTCCTTCGTCGCTACGGCACGCTGCTGACGGCCGTGCGGGACGCCGTCGCGGCCATGGGCACCGTCGCCGACGTCGGCAGGCAGCCGCTGGGTGACGAGGCCCGCCGGTGCCGCGCCGCGTTCGACGAACTGACCGCGCATGTCGCGAGCCGTGAACTCGACCGCCCGACCCAGTGGGCGATCTTCGGCGGGCTGTACACCGACGCCGAGCGCTTGTGCGACGAGATCGACTCCGCCCGTGCGGCTTACGCGACCTCCGGACGCGGCGGCACGGTGCGGCCCGCGTAGGACCGCACCGCGCCCCCGTTGCGTCACGACGCCTGACGCGTCGGCATGATCGTCAGCTGCTGCACGTTGACCCGCGCCGGTTGGGCGACCAGGAAATCGATCGCCGCGGCGACGTCGGCGGGGTCCAGCCACTCGATGTGGTCACGGGTGCCGTCCAACCACTCCGTGGCCCCGGCGTCGGTGACGTGGCCCTGCAGCTCGGTTTCGACGATGCCGGGCTCGATGGCCGAGACCCGCACGTTCCTGGCGCCGAGTTCGGCCCGCAGCGTGCGCGACATGTGCGTCACGAACGCCTTCGTGCCCGAATACACCGCGAAGTTCGGGAAGATGTTCTGCGCGCCGATCGACGAGGTGTTGATCAGGTCGGCGACGCCGTTGTCTTCGGCCGCCTTCACCAGTTGGGGAACGAACGCGCCGATCGTGTTCATCAACCCGGCGACATTGAGATCGATCTGCTGCTGCCACTGGTCGAAGCGCCGTTCGTCGATCGGCGATGGCAGCATGACTCCGGCGTTGTTGAACAGCACATCGACCGTGCCGAGTTCGTCGGACACCCGCTCGGCGGCGGCACGCACCGCGTCGGCGTCGGTGACGTCCAGCGGCAGTGCGAGCGCGGTGCCGCCGGCCTCGGCGATCTCGGCGGCAAGCTTCTCGAGGCGGTCGGCCCGGCGGGCCAGCAGCGCCACCTTGGCGCCGGACGCGGCGAGCCGCCTTGCGGTGGCCTCACCGATGCCGCTCGATGCGCCGGTGACGACGGCGACGCGTCCGGCCAGCGGGGCGGTGGTGTGGTTTGTCATATCGGGAACCTTTCTTGCGTTCGTGGCGGCGGTGGTGCCGCACACTCGAGACAACAACCGCCGACGGCCCCCTGAGCGGCGAAAACGCGCCTCGCTCTACCCCGGTTCGGCGTACCTGGGTTTGACAGACCTACGTTTGGCGCGGCCCGGCCCCACCGCTGCCGCCACACTGGGTGCATGGATCACAACGCCGAACTCAAGGAGTTCCTGCGGACTCGACGCGCGCGCCTGCGCGTCGAGGATGTAGAGGTCGGTGGAACCAGCAGGGTGCGACGGGTGCCCGGCCTGCGCCGTGAGGAGGTCGCGCAGTTGGCCGGCGTGAGCGTGGACTACTACAGCCGCCTCGAGCAGGGCCGCCACCTCAACGTCTCCGACGAGGTACTCGACGCCGTCTCACGCGCGTTGCGGCTCGACGACGTCGAGCGGGCCTATCTCTTCCAGATCGCGCGGGTGAACACTCGCCGCGCTCGGCGGCGCCCCGCGCCCGTTCAGCGGGTCCGGCCGGGCATCCGCCGGTTACTGGAGACGCTCGACGATGTGACACCGGCATTCGTGTTCGGCCGCCGGATGGACATGTTGGCAGCCAACCGGTTGGCGCGGGCGTTGATCGGCGACTTCGAGGCCCTCCCCCCGCGCGAGCGAAACCTGTTGCGGTTCACCTTCCTCGACGAATCCGCCCGCGAGCTCTACACCGACTGGGAAGAGGTGGCACGCGACAACGTCGCGATCCTGCGCCTGGACGCCGGGAGGCATCCCGACGATCCGCTGCTGACCGAACTGGTCGGGGAGCTGGCCGTCAAGAGCGACGAGTTCCGCCGGTGGTGGGCCGACCACAACGTCCGCGAACGCACGCACGGGATCAAGCGCTACCACCACCCGTTGGTCGGCGATCTGACGATCAACTACGAGAGCGTCGCCGTGCTCGGCGACCCGGACCAGACGTTGTGCCTCTACACCGCCGAGCCCGGGTCGCCGTCGGAGAACGCGCTTCGCCTGTTGGCCAACTGGACGGGCACGCCGTCGACGGCAGACCGCGACGCCGACCTGCCGACCTCCTGACCGGACGCCTATCCTGGCCGGAGTGTCGGGCCCCTCTGTCGCTGAGCTTCGCAATCGCCTCGACGGGCTGACGATTCGCGATGCGGCCCGGTTCGGCAGGCGACTTCGCCAAATGCGCGGCGCCCCGGTAGAGAAACTCGCCAAACTCGCCGAGCAGATCGCCGCGGCGGAAGCGGTTGTCGCGACCCGCCTCGCCGCGGTGCCGACGATCACCTATCCCGACTTGCCGGTCAGTGAGCGCCGCGACGAGATCGCCAGGGCGATCAACGAGCACCAGGTGGTGATCGTCGCCGGTGAAACCGGTTCCGGGAAGACGACCCAGCTGCCCAAGATCTGCCTCGACATCGGCCGCGGCGTACGCGGCACGATCGGGCACACCCAACCGCGACGCCTGGCCGCCCGCACCGTTGCCCAGCGCATCGCCGACGAGGTGGGCAGCCCGCTCGGCGACACGATCGGCTACACGGTGCGCTTCACCGACCAGGCCGGCGACCGCACCCTGGTCAAGCTGATGACCGACGGCATCCTGCTCGCCGATATCCAGCGGGACCGCCGGCTGCTGCGCTACGACACCCTGATCCTCGACGAGGCGCACGAGCGCAGCCTCAACATCGACTTCCTGCTCGGCTACCTGCGCGAGTTGCTGCCCCGCCGACCCGATCTCAAGGTCATCGTCACCTCCGCGACGATCGAACCGGAGCGCTTCGCTGAGCATTTCGGCACCGTCGGCGGCCCGGCACCCATCGTCGAGGTGTCCGGGCGCACCTATCCGGTCGAGATCCGTTACCGCCCTTTGGAAGTCGCGGTTCCCGCCGACGACGCCGATGACCCCGACGATCCCGACCACGAGGTGGTCCGCACGCAGATGCGCGACCAGACCGAGGCGATCGTCGACGCCATCGCCGAGTTGGAGGCCGAGCCGCCCGGCGACGTGCTGGTGTTCCTGTCCGGCGAACGCGAAATCCGTGACCTCCGTGAAGTATTGGCCGGCGTTGTCGATGAGCGCACTGAAGTGCTGCCCCTGTACGCGCGGTTGCCGACAGCCGACCAGCAGCGGGTGTTCGCGCCCCGCCACACCGGGCGCCGCATCGTGCTCGCGACCAACGTCGCCGAGACGTCGCTCACGGTGCCCGGTATCCGCTACGTCGTCGACCCGGGCACCGCCCGCATCTCCCGCTACAGCCGCCGAACCAAGGTGCAGCGGCTGCCGATCGAGCCGATCTCCCAAGCATCGGCGGCGCAGCGGGCCGGGCGGTCCGGGCGCACCGCACCGGGGGTGTGCATCCGGCTGTACTCCGAGGAGGACTTCGCGGCGCGACCGCGCTACACCGAGCCCGAGATCCTGCGGACCAACCTGGCGTCGGTGATTCTGCAGATGGCGGCGCTCGGGTTGGGTGAGATCGAGACCTTTCCTTTTCTGGACCCGCCGGACCGGCGCAGCATCCGCGACGGCGTGCAGCTGTTGCAGGAACTCGGCGCGTTCGACGCCGACGGCGCGATCACCGATGTCGGGCGCAGGCTCGCGCAGCTTCCGGTCGACCCGCGTCTGGGCCGCATGATCCTGCAGGCCGACACCGAGGGTTGCGTGCGGGAGATCCTGGTGCTGGCCGCGGCGCTGTCGATCCCCGACCCTCGGGAGCGCCCCGCCGACCGCGAGGACGCCGCGCGGCAGAAGCACGCCAGGTTCGCCGACGAGCATTCGGATTTCGTGTCCTACCTCAACCTCTGGAGATACCTCGGCGAGCAGCGCAAAGAACTGTCGGGCAACGCTTTTCGCCGGATGTGCCGCGACGAGTTCCTGCACTATCTGCGGATCCGGGAGTGGCAGGATCTCACCGGGCAGCTGCGCAGCATCGCGCGCGACCTCGGAATCAGGGAGTCCGACGAACCCGCGGACCCGGCAAGCGTGCACGCCGCGCTGTTGGCCGGGCTGCTGTCGCATATCGGGCTGCGCGACGGCGACGGCCGCGAATATCAGGGCGCGCGCAACTCGAAGTTCGTCCTGGCGCCCGGTTCGGCGCTGACGAAACGCCCGCCGCGATGGATCGTCGTCGCCGACCTCGTCGAAACCAGCAGGCTGTTCGGCCGCATCGGGGCCCGCATCCAACCCGAAGTGGTCGAGCGCATCGCGGGCGATCTCGTGGCGCGCACCTACAGCGAACCGCACTGGGACGCGCGGCGCGGTGCGGTGATGGCCTACGAGCGGGTGACCCTGTATGGGCTGCCGCTGGTTCCCCGTCGACGGGTCGGCTATTCACAGGTCGAACCGGACCTGGCGCGCGAGTTGTTCATCCGGCACGCGTTGGTCGAGGGCGACTGGCAGACGCGGCATCACTTCTTCCGCGACAACGCCCGGCTGCGCGAGGAGCTCGAGGAACTGGAGGAGAAGGCCCGCCGCCGCGACCTGCTGGTCGGCGATGAGGAGATCTTCGCGTTCTACAACGCCCGTATCCCGTCGGATGTGTTGTCCGCGAGGCATTTCGACGCGTGGTGGAAGAAGCAGCGCCACGTCACGCCTGAGCTGCTCACGTTCACCCGCGACGATCTGCTGCGTACCGAAGACGCGGCCGATGGCCAGCCGGACGCGTGGCGGGCCGGCGATCTGGCGCTGCCGCTGAGTTACCGCTTCGAGCCGGGCGCCGAGGACGACGGTGTGACGGTGCACGTACCCGTGGAGGTGCTGGCCCGGCTCGGCGGTGACGAGTTCGCCTGGCAGGTACCAGCGCTGCGCGAGGAGCTGATCACCGCGCTGATCCGCTCCCTGCCGAAAGCGCTGCGGCGCAACTTCGTTCCCGCACCGGACACGGCGCGCGCGGTGCTGGCCGCGATCACTCCGGGTGCCGAACCACTGCTCGAGGCCGTGCAGCGCGAACTGAACCGCCGCACCGGTGTGCTGGTGCCGATCGACGCGTTCGACCTCGACAAGCTGCCGTCGCATCTGCGGGTCACCTTCGCCGTCGAAAGCGCCGACGGTACCGAGCTGGCGCGCGGTAAGGACCTCGATGCGTTGCAGCACGAACTCGCCGCGCCGGTGCGGCGCGCGGTCGCCGATGCGGTGGCAGGCGGCCTGGACCGCACCGGATTGCGGACGTGGCCCGAGGATCTCGACGAGGTGCCGCGGAGCGTCGAGCGCACCGTCGGCGGCCACACCGTGCGTGGATATCCGGCGCTGGTCGACACGGGAGACGCCGTCGACCTGCATGTGTTCCCGACCGCCGCCGAACAACAGGCGTCGATGGGGCCCGGCACCCGCAGGTTGTTGCGCCTCGCGGTGCCCTCACCGGTGAAAGCCGTTGAGCGGCAATTGCAGCCGCGAACCAAGCTCGTGCTCGGCGCCAACCCTGACGGATCTCTGCAGGCGCTGCTCGAGGACTGCGCCGACGCCGCGACCGATCTGCTCGCGCCCGCCCCGGCGTGGACACGCGAGGAGTTCACCGAGCTGCGCAACCGCGTCGCCGCCGACCTGGTGCCGACGACCGCGGGAATCGTCACCCGCGTGGAGAAGGCGCTCGCGGCGGCGCATGACGTCGAGGTGGCCCTACCGACGGCGCCGTCCGCCGCGCAGGCCGACGCGATCGCCGATATCCGCGCACAACTGGACCGGTTGTTGCCACGCGGCTTCGTCGCCGCCACCGGAGCCGCTCACCTGGCCGATCTGAACCGCTATCTCCTGGCCATGAGCAAGCGCTTGGAACGGCTGCCGCACGGACCTGCCGCCGACCGCGAGCGGATGGACCGCGTGCATGCCGTGGAGGACGCCTACGACGAGCTGGTCCGCGCGTTGTCGCCCGCGCGCGCCGTCGGTGCCGACATCCGCGACATCGGTCGGCAGATCGAGGAGCTCCGCGTCAGCCTGTGGGCGCAGCAGCTGGGCACTCCGCGCCCGGTCAGCGAGCAGCGCATCTACCGCGCGATCGACGCGGCGCTGATCCGCTGAGCCCTATAGCCGCACGCGACGCCCGCCCATCCGGTAGGCATTAACCCTATGTATGCCTCGCTGGTCCGGAGCGCGGCGGCCGTCCTGCTCGCGGTCGCGACGGTGTCGTGTGGTGGCCCGTCACCGACCGCCCAGAGCGACACACCCACGCCGTCGGGTCCTGCGCCGGTCATCAAACCTGTTGTACTCGAGGAGATTCCACACGATGTCACGGCGTGGACGCAGGGACTCGAGCTCGACGGGGGCTCCCTGTACGAGGGCACGGGCATCGCGGGAAGGTCGCAGCTGCGCGAGCTCGACCCCGCCACCGGCGCCGTGCGGCGCGCCGCACCCGCCCCGAACAACTACTACGGCGAGGGCATCACCGTCGTCGGCGACCGCATCTGGGAGCTGACGTGGCGCGACGGGGTGGCCGTCGAATGGGACAGGGCCACCCTGACCCCGGTGCGGGAGGCGGCGGTCGACGGGGAGGGCTGGGGTCTGTGCCACGACGGTGACCGGCTGGTCCGCAGCGACGGCACCGACCGGCTGCGCTTCCACGACCCGGCGACCTTCGCCGAGACAGGCTCGGTGGCCGTCACTCGCGACGACGAGCCGCTGCGCAACCTCAACGAGCTGGAGTGCGTCGACGGCCAGGTGTGGGCCAACGTGTGGCACTCCGACGAAATCGTGCGCATCGACCCGGCGACGGGGCGGGTCGACGCCGTCGTCGACGCCGCCGGATTGTGGCCCGGTCAGGGCGAGGACTCCGAGAAGGTGCTCAACGGCATCGCGCACGTCGACGGCGACGAATACCTGCTGACCGGCAAGTTCTGGCCGTCCATGTACCGGGTTCGGCTCGACCCGCCGAGCTGAGGGTTTGCGCCACGGCTGAACCGTCAACGTAGCGGTCATGACCGCTCTCGACACCACCAGGGACGCGACGAGGCTTGTCGCGGGGCCCATCGCCGGCGCTTATCGACGCACCGGCGCCGATCTGCCCTTCAGCGACCCGCTGACCTCGCACGGCACCGAGATGGAGGGCTGGTTCTGGCGCCTGACCGACGCCGCGTCGGGACGCGTCGTGGTGGCGTTGTTCAGCGTGAACAAGCATCCCGACGGCGACTGGGCGACCACCGCGGTGGCTTTGCACCCGGGCGAGCGGGTGTACAGCGCGGCGCTGGACGGTGCCCGTGCCGGGGCGGAGCCGTTTCGGCTCGACGCGGACGACGGACGGTTTCACGCGACCTACGACCGGCTGCGCGCCGACCTCCCCGGCGTGCGCGTCGACATGAGGTTCGACGACCCGGTCCGCTGGCCCAAGGCGCTGGCCGGCGGCGGGCTCGCCTCGGTCGTCCCCTTCCTCAACCAGTACTGGCATCCGTACCGGCTCGGCGGATCCGCCAGCGGCACCGTGGAATTCGGCGGTGAGCGCTGGGAGTTCGACCGCGCCAAGCTCTACACCGAACGCAACTGGGGTGCTGGGTTCCCGCAGCGGTGGTGGTGGGGGCAGGCACACGACTTCGGCGACGCCGACGTCTCGGTGGCGTTCTCGGGAGGGCTGCTCGCGCTCGGACCGCTCAAACAGGACGTGGCAGGCGTCGTGGTACGGCTCGGAAACAAGGTGCTGCGGTTGACCCCGCCGACGGCCTGGGTGCGCTCGGACATCGGCGAGGGTACGTGGACCCTGCGGGCGACGTCGCTTCGGTACCAGATCGAATTGCACGGCGACGGAACGCATCTCGAGCCGCACGTGCTTCCGGTGCCACTGCCCGCCGAGCGGCGCAACGTCGACACCGACTTCGAACACCTCGCCGGCAGGTTGCGCTGTGTGGTCAAGGATTTCGGTCGGGTGATCTTCGACGGCGAATCCGAGATCGCGGGTCTGGAGGTCGGCAGCCTGCCCGGTGGCTAGGGTGACCGAATGCGACTCGGCAGGATCGGCGGGCGGTGACCCGCCCGCGGGTGGTCGTCGCGGGCCTCGGCGACAGCGGTGTGCTGACCGCGATCAAGCTTGCGCGGCACGCCGACGTCGTCGGTGTCTCCGCCAAACCGGGGCTGCTCAGCGGCCAGGAACTCGGCATGCGCATCAGCAGGCCGCAGGACTGGGCTCGCTACAACTGGATTGGGTTCCACCGGTTCCGCGGACTCGACCACGTTCGCACCGTGCACGGCACACTGACCGGGCTCGACCCGTCGGCGCAGAAAGTGCTCGTCGAGACCGCCGACGGCGGTGCGGTCGCCGAATCCTATGACGCGCTGGTGATTTCGACGGGCGTCAGCAACGGCTTCTGGCGGCGACCGCACCTGCAGACGGCCGACGAGATCACCACCGAACTCGGTACGGCACACCAGCGGCTGGCGTCCGCGCGGTCGGTGATCGTCATCGGCGGGGGCGCGGCCGCCGTCAGCAGCGCGGCCAACCTGGCCAAGGCGTGGCCCGACAAGCGCGTCGACCTCTACTTCCCTTCCGAGCGCGCGCTCGTGCACCACCACCCGCGGGTGTGGCAGCGGATCAGCCGTCAACTGGCCGGGCTCGGCGTGGGCCTGCATGCGGGCCACCGCGCGGTGCTCCCGGACGGGTTCGGGTGCGACGAGATCACCGACGCACCCGTGCAGTGGAGCACCGGGCAGCCGGCGTCGTCGGCCGACGCGGTGCTGTGGGCCATCGGCCGGGTCTCGCCCAATACCCAGTGGCTGCCGCCCGAGTTTCTCGACGAGCAGGGTTTCGTGCGCGTCACCCCCGAACTCCGCGTGCCCGGGGCCCCCGGGGTATTCGCGGTCGGCGACGTCGCGGCGACCGACCCGCTGCGAAGCTCGGCCCGCAACCGCGCCGACGGGCTACTCGCCCACAACATCCGCGCCCACTTCGCAGGCAAACCGCTGCGCGCCTATCGGCCCGCGAGCCGGCGGTGGGGTTCGGTGCTCGGCCCGCAGGCCGACGGCCTCGAGGTGTTCACGCCGAAGGGTCAGGCGTTCCGCTTCCCCGGGTGGTCGATCGATCGCGTGCTGATGCCGTGGATCGTGTGGCGCGGTTTCTACCGCGGGGTGCGGCCGGAGTCTGCGCCGCGAAACTGAAGATATGCATCATTTTCGGCGAGCCGTCGAGCAGAAGCTCAGTCTCGCGGCAGTTCCGCCCCGATCGTGTCCAGCAGGGCACCGTAGCGGTTGGCCTCGCGGTGCGGGCCCGGCTTGCCGCTGCTGATCACCCCCGCGGCGAGCCGACGCTGCGGATCCGCCCACACGGCGATGTTGGTCAGACCCGTGTGCCCGAATGCGGCAGGGGCACCGCGACCGAACGGCCCGAACCGTTTCGACCCGAGCATGAAGCCGGTGCCCCAGCGCAGCGGGGCCAGCCCGACCGCGACGTCGGGGCGCAGCCGCCGGGCCTCCGCGGTCGCGTTGCGCAGCGTCTCGGATGCAACGATGCGCACACCGTCGAGTTCGCCGCCGCGGCGCAGCATTTCGGCGAATCGCGACAGCTCGAAGGCCGTGGAGACCGTGTTCGATGACGGCAGCACGCTGGTGAGGTACTGCGGGCTGTTCGAGAACGGGATGATCTTGTACAGCGAACCGCCGACCGCCAAACGGAACACCGTGGCGGCGGGCTGGGGCAGTTCCTTGCCGGTCGCATGGCTCGGTGCGACCAACGGAACATCCTGCGGCACAACGCCGTAATTCGTCCACCGAAAGCCCAGTGGTTCGAGGATCTCGGTGGCCAGGATGTCGCGGATATTGCGTCCGGCCGCCGCACCGACGATCTCGCGGATCAACGGACCCCAGGTCAGCCCGTGGTAGATGTGCACGAGGCCCGGCCGATACAGCGGTTTGAGTTCGCCGAGCTTCTCCCGGGTGTACTCGCTGTCGTCCATGCGGCGCAGATCCGGTCGCGGGCCGGTGTGGATCGGGATGCCCGCACTGTGGGTCATCACGTGCCGGATCGTGGTGCGGTGCTTGCCATGGCTGGTGTAGCCGGGCAGGTACTCGCAGACGCGGTCGTCGAGAGAGAAGACGCCCCGCTCGACGAGCATGTGCACGACCGTCGTCGTGATCGCCTTGGCCGCCGAGTACGCGCAGAACGGTGTTTCGGTGGTGACGGGGACCTTCTCCGCATCGAGGGGGTCGGAGGGACCGTTGCCCCATCCGTGCCCGATCGCGCGGTTCAGCACGACCGTGCCGTTGTGGCGCAGGCACACCTGGATCGCGGGGTGCATCCCCGCCGCATACCAGTGGCGGGCGGCCTGCCAGATGCGCTCGATCGCCGCAGGGTCGACGTCGGAGTGGTCCTCCTCGCCGACCGCGGTCACGGCGTCGAGATCGTCGGGCACCCGTATCCTGCCGTCGGCTGCCGTCATTCGGCCGTCCTGTGCAGGGTCGCGCCGAGATGATGTTGCAGGGGCAGGCCCATCGCCGCCATCCGCAACGAGTAGACCAGTTCGTCGCCGTCGACCCGGATCGAACGGCCGAGCGCGGCAACGTTTTTCGCGGTAGAAGTGAGGCCGATCGAGGTCGCGGTCAGTTCGAGCTCGATGACCGCGCGCTCGACCACGAGGGTGCCCTCCTCGATCTCGGTGATCCCGTTCGGATGGGCCAACACCCATTCCGCGCGGCCGTGCGACGGCATCCGCAGAAAGCCCGTCTCGGCGTGCAGGGGCCGGCCATCGTCGGCGGCGGTCGCCTGGCGGTATGTCAGGAACGGTTTGCCGACGTGGTCGAACGCGATCTGCTCGGTGTAATTGAACGGTTCGATCGTCGGATATTCGCCCGCGCCGCGGCCGGACCAGACGCCCAGCAGTGGGCGCAGCACGGCGATGTCGGGGTGGAGTTCGACCACACCGCCAGGCTAGCGGGGGCCGCCGCTCAGGATTCCCTTGCCGATGAACGACCCGAGTTGGCTCAGCAGGTCGGTGGGGGAGGCCTGCGGCGGCGGCGCGGCGTTCGTCTGCTGCCACGGCTGGCAATCTCGCGTGGTGAACGCGGTGTCGGTCGCCTCGATGCGCACCACCTGGGGCTTCTTGGTGAGCGCATTGTCGGGGACCCGGTCGTTGTTGTCCCGCTTCCAGTAGCAGGCGCCGCCGTCGACGGGACCCGCCGACGAGTACGTACCCGGCAGAATTTCGGTGCCGACCTTGTAGGTGCCGTCCTTGTCGATGGAGGTCAGCGGTCCGGCGGGGGGCGGTCCCGGCTCAGTGGACGGGCCCGGCGCAGCCGACGGTCCCGGGGCCCCCGGATCGGGATGGTGCGGCTCGTCCGGTTGGGCCTGCGCGACACCCAGCCCGCCGAGGGCGAGGAGCGCCGTCGCGGCAACGGCGGCCAGTCGCGGCAAAGTCATGCGAGCCAGTCTAAACGGACAGCGGGCCTGGGAAAGAAAAAAACCCGTCGCCGCAGCGGGGAGCTGCGGCGACGGGCTCTGTTCAACGGAGTCGACCGGACTCAGCCGGCCATGAACTCGTCGTAGGCCGACGCCAACTCCGGCGGCAGCGCCGAGATGTTGCAGGTGCGCTGCACGTCGCCGATCGGCGCGAGGATGCCACGCAGGTCGTAGTACTCCTGCGGGTTGGCGTTGAAGTACCCGCGCAGGGTGGCCGACGCTTCGTTGCGAGGCTGACCGAACGCGGTGGTCACGGCCTGGTTGGCACCCGGATGGCTGTCCAGGTACGTGCGGGCCGCACCCGTCACATTGCTGACGGTGCCGGACACGGCGCTTGCGCTGCAGTCCGGTGCGGCCATCGCCGACGGCGCGGCGATGGTTGCTGCGGCCAGGCCGCCGAGCAGGCTGGCGGCACAGGCGCCGGCGATCTGCCGGCGCGCGGCGATACCACGGATTTTCATATCGTTTCTTTCCTTCATTGCGTTTGTCGCTGTTTCCCCCGTCCCTGAAAACCAAGGTACCCATGGCAAATGCGGACAAACGCCGCAGCGAGACGCGGAATCGAACCACACGCAGGCGTTACACGGCAGCGGCGTGATCTGTACCGCAATTTCGGCCGAATTCGATAAGCGTGCAACCAGAAATTTCGAGAACTCTGAGAATTAGCTGGCGATCTTTAATTGATCGTGATCTGCATGGTGACCGAATTGTTATCCACGCCTATGGGCGCAGGCGCCGAACATGTGCCTGAACATATGGTGGTCCTCGTGAAGTTGGACCTGCTGAGCCCCGGTGTCGAAGTCGGCCTCGTCACCACGAACCGAGACGAGATGGTCGCCTTCTACGAAGGGTTCCTCGAACTCGAACCCCAAGGCGAGATCGAGTTCCCCGGCGGTTCGCAGCGGCGGTACTCACTGGGGGACAGCGTGGTCAAGCTGGTGACTTACGAGACACCGCCGCCGCAACCGGTTGCTTCCGGAGGGGGCAGGGCGCAGGCCGGGATCCGGTATTTCACGGTGGGGGTGAAGAACCTGCGCGGCATCGCCGAGGAATTCGCCGCCTCCGGGTACGACGTCGTCGAACCGCTGACCGAGTTCGCGCCGGTGCCGGGTATGGGCTGGATGTTCGTCGCCGACCCGGACGGCAACTGGATCGAAATGTTCGGAACGCTGTGACCGGCTTCCAACCCGTGCCGACCCCGCCCGTGGCGCCGACGTGCTACCGGCACCCCGACAGGGTGACCTATGTCCGCTGCGCGCGGTGCAACCGCTACATCTGCGCCGAATGCATGCGTGACGCGGCGGTCGGACATCAGTGCGTGGAGTGCGTGAACGCCGGCGCTCAACAAGTGCGCCCGGTGCGGACGCAGTTCGGCGGGGTGCCAACGGACAAGCCGATGGTCACCTACGTGTTGATTGCCGCGAACGTGGTGATGTTCGCGCTGCAGATGGCGGTTCCCGGTCTGCAGCGCGAACTCGTGCTGCAGTCCTTCGCCGTCGCTGATGGAGAGCTGTACCGCCTGCTGACGTCGGCGTTCCTGCACTACGGGCCCGCCCACATCCTGCTCAACATGTGGGCCCTCTACGTCGTCGGCCCCCCGCTGGAGGCGGCGCTGGGCCGGTTGCGGTTCTCGGCCCTGTACCTGTTGAGCGCGCTCGGCGGATCCGTGCTCGTCTATCTGCTGTCCTCGCCGGTCGCGCAGACCGCGGGGGCGTCGGGCGCGGTGTTCGGGCTCTTCGGGGCCATATTCGTGGTGGGCAAGCGGTTGAACATGGACGTGCGGTGGGTGGGCGCGATCATCGCGATCAACCTGGCGTTCACGTTCATCATCCCGCTGGTGAGCTCGCAGAACATCAGCTGGCAGGGCCACATCGGGGGACTCGTCACGGGCGCCGCGATCGCGACGGCCTACGTGTACGCGCCGCGTGGCTCGCGCAATATGGTGCAGGCCGGGGCCAGTGCGGCGGCTCTGGTGATCTTCGCGGCCCTGATCTGGTGGCGTACCGCCGATCTGCTGGCGTCCCTCGGCCTGGCCTGAACCCGCTACAGCTGGATGCGGGAGCCGACGATCACGGTGCGGTCGAGCGGCAGGCCGAAGTGCGCCGCGGCGTCGGCGGTGATGTGCGATGTCGCGATGAACAGTCGTTTGCGCCACGGCGCCATGGTCGGGGCGTCGCCGGGAGAAATCTCGAGCTTGGACAGGAAGTAGGACGCGGTGGCCAGGTCGACCGGTCCCTCGGTGTCCGCGGGGTCGAGCAGGGCCAGGGCCCGCGGCACGTTGGGCCGTTCCATGTAACCGAACCGCGCGACGACGTGGACGATCCCGTCCCGGGTGTAACCGAGGTCGTCGTGCGTCATCCTCTCGGCGTCGGGCACCCGCGGCACGGTCTCGGTCTCGACGGAGACGATCAGCACGTGCTCGGCGAGAACGCGGTTGTGTTCGACGTTGGTCCGCATGGCCAGGGGTGCGGTGTGCATGCTGCGGTTCAAGAACACGGCGGTGACCGGTATGCGGATCAGCGGCGGTTCGCGGTTCGGCAGGCCGGCGACGAATTCGCGCAACGGACCTTCGGCGCGCTCCCGTGCGGCGGTGATGATCGCCCGGCCGCGCTGCCAGGTGGTCATCACCGTGAAGGCCGCCACGGCGATGGTCAGCGGCAACCACGCGCCGTGCACCAGCTTGGTGAGGTTGGCGCCGAAGAACATCAGGTCGACCACCAGCAGCGCGCCCGCGCCGGGCAGCACCGTCCACAGCGGCCACCGCCACCGCGTGCGCGCGTAGTAGAAGAACAGCGTCGTGGTGATCGTGATGGTGCCCGTCACCGCCATTCCGAACGCGTAGGCCAGCGACGCCGAACTACGGAAGGCGAACACCAGGATCAGCACTCCCAGCAGTAGGGCGCCGTTGATCCACGGGACGTAGATCTGCCCGATGGTGGACGCGGAGGTGTGCTCGATGCGCAGCCGCGGCAGGTAACCGAGGCGGGCGGCCTGTGAGGTCACCGAGAACGCGCCCGTGATGACGGCTTGCGAGGCGATCACCGTCGCGGCGGTGGCCAACAGCACCAACGGAATACGCGCCCACTCCGGTGCCAGCAGGAAGAACGGGGCGGCCACCGTCGACTCGTCGCCCAGCACCAGCGCGCCCTGACCGAAGTAGCTCAGTGTGCACGCGGGCAGGACAAGGCCGAGCCAACCGAAAGTGATTGCCCGCCTGCCGAAGTGGCCCATATCGGCGTAGAGCGCCTCGGCTCCCGTCACCGCCAGCACGATCGCCGCCAGCGCGAAGAACCCGATGTGGAAGTGTTCGGTGATGAAAGTCAGGGCGTACGTCGGCGACAACGCCTTGAGGATCTCCGGATGCCCAGCGATGCCGCGTACCCCGCACAACCCGATCGAGACGAACCACACGATCATCACCGGGCCGAAGAACCGCCCGATGGTCGCGGTGCCGCGGCGCTGCACCGAGAACAGTGCGACGATGATCACCGCGGTGACCGGAACGACGAAGTCCGCCAGCTGCGGGTCGATCACCTTGAGGCCCTCGACCGCGGACAGCACCGAGATCGCGGGCGTGATCATGCTGTCGCCGAAGAACAGCGCGGCGCCGAACAGACCCAACGCGGCCAGCGTCGCCGTCACCCGTCGTCCGCGCCGGCCGGTCCACCGGCGCAACAGCGTGATCAGCGCCATGATCCCGCCCTCGCCGTGGTTGTCGGCCCGCATCACCAGCGTCACGTAGGTGAGCGTCACGATGATCATCACCGACCAGAAGATCAGCGAGACGACGCCGTAGACGTGGTTGTGCGCGACGGGTACCGGATGCGGATCGTGCGGATTGAACACGGTCTGGATGGTGTAGATCGGGCTGGTGCCGATATCGCCGAACACGATCCCGAGCGCGGCGATCACCACGGCAGGGCGCAGCGACGTGGTATCCGGCCCTGCCCGCATCCGATGATCATGGCCCGACTGGGGACCTGTTCGCGGCCCTTCTTCACGGATGGGCACGCAACCGCGTGGTTTTGGGAGGATGAGGTCGTGGCCGACGACGCGCTCGACGAACTGTATGCCGCCAAGCTCGAGGACTTCACCGCGCTGCGCACCAGGCTCGCGGGTGAGGCGAAAAAACGTGGCGACGCGGAGGCGGCCAAGCGGATCTCGGCCGCGCGCAAACCCACGACCGCTGCGTGGGTGGTCAACCGGCTCGCGCTCGGCGACGACGATGTCAAGCAACGCCTGAAGAGTCTCGGTGAACGGTTGCGCGACGCACACGCGGCGATGGACGGTGAGCGGATCCGGGAGCTGTCCACCGAACAGCGCCGGCTGGTCAACGATCTGACCCGTACCGCGTTCGAGGAGGCTGAGCTCAAAAGCCCGACGGGAGCGCTGCGCGACGACGTCACCGGCACGCTGCAGGCCGCTGTCGCCGACCCCGATGTGGCGGATCGGCTCGGCCGGTTGACCAAGGCCGAGGAGTGGTCCGGATTCGGCGATTTCGGAGACACCGCAATCGTTTTCAGCGCGACCACGAAACGCAAACCGAAGCACGAACCCAAGCCCGAACCCGCAGAGCCGAGCGACGATGGCCGCGACGGCAAGGACGCGGAGGCGCGCAGACAACGGCAGCAGGCCCGCGCCGAACTGACCGCCGCCGAGCGCACGAAGGCTGAAGCCGACGACGCGCTGTCCGAACTGCAGTCCGACCTGGCCGCCGCGCGTCTTCGGCATCAGGACGCCCAACGCCGATTGCAGGAAGCCGAGCAAGGACTGGCCGCGGCCGAGGACGCTTACGACAAGGCCAAGCAAGCCGGCCGGGACGCCGCCGCCGCGGTGAAGGAGGCCAAGACGCGCCTGAGTCGCGTTAAGTGATTGCGCGGCAACTGATCTCCATACTGTCGCTCTCCCGCGCCGGAATCGGGACACTGACGTAGCCGTTGGCCGGGTCACGGACATAGTCGAGGTAGGGGACCAGTTCGTCCATCGACGTGTTGTCCGCGACGACCAACGCACCCGGCGTCAGGCGCGGTTCCAGAAGCTCGAGCACCGGGACGTACAATTCCTTCCATCCGTCCAGAAGGACGAAATCGACTGTGCCGGCCAGGGTTTGCAGGGTATGCAGCGCATCGCCGGCGAGCACCGTGATCACGTCGTCGAGACCGATGTCGACGAACGTCTTGGTCGCGGCGGCGACCTTGGCAGCACTCAGCTCGGTGGTTACGACGCGGCCTCTGCCGTTGTCCCGCACCGCCGCGGCCAGGTGGATCGCGGAGAGGCCGAGGGACATGCCGAACTCGACGACGGTGGCGGGTCTACTCGCCCGAACCAGCGCGTACAGCAATCGGCCGGCTTCCGGCGTCACCGGTAGGTAGAACTCACTGAGAGCGTCGGCGCGCTCCTGCGGGGTGGCCTCCGACAGGCGGGCGAAGTCGGCGCGCCGGAGTGCTTCCATCTGATACCGCGCTTCGGCGTACATCCGGTCGATCGCCCCGGCAACGCGGGACTCGTGCAGTGTGATGGTCATAGTTCTCGAACGTATCGGGCCGACGGCCATTCGTGTCAGGATGACCACAGAGCCATGGGCACAACCGGCACGTCGACGCGACGCGTGATCGCGGTGATCGCGCTCATTGTGCTTGCCGCCTGGGCACTGCGCGGCTACGTTCCCGGCGTCGAGCGAACCGCCGAACAGGTGGAGCAACGCCAGAGCAATCCGCTGGCGCTGGCGGCGGTCATAGTGCTGCTGTGCGCGGCGGTGGCGATCATCGGATTCGCGGTCATCGTGCGGATGCGGGACAAGCGGCCGCTCCCAGCGCCGGCCGGGAGTCTGCCTCGGGATCGACGGCCCGGCGACCGGCCGTCGTGGCGGTTCACGCTTGTCGCGCTGGCGGTGCTCATCGGGTTGGTGCTTCTGGTCGCGCTGTTGGCGCGGCTTTCGCTACCGGTGCCAACCGAAGAGGCGCCGCCGGCAGTCACACCCGACGCTCCTGTTTCCGGCGATCCCGGCGATCCCGTCCCGCCGCGTCCCGTCGAGGACGATGCCGCCGACGGTAACGTCGTGAACTACCTGATCCCCCCGATGCTCCTGCTGATGGCGCTGATCGTCGTCGGAACGGCGGTCGCATCGCGGCGACAGGCGCGCCCCCCGACCTCAGCCCCCTTCATCGAGGCGGTCGACGACCCAGCGACACCGGCGGGCGCGGCATCGCTCGCCAGGGCCGCCGAGGTCGGGCTCGCCGAGATCGGCGACCTGAGCCGCGAACCGCGGGAGGCGATCATCGCCTGCTACGCCGCGATGGAACGCGAACTGACGCGGGTTCCCGGGGCGGCGCCGCAGGCATACGACACCCCAACTGAGGTACTCGCGCGTGCGGTCGCCAGCGGGGCGTTGCGTTCCGACAGCGCCACCGAACTGGTCGAGTTGTTCGAGGAGGCGCGGTTCTCGCCGCACGTGATGAGCGAGCAACACCGCGACGCCGCGGTGCGGGTGCTCAACCGGGTGCTGACCGAACTACCCCAACGCATGTCTGGTGTGTCAACGTGAGAAGGATTGCGGCCGCGGCGTTTCTGTTTGTGGCAGGCGCGGAACTGATCGCGGTCGCCAGCCGTGACCGTGAGCTGATCCTGGTCGTTTCCGGCGTCGCGCTGGCGCTGGCGTTACTGGGTCTGCGGTGGCAGCTGGCCCGCGAAGCTGAAACCAGTGAGGTCCAAACACCTTCCGACGATGCCGCCGAGTCGCTGCGCCGCTGGCGCTCACGTACCGAGACGCTGATCAGCCGTGCGGAGGCCACCCGCACCGACTGGGACCGGCACCTGCGGCCCATGCTCGCGCGGCAGTTCGAGCTGGCGACCGGTCAACGTCGCACCCGTAACCGCACCGCCTACCACGCCACCGGTGAGATGCTGTTCGGCCCGGAACTGTGGGGTTGGGTCAACCCCGAGAACGTCGCCAAACGCGGCGCGGATGAACCCGGACCCGGCCGGGTGACGCTCGATGAGATCCTGCAACGGTTGGAGCGGGTATGACCACGGGACTGCCTGCGGCGGCCACCACCGCCAACTGCGAAGCGGTGCTCGATGAGATCGGGCGGGTGGTGGTCGGTAAACGCGGTGCGCTGTCGCTGATCCTGACCACCGTGCTGGCAGGCGGACACGTTCTGATCGAGGACCTACCGGGCCTGGGCAAGACGCTCATTGCGAGGTCCTTCGCCGCGGCGCTCGGGCTGGAGTTCAAGCGCGTGCAGTTCACCCCCGACCTGCTGCCCGCCGATCTGCTCGGCTCGACGGTGTACGACATGCAGTCGGGCCGTTTCGAATTCCGCCGCGGCCCAATCTTCACCAATCTGCTGCTCGCCGACGAGATCAACCGCACACCACCCAAAACACAGGCCGCGCTGCTCGAAGCGATGGCGGAGAGCCAGGTGAGCATCGACGGCGCGACGCACCCGCTGCCCGCCCCGTTCATCGTGCTGGCGACCGACAATCCGATCGAATACGAGGGCACCTATCCGCTGCCCGAGGCTCAGCTCGACCGCTTCACGATCCGGCTCGAACTGCGGTATCTCTCCGAACAGGAAGAGGTGTCGATGTTGCGCCGCCGCCTCGACCGCGGCTCGGCCGAACCGACGGTCGCCCGGGTGGTGGACGCGCACGATCTCGTCGCGATGCGGGAGTCGGTCGAACAGGTCACCGTGCACGACGACGTGCTGCGCTATGTGGTGTCGTTGGCCGCCGCCACCCGGAACCACCCGCAGATCGCCGTCGGCGCCAGTCCCCGCGCCGAACTCGATCTCGTCCAGCTGGCCCGCGCCCGCGCACTGCTGCAGGGACGTGACTACGTCGTGCCCGAGGATGTGAAATCGCTTGCCGTTCCGGCAGTTGCGCACCGGATCACGTTGCGGCCGGAAATGTGGGTGCGACGAGTCCGGGGCAGCGATGTGGTCGACGAGCTACTGCGGCGGCTACCGGTGCCGCGGACTGACCCGTGACCGAAAACCGCTGCACCGAGGCCGAGTTACGCTGGCGCGCTTCACCTCTGGCCCAGGCGCTGCTGACCTGTGCGGCGGTCGCCATGGCTGTGGCGGTTCTCGGGTCACGTTGGGAGCTCATCGCGTTCGCCGCACCACTGATCGGAGTGCTGTGCTCGGTCGCGTGGCAGCGAGAGGTTCCCACGGTGCGCGTGTGCGCCGAGCCCGGCATCCACCGCTGCTTCGAAGGCGAGCCGGCGCGCGTCACGATCTGGGTGGAGGCAGATGGCGAGACGGCGAAACTGCTGAGCGGCACCGTCTCTGGGATGACACTCGAGGTCGCCGAGGCGGGAAGGGCGAGACAAACGGTGGTGGCGACAGCGCAACGCTGGGGCCGCTATCCGCTGCAGGCACACTTGACGGTCGCTGCGCGCGGCGGTCTGGTCGAGGGGATCGGGAAGGTCGACGTCGCCGACGTCTTCGTGTTCCCGATGGCGCCGCCACAGTCGACGGCGGTCCCGCGCACCGAACTGCTCGACCGGCTCGGCACCCACCTGACCCGCCACATCGGCCCCGGTGTCGAGTACGCCGACGTTCGCCGATACGTGCCGGGAGATCAACTGCGAACGGTGAACTGGGCTGTCAGCGCGCGTAGGGGAAGCCTGCACGTCACCGAACGGTTGACCGACCGCGCCGTTGACGTGGTCGTGCTGATCGACAACTACCCCCAGCCGGCGGGGCCGGCGACCGAGGCCGCCGAACGCACGGCGCGCGGTGTGGTGCAGGTGGTACAGAGCGCTTTGCGCAGCGGCGACCGGGCCGGGATCGTCGCGCTCGGCGACCGGCACCCGCGGTGGCTGAGCGCGGACATCGGCCGACGGCAGTTCTACCGGGTGCTCGACGCGATGCTCGGTGTAAGCGGTGGTTACGACACCACGTCGGGGACTCTGGCGCCGCGCGCGGCGGTGCCGCCGGGTGCGATCGTCGTCGCTTTCTCCACGATGCTCGACACCGAGTTCGCGCTGGCGCTGATCGACCTGTGCAAGCGTGGCCACACCGTCGTGGCGGTGGACGTCCTGCAGGGTGCGCCGTTCGAGGAGGGGTGTGACGCGTTGGTGGCGCGGATGTGGGCGCTGCAGCGCTCATTCATGTATCGAGACATGGGTACCGTCGGCGTCGACATCGTGGCGTGGCGCGAGGGTGACACGCTCGACCAGGCCATGCAGCTGGTGCCCCAGCACCGCCGACCGGTCCGGAGGCGACGGTGAATCGCGCTCTGTCGACGGGGTTCGGTTTCGTCATGGTGGCTGCGGCCGCGCTATCCGCTGACGATATTGCGCTGGGGGTGTGTGGCGTTGCCGTGGTTATGGTGCTGCTGGGCAACGTGTTTCGGGTAGCTGCCACGTTGGCGGTGCTGTTGACCGCTGCGGCGATCGTGGTGGCATCGGCGAGTCCGGTGTTGGCGGCACTGTGCGGTTTGTCGGGTGCGGCGTATCTGGTGTTGCGGCATACCGCCGATGTCACCGTGCCGACTGTCGTGGGGGCACTGGGGTTTACAGGTATCGCCTTAACGGCGGTACTGCTCTCACCGGAGTTGCCGTGGTTGCCGTTGACGGCGCCGCTCGCGGTGTTGGCGGTTGTCGTGCTCGCGACGCGGCCGTTCTGGCTGAGCGCATCGGGGCGGTGAACCCCGCGCCACTCGACGCAGATGCGTGCCTACGCGCGCATTTCAATGAGTCGACGTGTCAGATTCGGGTGTATCAGGACATCGGTGACAGTTCTGCCTCTGAGTTCAAGTGGTGGCTGTCAATGAAGCCTCAAGCACTTCCTTTTCGACTGCGGTGCTGGCACGCATTTTCCGTAGAGTCCGCCAACGTGTCAGACCCCGGTGGCATACTCGAACACATGTTCGGTTCGGAGTTCGCCGGTGCTGACGATCGGTCGGTGGTGGCTGCGATCGAGGAGTGTGCGCGCACCGAGGCGGTGTGGGCGGCGCGGCGGTTGGCCGCGGTGGCGGAGTTGACCGCGCGCTACACCGAACCCGATGAGGACCGTGATCATTTCGCCGTTGATGGGTGGCGGATGGCCTCAGCGGAGATCTCGGCGGCGATGGGGGTGGGGGATCGGGCCGCTTCGGGTCAGATGTGTATCGCGATGGCCTTGCGTGAGCGGCTGCCCAAGGTCGCGGCGCTGTTTGTGCGGGGGCAGTTGAGTGCGGGGCTGGTGTCCACGATCACCTGGCGCACCCAGCTGATCGTGGATTCGGCGGTCGCTGCGCGCGTGGATGCCGCGATCGCCGAGCGTGCCGGGCAGTGGGGGGTGTTGTCGGTGGCGCGGTTGGAAGCCGCCATTGATGCGGTGGTCGATCAGTACGATCCCGACGCGCGGCGGCGCTTGCGCCAGGCCGCCCAGAACCGTGATGTGCGGGTGGGCAAGCGCGATGACGTGACCGGCACGATGTCGTTGTGGGGCCGGTTGAGCACCACGGATGGGGTGCTGCTGGAGCGTCGGTTGGCGCAGATGATCAGCCAGGTGTGCCCCGATGATCCGCGCACCCTCGGGCAGCGCCGCTCTGAAGCGCTGGGAGCCATCGCCGCGGGTGCCCAAGGACTGCCGTGCCGGTGCGGCAGCCCGCAATGCCCCTCGGCCGGACACGACGACGCGCGCGCAGCCCACTTCCTGATCAACATCATCGCCGAGGCCGCCACCGCGGCCGCCGCACACGCCCAAACCGCCCAAGCACAAACCCAACCACCGCCAGCACAAACCCAACCCGCGCCAGCACAATCCGAACCCGCGTCAGCACCGGCCGAAGCCGCGGAAAGGCCGCCGGACGCGACCGCGGCACAGCCCACCCCGGCAACTGAGCCGGCCGCGACTGGCCCAGAGCCGAAGACCGCCGCGCAGTCGCCGGCGGCGTTGATCATCGGTGGTGGGGTGATCCCGACACCGTTGTTGGCCGAGCTGATCGGTCAGGGGGCCAAAGTTCAGCCGGTGCACCCGCCCCCGGCGGCACCGGGGGCCGGGTATCGGCCCTCACCCACCACCGCGCGGTTCGTCCGGATGCGCGATATGACGTGCCGGTTCCCCGGCTGTGACCGCCCAGCCGAGTTCTGCGATTTTGACCACACCACGCCCTATCCGGCCGGGGCCACCCACCCCTCCAACATCAAATGCCTGTGCCGAATCCATCACCTACTCAAAACCTTCGGCGGGTGGAGCGATCAACAACACCCCGATGGCACCGTGCAATGGACCGCCCCGACGGGGCGAACCTATCTGACCCACCCCGGGAGCCGATTGTTCTACCCCGACTGGGACACCACCACCGCCACCGTGCCCACCAACAGCCCACCGGCAGCGCGCGGCGACAAAGCCGCGATGATGCCGCGTCGACGACGCACCCGCGCCCAAGACCGCCTCCACCGCATCACCCGCGAACGCGCCCTCAACGCCCTTGACCGCGCCAAGACAACCGCACCAGCCACCACCGCACCCAGCAGACCACCACCCACCCACGACGACACGTGGAACACCACCAGCGATGCCGACATCAACACCACCGACACCGAACCCCCACCGTTCTGAGAATTCCGACTCCTGAGAATTCCGACTCGGCCAAAGCTGACGACGATGATGGGATGGACAAGCCGGTCACTCGCGGACGGGGGACCCAGCCCGATATCTTCTTGGCATCGCTTATGGCCGGGTAAGCGAAATGCTCAGCGCAGCGCTTACTTTCGGGAGGTCGGATGCCAAGCGATGTGCGCAAGGCGGTCACGGGCGCGTCGATCGGAAACGCCGTCGAGTGGTTCGACTTCGCGATCTACGGCTTCCTGGCGACGTTCATCGCGGCCAACTTCTTCCCGGCGGGCAACGAGACGGCGGCGCTGCTGAACACGTTCGCGATATTCGCGGCCGCCTTCTTCATGCGTCCACTCGGCGGATTCGTCTTCGGCCCGCTGGGCGACAAGCTCGGCAGGCAGCGGGTCTTGGCATTGGTGATCCTGCTGATGTCGGGCGCGACCGTCCTCATCGGCGTGCTGCCCACCTACCAGTCGATCGGTGTCGCCGCGCCGCTGCTGCTTCTGCTCCTGCGTTGCCTGCAGGGTTTCTCGGCAGGAGGTGAATACGGCGGGGGCGCCGTCTATCTCGCCGAGTTCGCATCTCAGCGCCGCCGCGGACTGACCATCACCTTCATGGTGTGGTCCGGCGTGCTGGGCTTCCTGCTCGGCTCCATCACCGTGACCCTGCTCCAGGCGCTGTTGCCCACCGCGGCGATGGAGAGCTACGGCTGGCGCATTCCATTCTTGATCGCCGGGCCGCTGGGTCTCGTCGGCCTCTACATCCGGCTGCGCCTCGACGACACACCACACTTCGCCGAACTCAGCAAGACCGACCGCGTCGCCGAGTCACCGCTGCGCGAGGCGTTCACGACGTCATGGCGGCCGATCCTGCAAGTCATCGGAATGTTCATCGTCTTCAACGTCGGCTACTACGTCGTCTTCACGTTCCTGCCGACCTACTTCATCAAGACGCTCCAGTTCTCCAAGACAGACGCGTTCCTGTCGGTCACGCTGGCCAGCCTCGTCGCGCTCATCCTCATCCTTCCGCTGGCCGCATTGTCGGACCGGATCGGCCGCCGTCCAATGCTGATCGCCGGATCGGTGGCTTTCGCGGTGCTCGGCTATCCGCTCTTCCTGCTGCTGAACTCCGGGTCGCTGGTCGCCGCGATCGCTGCCCACTGTGGACTGGCGGTCATCGAGTCGATCTACGTCTCCACCGCGGTGTCGGCGGGCGTCGAACTGTTCGCCACCACCGTGCGCTACAGCGGATTCTCGATCGGCTACAACATCTGCGTCGCCGGGTTCGGCGGTACCACCCCGTACGTCGTCACCTGGCTGACCGCCGAGACCGGCAACGACCTGGCACCCGCGTGGTACCTGATCGTCGCCGCTGTCGTCTCGCTCGCGACCATCATCACGCTGCGGGAATCCGCGGGTCGGCCACTCGCACAGACCGCGGATCGCCAAGCCGCGGCTAGGGTGGCTCCATGAAGCTTCGCGTGATGCCCTACGTCACGGTCGAGATCGACGAGCAATTGCGTCGCCGTGTGCGATCCGCCGGGGAGCGACTGCGCGTCAATGTGCGCGCCTACCTGTTGAGCGCCGCCGACGACGTCGACACGGCCAGCGGCAAGGTCCGCGGTCTGTGTGACCGGGCGGTCGACCGTGTCGACACGGTCGTCGCCACCGTCAGCGAGCGGATCGCCCCCGAACACGACGCGCCGTCGCTGCGCGTGGTCGCCGGCGGCCGCGAGGCCAGCTAGCGCCGCGAGGTCGGACGGGTCAGCCGGCCCGAGTGGTGCGACCGCCGACCAGGAAGCCGGCGGCGAGTACGACCAAACCGATGATCGCCACGGGGATCGACCACATGCGTCGGTCGGACACCGCCGAGTGGCACTGCGCGACGTAGTCCGGCGGATCCTCCGTCAGCTCATCAATGATCGGCAGGTTCTTCAGCTGGTTCGGATCGTTGCTGTTGGCCTGGCTGGCTTCGGTGTCGTCCGCGGCGATGGCGTTGCCACACGAGATCTTCTGATTGTCCGGTCCGGAGATCGACACAGGGACCAGCAAGGCGATGACTCCAACCAGGAGGACCACCGCACCGACCAGTACAAGCAAACGTCGCAGGTTCATGATCGGTTTGATGCCCCGATAGGTGGGTCACCAAACCTCGCAAAACGGTCGCTGCCGCCGAGCCAGGCGCGCGGGTCCGCGGTCCGTAATGTTGTGCTTGTCCGATCCGCAGCCTGGCCGGGAAGGAGCCAACGCTTTGGTAGGCCACTCGTGGTAGAGCAGGGTGTCGTAGTCCTGCTCGCCCTGCTCGCCGCGGTCTTCTTGGCGATCGGCATCGTGGTTCGGCAGCGCGCCACCATGGACGTCCCGGAGGAGCACGGCGTCAGCACCGTGATGGTGATGACGCTGCTGCGCAGACCACTGTGGTGGGCCGGCACGGCCGCCGCACTGGCGGGCTATGGCTTTCAAGCCCTCGCCCTGATCAACGGATCGTTGCTACTGGTACAGCCGATCCTGGTGTCGGCTCTCCTGTTCGCTCTGCCGCTGAGCGCCCGGCTCGCCAACCGTCGGGTCACCCGCGGCGAGTGGATGTGGGCGGTGGTGCTCACCGCGGCGCTGGCGGTGTTCGTGGTGCTGGCCAAGACCCAACCCGGCGACTATGAGGCGTCCGTCCCCTTGTCCGCGCTCGTGGCGGTCGTGTGCACCGGTGCGGTGACGGCGTGTGTGATCTTGGCCGTCCGCACCGCCGGGTGGAAACGTGCGGTGCTGCTCGCGGTCGCCGTCGGGTTGCTGTTCGGAGTGGTCGCGCTGCTCACGAAGATCGTGATGTTCCTGCTCGCCAACGGTGGGGTGGGCAAGGTGATCACCACCCCGGCGCTCTACCTGCTCCTCGTGCTGGGCGTCCTCGCGGTGTTTCTGCAGCAGTCCGCATTTCATGCCGGATCTCTGCAGACCTCGGTGCCGACGATGCTGGTGTTCGAACCGGTGGTCGCCGTGGTGCTGGGGGCGGTCGTTCTCGGCGAGCACATGACCGTCGGCGGCGTGAAGGCGGTCGCGATCTCAGCTGCCGTCGTCGCGATGGCGGCTGCCACGATCGCCCTCGGTCGCGAGGAGGGCGCGCTCGAAGAGGAGCTCGAGGCGGAGGCGGCCGCAGAGGCCGCCGCGGCGTCGAAGCGCGGCCCCTGACGGCGAAGCTACGGACCGTCGGATCGACGTTGCTCGTTGGCCATTGCCGTCCACAACAGCCGCGCAGCGTCACGCGCCGACTGCTGAGGGGCGATCGGCTCAGCGACACCTGGCTGCTGGGCCGGACGACCGCTGATGTGTTCCAACAACGCCACTGCCAATTCGCGCAGCTTGACGTTGAACTCCTGGCTCGCGCGACGCAGCATGCTCCACGCCTGCTCGGCGTCGCAGCCGACCAACCCCATCAATGCGCCCTTAGCCTGCTCGATGGCGCCGCGCGACTGCAGCGCGGCCAACAGGTCCTCGAACGCGGCCTCGTTCTGGGCGGCGGTGGTGACCAGTGCCGCGGAGACGAGTTGCTCGTAAGCGATCAGCGTCGTGACGGTGAGCGCCGAGGCCGGCTCGGTCAATGTGCACGACAAGACGATTGCCGCGTCCTCGCGCCAGAAGCCGGGCACCGCCGCCGCTCCGTGTGCGGTTTTCAACTCGGCGGTGATCCCACTGGCTTGCTCGGACGCAGCATCGAAGGTCAGTGCGGGCCAACGGTCATCGGTCCACAGATCGAGGCTCAGCACCGGCACCTGATGAGTTAGCGCGTCGGCGACCGGGCCGCCCAGTCCAGACAGCTGCGCAGCGATCATCTCGCCTTCGACACCGAGCGTCGCGAGCGTCGACACGCCTTCGTTGAACCGCTTGTCGTGGACGGTGACAGCCACGCCCAGGGTGTTGGCCAGGTCGGCCTGCAATCGTTCGAGGATCCGATGCAACAGCGTGATCAGTTCGGGGTGCTGACGAGGCTGAAAACTGGGCGCTGGCATGCCGATCCGCTCAATCGACGACGGTGACCGTTGCGACCTTGTCGAGGCCGGAGATCCCGAGCAGCGTGGTGATCGGCCCGTCCGTGGGCACCACCAGTTCCAGTTTGGCGTTCGCCGCGACAGAGAACAGCTCCCGCAGGGCGGCGCTGTCACAGTACGTGACACCTGTGAGGTCGACCGTGACCGAGGAATTGTCTGCGGCCGCGCGCGACAACACGCTGCTGAATTCATCGACATTCGCCAAGTCGATCTCACCGACCGCGGTGACGACCGGGGGTGCCTCAGCGCCCCCGGGCTCGAGCCGGAACTGGTTGCGGGTCACTACTTTCAGTCCCCCACCGTCAACGGGTCACACCGATGGACGGAGCGAATCCGATCACAGAACCTCCCGATGTCCTAGCGGCCCCACCGCCCCTGCGCACGCCAAACAGTCCGCATCGCTGCCTCTTCCCGACAGACATTCCTTGCCAATAGTTTTAATACCACGACAGCGGTGTCCAGGCGGGCAGAGCTGAGTCAAACTCGAATCTCCGGTAAGTGAAACGTCATATCCACGGTGGTGCCGGCCGCTGTGCCGTCGAGATCTACGCGATCGCTGACGGCGCGCATCAGAGACAGGCCGCGACCTCGGGTACCCGGATCGGGAGGCGGCGGCTTCCACGACCCGAAGTCGGTGACCCGCACGTGGATCGCCGCGTCGTGGATGTCGGCCTCGACCCGCATGCGCCCTGGGTCATGGCCGCGGTAGGCGTGTTCGACGCTGTTGGAGCAGGCCTCGTTGACGACGAGGATGAGATCCGACGTCGATTCGTCCGAGGCGCCGTTGGCCGCCAGCCACGCCGCCAACCTGTGCCGGATCTCGGTCAGCTTCGCCGCGGTCGCGGTGTCGTCGATGACGAGGGAGGCCTTCGGCGACCGGTAGATCACGATCGCCACGTCGTCATCGAAACCGCCGTCGGGCACCAGCGCGCTCAGCACCGCGTCGGCGACGCCCTCGATCGGCAGTCTTGCGGTATCGGCCAGCACCGCGGACATCCGGTCGATCTGGGAGTCGATCGACCGATCACGGCGTTCGACCAGGCCGTCGGTGTAGAGCATCAGCGTCGAGTCCGCGGGTAAGGGATGCGTCGTCTGTGGGCGGGGGCGGGAATGGGTCACGGCGAGGGGGACCGTGTTCGCCTGATCGAGCAGTTGCGGGGGTGCGGTTCCCGACACCAGCACCGGTGGGACGTGACCGGCGCTGCTGTACTCCACCGTTGCCGACACGGTGTCGACGATCGCGACGAACACGGTGGTGCAGTAGGCGTCGGGGATGAACTCCGCGACCGAGTCGAGGTGTTCGAGCACCGTCGACGGCCGCGCCCCGGTGAGCAGCAGGGCGCGCGTCGAAGCACGCAACTGCCCCATCACGGCTGCGGCAGCGAGGCCGCGGCCGACGCAGTCGCCGACCACGATCCCGATCCGGCCGTCACCGACGGGAAGGACGTCGTAGAAGTCACCGCCGATCTCCAGCGGATGGACGGCAGGCTCGTAGCGCACGGCGAACCCGGGCGGCAGATCGATCGGGGACAGCAGGGAGCGCTGCAGCGTCAGCGACGTCTCCCTGGCGCTCTCGAACTGCCGGACGTGCTGCAAGGCCGAGCTGAGGTGGCCGACGAGCGCCGAGACCAGTCGCCGGTCCTCGGCGCTGACCATCCGCGGAACGTTGTGCTCGAGGCACAGCACCATGTCCCGGGCACCCGAGAGCACCGCCACGAAGCCCCTGGTGGTGCCCGCGCTGGGTACCGCGCCGACCGGCGTCACGGTCAGCGGGATCCACGTTCGGGCGTCCTCGAACGTGCGACGCCAGTCCTCGCCGAGGCCCCGCCACGAGGTCACGGCGGGTTCGCCGGCCACCCGAACGGTCGGCTCCTCACCCTCGGCCTGCGGCCACGTCACCGTGATCAGACGCTGTGCATCCAGCGGTACGCGGCACTGGGCGAGCGTTATCGCCAGCACCTCGTCGACGTCCTTGGCGACGCTCACGGCCGTCGCCAACCGCGCCATCGCCCGGTCGCGCTCCGCCGCTGCCCGGGGCGCAGTGATATCGCGGATGGTGCCGACGTAGAGACGGCGCCGCGAGTGGTGGTCCGGGACGGCGTTGATGCTGATCGCGACCCACCGCGTTCGTCCGTCGCGGTGCCTGATCTTCGTTTCGGCCGTCAGGCGGCCCTCGCGGACCAGGGTGGCCCTGCGATCATCGGCCGCGGCCCCGTCGACCGCCCAGGGATGAGGCATGGGATAGGGCAAGCCGTCCTGACCGTATCCGGTGATGTCCGCGAAGGCGTCGTTGATCTCGACGACGCAGCCGGTGGCGTCGGTGACGAAGAAGCCCTCTTGCAGCGAGTTGACCAACGCGCCGCGGAACACGTCGCGATCGGCGAGATCGTCGGCTCTCGCCCGTTCGCGTTCGTAGCGCTGGTAGAAGTCTGAGGTGTCGGTCATGTTCGCGGCAGTCGCCCTCCAAGCTCGCGCTCACACCGGAATCACCCAGCGCACAAGTCTCTCCCCGACATTAGCCTGCGTATCGCAGCACCAACCGCTGTAGCACTGATCTGTGCCAGGGCGCGACGCGTTAAGCTCGCCCCATTGCCGTCGTGGTGGCGGCGCCTACCGGAGGACCACCGTTGTCACGTAATGAGCCGATAAGCACTTCGATCTCCCACGATGACGGCATCGCTGTGTTGACGGTCGGCGGTGACGTCGACCTCGCCACGGTCCCGACGTTTCAGGCGGCGATCACCGAGGCGCTCACGCAGGAGCCCACTGCCCTCGTCGTCGACCTGCTTGCGGTGGACTTCCTCGCATCGGCGGGATTGCAGGCGCTGGTCGCGACACACGAAACCGTGAGCAAGTCAGCGCGCTTCGCGGTGGTGGCCGACGGGCCGGCGACCAGCAGACCGATCCAGCTGACCGGACTCGACCAGGTGTTCTCGCTGTATCCGACGCTGGCCGAGGCGCTCGGCGCGCTGAAGTCCGGTTCCTAGTCTCCGCGGCGCCGCTAGCTGCGATTTCGAACTGAGCGCCGGTGCCGATCTTCGGTTAGAGTTCACACGCCGGCTTTGATCTTGAAGCCTTTCTGGCACCGGTCGCGACAGTTAGGACTGCAATCATGAGGTCAGCTCGGACCGGTCGTCGCATCGCCGCCGTCGCGGGTGGTGCCGCTGCGGTCGCGATGGTCATGTTCAGCGCGTCGTGCTCCACCGAGGAGAAGGCGCCGGAAGAGACCACCACGACGACGACCACGACAACCACCACTGAGGCCCCGCCGCCGCCGGTCGAGACCACCGACAAGGCGCCACGCATCTCACCCGGGCCCAACCCCTTCTCGCCGACGGTGACTGCAACGCCGGCGCCGACGGCCATCCCGGGCGACAACTAGCAGTCCACCGATCCGGGCCGGACGGTGAGTGCGCGGCTACTCGGCGTGCTGGTGCTGATCACGGCGGGAGTATTCGTTCTCGTCTCCGATCTGCGCCCCGCCTCCGTGCGCCCCGGCGGCGAGGTGATCGCCGGCCCGTACTCCTACCTGTTGGCGAGCTCGACAGATCTGGGAGCCTCGCGTGACAGCGGGGTGCAGCTGACGATGGCGTTGCGCGACGGGCGCCGCCCCGCGGGGGTGTTCGCATGGGCGGACGGTCGCGGGCTTTCCGTGCGGTGGCGCCCCGGACATCAGTGGGCCGTGGTGGAGGGTCCGGCGGTATCGGTCGCCGATGCGTTCGACGTCGAGGTGCGTGACTACCGCGGGCGCCGAGGCCAGGTGTTCTACGCATCCCCGCAGCAGCCGGACGTGCCGGATGTGTTGCGCGACGAGGTCTTCGAGGTCGGCCGGATCCTCGGTTACGTGCCGCATCACACGTCGCACATCTGGACGCTGCCGCTCGATGTTCCGGACAAGGGCCTGACGCCCGAGGCGCTGCGCAACACCTACAACGCCGCGCCGCTGGCCGCGGCCGGCTACACCGGCAAGGGCACCACGATCGTGTTCTTCGCCTTCGACGGGTTCGACCAGGCCGATCTCGACAGCTTCGCCGACACCTACGACCTGCCGCGGTTCACCCCCGAGGTGGTCGGTGAACTCGACGAACCGCGCGGTGAAGCCACGATGGACCTTCAGGTGGCGCACGCGGTCGCTCCCGATGCCCGCAAGGTCGTGGTCAGTGCCCTTCCGACCGTCACCGCCGACGGCGCCTTCGAACGCATCGGCCAGATGCTCGAGGAGACCGACCGTCGGTATCCGGGCGCCGTGTGGAGCTTCTCCATCGGATGGGGCTGCGACAAGCTGATCACCGCCGCCGACCTCGCCCCCGTGCGGTCGGCGCTGGCCACCGCGCAGTCACACGGCACGGCGGCGTTCAACGCCAGCGGTGATCTCGCGGGGCTGGAGTGCAAAGGCGGCGACGACTGGTCCTCGCCGCCGGGTGAGTCCGACATCGGCCTGGACTCGATCGCCTCGCTGCCGGAGATGACCGACGTGGGCGGCACCACCCTGTCCACGGACGGCGAGGGTCGGTGGCTGTCCGAGCAGGCGTGGTTCGACGTGCCGCTGTCGGTGGGCACGGGCGGTGGCGTCTCGGCGGTGTTCGACCGTCCGGACTGGCAGCGCCAGGTGTGGCCCGACCGCGACACCGACCGCCGGCTGACTCCGGACGTCGCCGCCGTCGCGGACCCGTTCACCGGCGTGCGCATCGTCTTTGCGCAGACGCCGTTGGTCGGTGGCGGCACGTCGCAGTCGGCACCGATCTGGGCCGGTCTGGCCGCTGTGATGAACCAGTACCTGCTCGCCAACGGGGGCCGCCTGCTCGGCGACCTGAACCCGCTGCTGTATCGCATCGCACGGGGGGCCCCGCTGCCGGCCTTCCGCGACGTCACCCTCGGAGGTAACGCGGTCGCGGACGCCCTTCCCGGCTACGACCTGGTGACCGGCCTGGGCACCCCGGATGTCGACAACCTCGTGCGCAACGTGCTCATCTTGCAGAAGGCGGCAACGTGAGCACCGGCGACGACGACACCGTCCCGACCGCGGAGTGCCGGGTCTGCAAGACCGACGTGCCGGCCGGCGAGTACTGCGGGTTGTGCGGTTGTCACCTGACACCGCGGCCGCGGGAGGGCCCGGATTGGTTGCGCCCACTCGATTTCAGCGCCGCGCCCAACGAACACCTTCTGCAGGTCTCGGTCGCGAGCTCGCTGTTCCCGCACCTGCCGCAGCGGTCTCGCAGCGCGTTCCGGATTGGCCTGCTGGTGTTGGTGGCGGCGCTCATCGCTTTCACCCTGCTGCGGTTGCCCGCCGCCGTGGTGACCGTTGCTGCGTTGGGTCTGCCGCTGCTGTTCGTGCTGTATCTGCGCGAGTCGGATGCGTTCCGCGACTTTCCCGTTGGCACACTGCTTCTCACGGTCGTCCTGGCAGTGGGGCTCGCGGTCGGCTGGGCGCTGTTGACCGGTGCGATGTTCGCCAAATCCTATGGTGTCGCGTTGGGTTCGGCGATCGTCGGCATGCGCATGCTGAGCATGGGCATCGTGGTTCCACTCGGCGGGGTCGTTCTGATGTTGTTGCCCGCGGCGATCATTCGCGTGACCGGGCCATCGTCACGAGAAGCATTGGACGGCTTCATGATCGGAGCGTTGGCGGCGTTGAGCTTCTCCGCGGCGGCAACGCTCACGCGGTTGGCCCCGCAGTTCGGCACGGGTGTGGTGAGTAAACGGCCCATGGAGAGCCTGCTGGTCGAGGCGGGCATCCGGGGGCTGGCGGCGCCGTTGATCGCTGCGGCGGCCGGTGGATTGATCGGTGCCGCACTGTGGTTCACCCGGCCACCGAGCAAACGCGATCAACGCCCCGGTGTCGTGCGCGCGATGCTGATCGGCTTCGCCGCCGCGGTGCTCATCGTGTATGTGTCTCTCGGCCTGATCGACGTGGCCCGTTTCCCGCAGGTGCTGATGCTGGTGCTGTACCTCGCGCTGGCGGGGGTGGCGCTGCTGCTGCTGCGGCTGGGTCTACACCTGGCGTTGCTACACGAGGCGCACGACGAGATCCGCGCAGAGGAACCGCTGTTGTGCCCGCACTGCGGACACGTCGTGCCGGATATGGCGTTCTGCCCGGCATGCGGGGTGGCGACCCGCGCGTCCTCACGCTCATCACGCAGGGCGCGGCGCGAATCGCGGCCGGTTCGCGGTGACCCGGAATGAGCGGGTCCACCGATTTCTTTCCCGGCTACGCGGTTCCGGCCGGCGCGTACGCGGCCGCCGCGCCGCGGCGCACCTCGCGCAGTCGGCTGGTGCTGACGTGGTTGGTCGCGATCGTGCTGATCGCCGCCGCGCTGGTCGGGGTGTCGGCGATGATGGCCAAGCCGCCGGTGCGCTACGTGTGCCCGCCCGACTGCGGGCGTCCACCGACCGGCACGCCGGTGTCGATCAACCCTCGCTTCACATCGCCGGACGGTGCGTTCTCGGTGTCCTATCCCGCGCCCGAGTCGGCCTACCGGGTGAGCACCAAACCCAACGGTGTCACCGCCGAACTGCTCGCCGGGGACGGCGGGACTCTGCAGTTGTTCAGCGAACCCGCGGCGGGCCGATCTGCACAGGAGATCGCAAAGTCGTTGGTGAAAGCCACTTTTCCCGACACCCGGACCGCATATGCGATTCCCAACGCCATGGTCGGCTTCCATCCGGGATACGGCGAAGTTGCCGACTGTTGGCCACAGGGCGCCAACAGCAGCTATCTGCGCATGCGGGTCCTCGTGGTGGCCGCGGTGAAGAACGATCTGGCGTTGGTGGCGGCGGCCGTGGGGCCGTACCACCAGTTCAGCCCCGACTTCGGGTTCGGCAAACCGTCCGGAGCCAATCTCCAGATCGCCCTGGATATGGGCAAATACGTCAACAGCTTCAGTTGGCGTGGGGACCGGCCCCGCTGATGTGCTCAGACCGCTGATGCAACTTTGGCGGCAGCGTGGTCGGGCATCGGGTCGTAGCGGGCGAAGGTCCTGCTGAACGTGCCGGCTCCGTGGGCCAGCGAACGCAGATCGATGGCGTAGCGGGTGAGCTCGACCTCGGGGATCTCGGCCTTGACCAATGTGCGGTCGTCGCCGACCTTTTCGGTGCCCAGCACGCGGCCTCGTCGCCCGGCCAGATCGCCCATGATCGCGCCGACGAAGTCGTCGGGAATCAGCACCGTCACTTCGTCGACAGGCTCCAGCAGGTTCACCTTGGTCGCCGCGGCCGCTTCCCGCAGCGCCAGCCCGCCCGCCATCTGGAAGGCGAAGTCCGACGAGTCGACACTGTGGGATTTGCCGTCGAACAGCGTGACGCGGATGTCGACGACCGGGTAGCCGGGTCCGACACCCTTCTCCATCTGCGCCCGAATGCCCTTTTCGACGCTCGGGATGAACTGGCGGGGTACCGCGCCGCCGACGACTTTGTCGACGAACTCGAAACCGGAACCTTCGGGCAGCGGCTCGACCTGGATGTCGCAGACCGCGTACTGGCCGTGCCCGCCGGACTGCTTGACGTGGCGGCCATGTCCTTTGGCCTTGCCGCCGAACGTCTCTCGTAACGGGATGCGTAACTCGACGGTGTCGACGGCGACACCGTAGCGCCGGGAGAGCGCGTCCAGGACGACGTTGGCGTGCGCTTCGCCCATCGTCCAGAGCACGATCTGGTGTGTCTCGGGGTTCTGCTCGATGCGCAGGGTCGGATCTTCGGCGGCCAACCGTTGCAGACCGCCCGACAGTTTGTCCTCGTCGGTCTTGGCTCTGGGCTGCACCGCGATGGGCAGTAGCGGTTCGGGCATGCTCCATGGCCGCAGCACGAGCGGATCGGACTTGTCGGACAGCGTGTCGCCGGTCTCGGCCCGGCTGAGTCGCCCGATCGCACAGATGTCGCCGGCGGTCACCGAGGGGGCGGGACGCTGTTGCTTGCCCAGCGGAAAGGACAGCGACCCGATGCGCTCGTCTTCGTCGTGGTCCTCGTGAGTGGCGAGCGAACCGGTCAACGAGCCGCTACCGCCGAAGAACGACGAGAAGTGGCCGGACACATGCACTGTCGAGTCGGGCGTGATGGTTCCCGAGAACACCCGGACCAGGCTGACCCGTCCCACGTAGGGGTCGGACGTCGTCTTGACCACCTCGGCCAGCAGCGGGCCGTTCGGGTCACACGGAAGCTCGGCACGCGGTTTGCCCTGCGGCGTGAAGACCTCGGGCAACCGGTGCTCGGGCGGTGAGGGGAAGCCGGCGGTGATGATTTCGAGCAGTTCGAGCGTGCCGACGCCCGTGCCGCTGCACACCGGAAGCGCGGGGAAGAACGTCGCCCTGGCGACGGCCTTCTCCAGATCGTCGATGAGCACCGACTGGTCGATCTGTTCGCCACCGAGGTAACGCTCCATCAGCGTCTCGTCCTCGGATTCCTCGATGATGCCCTCGATCAGGGTGCCGCGGTGTTCGGCGATCGCGTCGGCGTACGAGCCGTCGGGTTCATGGGCAGCGGTGCGCTTGCCGTCGGCGTATTCGTAGTGCGTCTGCGACAGCAGGCCGATCAACCCGGTGCAGGGCGAATCGGCGGGCAGGTACAGCGGAAGCACCTTGTCACCGAAGGCCCGCTGCGCGGCGGCCAACGCGTTGGGGTAGTTCGCGCGGGCATGGTCGAGTTTGGTGATGACCACGGCGCGCGGCATGCCCACCTGGCTGCATTCGAGCCACAGCGCCTTGGTGGGTTCGTCGACTCCTTCGTTGGCGGCGATGACGAACAGCGCACAGTCCGCGGCTCGTAACCCCGCCCGCAGTTCCCCGACGAAATCGGCGTAACCGGGAGTGTCGATGAGATTGACCTTGATGCCGTCGTGTCGCAGCGACGCGAGTGCAAGGCCCACCGAACGCTGTTGGGAGATCTCGGCTTCGTCGCTGTCGCAGACCGTGGTGCCGTCCTGCACGGAACCCTGTCTGGTCAGGACTCCCGCGGCCACCAAAAGTGCCTCGACGAGTGTTGTTTTGCCGCCACCCGATGGGCCCACCAGCACCACATTGCGGATGGCGGCCGGACTGTCCGCGGTCGGGGCGGCTCCGGCGCCCTGGGAATGTGTCGTCTTGTCAGCCATGACGTTCCCTTCCACGACGGCTGCGCTGCCGCCAAAGTGTGTGTTAGACCACAATTCCCCTAACCGACAGCCAGCACAAGGGCTTGACCGAAATCGCGCTCAGGCCTGCCACGAAGCCCACTTGGTGATGGTCACGCTGACCACCGGGCCGTCGAGGGCGATCCGCTCATACTGCGGATACTTGTTGCGCAGCAGCGCGTACCCGGTAGCCAATTCTTCGCCGCTGTAGTGGATTTCGGCGCTGCCGTCGACACGCACCCACCACAGCTGCGTCCAGTCGTCGTCGTAGTGGTCGGCGAGCACACTCACTTGCGGGTTGCCCTCGATGTTGCTCAACCGCCGCAGATTGCGCGTCGACTTCCGTTTGGCGTCGACGGCGGTGTAGACGGTTCCGGCGTGCACGGCGAACACGACGGGCACCAGGTGTGGTGCTCCTGCGGGTCCCACGGTGGCGAGCGTCGCGACGGGCGCCGCGGCGAACATGGCCTCCGGATCGAATGCGTCCATCACCGCTGGCTGGGCCGCTGCGGCGCGACGCTGATCGGTGACCGGGTCACCGGTGTGCGCGTCACCCCGATCTCCGGGTCGCGGCCGGTCCTGGTCGGAGGGGTGCGCGGCCGGTAGGTCGCGGGCGGCGGAGGGGCGACCGGCGCCGCCGAGGTCTCGACGCGCGGCGGTGGTGCCGGCCGCGGCGGCGGCGGGGTGCTCGGTGATTGCGGTGACGTGCGCGCCGGTGCCGTGGTCTGAACGGTCGGGCGGACCGGTTCGGGCTCCCGGTCGGTGGGCTCGCCGGGCGCGCCGAAGACCAGCAGGACAGCGGACACGACGAGCGCGACGGCCGCGATCGCGGCGGCGAGAAGAAGGCTGAGATTTCGTTTCGTGCGGTACCAGGGCGGCGGGGCGGGCGCGAAATACCAGGAGTTCTCGTCGAAGGCGTCGAACAGCATGTCCCGGCCCGGCACCTTGGCGGGGTCGAAGACCTCCGCGTCCGCATCCGCCCCTGAATCGGCGGCATCGGCGACATCGACCGGGTCGTCTATGAGGTAGTCGAAGTCCCCCGAAACTTCGCGTCGCGCCACACGAGAATGCTAACGCCGGGCAAAGGTGGCGGCCTGGCAAAGTCCGGTGGAAGTCCGGTGGAACTTGCGCGTCGTCATAACCGCCGCGATAGGGTTTCGGACGCCCTCGCGCGGAGTCGTTCACCGCGGCGATCCGGTGCGGTGACCGCTGCGTCACCGCGCCGACTCCTGACCATCGGAAGGTTCGGCAATGAAGATCACCAGCCTGGCGGCCGCGTTGGCCGCATCCGTTCTGCTGCTGGCCGGTTCGGTTGCCTGCGCGCCGCCGGACAAGAGCGGTGACGGGCAGCAGACGCAGTCCGGTGTCAAGGCCGCCGAAGCCACTTCGGCCGAGGATTTCGGGGGGATCGACGGGCTCGTTGAGGCGGCCAAGAACGAGGGTGAGCTCAATGTCATTGCGCTACCTCCGGATTGGGCCAACTACGGCGCGATCATCAAAGCGTTCAGCGACAAGTACGGCATCAAGGTCAATTCGGCGCAGCCCGACGCATCCAGCCAGGACGAGATCAACGCGGCCAATCAGCAGAGGGGCAGGAGCACCGCGCCCGACGTGTTCGACCTCGGCCAGTCCGTCGCGTTGGCCAACACCGAGATGTTCGCGCCTTACAAGGTGGTCAATTTCGACGACATCCCGGCGGCGTTCAAAGACGCGGAGGGAACCTGGGTCAACGATTACGGCGGATACATGTCGATCGGCTTCGACTCGGCCAAGGTGCCGCCGGTGACCCGCATCGACGACCTGCTCAAGCCGGAGTATCGGGGCAAGGTGGCTCTCAACGGCGACCCCACGCAGGCGGGCGCCGCGTTCTCCGGGGTGCTGATGGTCGCGCTCTCCCAGGGCGGTTCGGTCGACGACATCGCTCCGGGCGTCGAGTTCTTCCGAAAGCTGGCCGACGCGGGCAACTTCCTGCCAGTGGACCCGACGCCGGCCACCATCGGATCCGGTCAGACGCCGGTGGTGATCGATTGGAACTACACCAACGCGGCGCAAAGCAAGAAACTGCCCTCGTGGCAGGTTCTGGTACCGCCGGAGTACGCCGTCGCGGGCTACTACTACCAGGCGATCAACAAGGACGCGCCGCACCCGGCCGCCGCGCGCCTGTGGCAGGAATTCCTCTACAGCGACGAGGGCCAGAACTTGTTCGCGCTCGGCGGTGTTCGGCCGGTCCGCGCCGACAACATGGCCACCGACGGCACATTGGACAAGGAGGCCGCGCAGACCCTGCCCGTCATCGACGGACCGGTGACGGTTCCCTCGCCCCAGCAGACCGAGGCGGCCACCAAGTATCTGTCGGAGCACTGGGCCGCCGCGATCGGCTGACCGTGCACGGGAGGGAGCGAGTCTGACCAGGCTGCGGGACACCGCGCGAGACATCCTGCCGCTGCTGCCGTTCCTGGCGGTGGTGGTGGTCTTTCTGCTCATCCCCACCGCGACGGTGATCGTCAACGCGTTCGTCGTCGACGGCGTGTTCTCCCTGGAGCGCATCAACGCGTTGTTCTCCGGTCCGGCGTTGTCGGCCCTGAGCAAGAGCGTGGTGCTCTCGGGCAGCACCGCGCTGATCGGCGCGGTACTCGGGGCGGTGCTCTCCTGGTTGATCGTGTCCGGCCCGCCGACGTCGACGGTGCGGCGCGCCGTGCTGGCGCTGTGCAGCGTGCTCGCGCAGTTCGGCGGTGTCGCACTGGCTTTCGCGTTTCTGGCGACGGTCGGGCTCAACGGCGTGTTGACGTTGTGGCTGGAGCACCTGCTCGGATGGAACCTCGCGGCGTCGGGGTGGTTGTACGGGTTGCCGGGCCTGATTCTGGTCTACACGTACTTTCAGATACCGCTGATGGTGATCGTGTTCATGCCCGCCCTCGAGGGTCTGCGGGCGCAGTGGCGCGAAGCGGCGCTCACCCTGGGCGCGTCACGGCTGCAGTACTTCCGCGAAGTGGTTGTGCCGTTGTTGACGCCGGCATTCCTGGGGTCGGCACTGTTGTTGTTCGCCAACGCATTCGCGGCGTACGCGACGGCCGCCGCGTTGGTCAGCCAGGGCAGCCCGATCGTGCCGCTGCTGATCCGGGCCGCGCTCACCAGCGAGGTGGTGCTGGGTCAAACAGGCTTCGCGTATGCGTTGGCGCTCGAGATGATCGTCGTCGTGGCAGTGGTGATGGTGGCCTACAACAGGTTGGTGCGACGTTCGGCGAGGTGGCTTCGATGACCCGGGCCACCAAGGTGATTCGCGGGGCGCTCTGGGTGCTTTTCGGCGCGTTCTTCCTGTTTCCCCTCTACGCGATGGCCGACTTCTCGACGCGCAACCTGCTCGCAGGTGGGCGCACTCTGCGGGCGTGGGGCAACCTGATCGCCGATGACGCGCTGTATGCGGCTATCGTCGTATCCCTGCTGCTCGCGGTGTACACGGTGGTCGCGATGTTGGCGATCCTGTTGCCGACCATGATCTGGGTAAGGCTGCGGGCACCATGGGCGAAGGGCGCCGTCGAGTTCCTGTGCCTGTTGCCGTTGACGATTCCGGCGTTGGTCATCGTGGTCGGCCTGCGCAATGTCTATCTGTGGGTGACGTACTTCCTCGGAGAATCCGCGTTGACGCTGACGTTCGTCTACATCGTGTTGGTGTTGCCGTTCGCGTACCGTGCGCTGGACGCGGCGCTGTCGTCGATTGACCTGCGGACTCTCACCGAGGCCGCGCGATCGCTCGGCGCCGGTTGGGCGACAACGATTCTGCGGGTGGTCGTGCCGAACATCTGGTCGGGGATTCTGTCCGCGGCCTTCATCTCGGTTGCCGTCGTTCTCGGGGAGTACACCATCGCATCGCTGAGCGGTTATGAGACTTTGCAGGTGCAGATCGTGGCGATCGGCAAGGCCGACGGCCCCACGTCGGTGGCCGCATCGTTGGCCGTGCTGCTGCTGGGTTTCGTTCTGCTGACGGGCCTTTCGCTCGCCACCCGCGGGCGCCGCCGAGTCCGGGGAGTCGCCGCATGACCACCGGAGTCGCCGTCGAACTCAACGACCTGACGCGGGTGTACGGGTCGAGAAGGGCACTCGACGGGCTGACGCTGCGTGTCGAACCCGGCGAGCTCGTCGCGCTGCTGGGTCCGTCGGGCTGCGGTAAGACCACCGCGCTGCGCATCGTCGCCGGGCTGGACACGGCGACGTCGGGCACGGTGTCCGTCGACGGGCGAGACGTCAGCCGGGTACCCGCGAACAAGCGCGACATGGGCATGGTGTTCCAGGCCTACAGCCTGTTCCCCCACCTCACCGTGCTCGACAACGTCGCGTTCGGTCTGAAGATGCGCGGTGCCTCCAAACGCGAACGCCTGTCCCGGGCTGCCGAGATGCTGGACCTGGTCGGGCTGTCGGCCCACACCGACAAGTACGCCAGCGAATTGTCGGGCGGGCAGCAGCAACGCGTCGCACTGGCCCGCGCCCTGGCGATTGCGCCGCGAGTGCTACTGCTCGATGAACCGCTGTCGGCGTTGGACGCGATAGTCCGGTCCCAGTTGCGCGACGAGATCCGCCGTGTGCAGTTGGAGGTCGGTACGACGATGTTGTTCGTCACCCACGACCAGGAGGAAGCGCTCGCGGTGGCCGACCGTGTCGGGGTGATGAACCAGGGCAGACTCGAACAAGTGGCCGCGCCAGCCGACCTCTACGCCAACCCGGCGACACCGTTCGTCGCGGAGTTCGTCGGCCTGAACAACAAAGTGCGCGCGACGGTTTCGAATGGCACCGCCCAACTGCTCGGGACGTCGTTGCCGACGCTGCCGGGTTCGGTGGCTTCCGGGCCCGGGCTGGCGATGGTCCGTCCGGAATCTGTGACGGTGACCGCTGACGCGGCAGGCACCTCGACCATCAGCTCGGTGGCGTTCCTCGGCGCGATCTCGCGGGTCTACGCCGCCATGGGTGACGGCACGGTGATCTGCGCACAGATGGGAAGCCCGGCGGCGCGGGTCTTCACACCCGGCGACAGCGTCAGCATCGGCGTGGAATCCGACGGCGTGCTCGTCGTGCCGGCCTAACCCCGCCGAACGTGGGTTACCAGCACGCTCCGCGCGCGAAAAATGTGCGGGTAACCCACGTTCGCGGAAGAGGGGTCAGACGTCCTTGACCGGTTCGATGCCGAGGTCGCGGTAGGTGACCAGCGCGGCGAACGGCACACCCCGCGCGGCAAAGCGTTTGGCGGCGATGTCCCCACGGTCGACCATCGGGATCACGCCGGTAACCACCGCACCCGCCGCGGTCACCCGGTCGAACGCGATCTCGGTCGAGCCGCCGGTGCTGATCACGTCGTCGACCAGCAACACCCGCGTACCCGGCGCCAAGCGGGTGCCCTCGATCCACTGCTCGCGTCCGCGCGCCTTCTGCTCCTTGCGCACCGAGAACCACGCCTTGCCGGTGACCATCGCTACGCCGTGCGCCAACGGGTCGGCGCCCATGGTCAGCCCACCCACCGCGTCGAACTCGATGCCGCGGCTCTCGGCCAGCTCGGCGACCGCGCGACTGACGATCGTCAACCGCTCACCGGTGTCGATCGCGTACTTACCGTCGATGTAGTCGTGGCTGAGCTGCCCGCTGGCCAACTTGAACGGCTCGTCGCGTCGCTCGTGGCCGCGGGTGGCGATCAGATCGAACGCCGCTTGCCAGGTGGCCGGTCGCCCGGAGGGAGCCGCAGCAGTCATGAGGTGATCGTATTTCAGCCGCGCCGCGCCAGACGGGTCAGCTCGACGGCGGCCGAACGCAATTCGTCGATCGAATCGATCTTCTTCGGATAGCCGATCCGGGTGTATGCCAGCCCGCGGTCGGTGGTGAGCCGCAGGTCCAGGCCGTACCGGTCGGCGCCCGTGCACGTCGCCGCAGTGGTGTCCGGGTAGCCGCCCAGCGCCTTGGCCATCGCGACCAGCGTGTCGGCATGGTCGGCGTTGAGGTGCGCGACGGCCCCGGCCGCCAGCGGTTGCACCGGATCTGGCTGCGCGGCCGAATACGCCGCACCGCTCGTCGACTCCATCCGCCCGTAGCCGCCGACCCAGCGCACCCGCTGCACCCGCAGCACCCACAGCGTGAAGTCGCTGTAGTCGATGTAGTACTTGGCGGCCGCGACGGCCGACAGGTGCGCTTCGCGCGCGGCGGCGAGCTCGTCGTCGGCGGGCCGTTCCACCACCCCGGCCAGCGTGACCCGCCCGCTGGCGAGCGGGTCGGTCTCCGACGTCGGCGCGACGATCGCGATGCTCGCCCGCGGGTCGGCCAACAGGTTGCGCCCGTGCTCGGCGAGGTTGGACACGCACAGCACCGGGGCGCCGTCGAGCAACCCGTACGTCACGAACGACGCCCACGGGTCGCCGTCGGCCGTCAGCGTCGCCAGGGTTGCGGTATTGGTGGATGCGGCGATGGTCAGAGCTTCCTCGGCAGCCGTGGGTCGGACGGAGTTGACGACCTCCGTCAGCGGCGGAGGAATCGACGGTGCGTCACCCGGGTCGCCGTGATCACGTGTGGCCACGCCGGAACGATACCGAAGTGAGCGCCCGCAGGAATTCCACCGATTCGATTCTTCGCGACGTGGGTAGGTTGAACACGGTATGGAACTACACCGGTTGGACCAGCACAGCGGTGCCCGCGCATCCGACGACCACGACCCGGCGGAGGGCAGTCACGTCGAGGACGGTGTCGTCGAGCACCCCACCGCAGAAGACTTCGGCCACGCCCGGGTCCTGCCCGAGGACCGCACCTGGTTCAAACGCGCCGTCTTCTACGAGGTGCTGGTGCGCGCCTTCTACGACTCGAACTCCGACGGCATCGGGGATCTGCGCGGACTGACAGAGCAACTCGACTACGTGAAGTGGCTTGGCGTGGACTGTCTTTGGCTCCCGCCGTTCTACGATTCGCCGCTGCGCGACGGTGGTTACGACATCCGCGACTTCTACCGGGTGCTGCCCGAGTTCGGCACCGTCGACGACTTCGTCGAACTCCTCGATGCCGCGCACCGCCGCGGGATCCGCGTCATCACCGACCTCGTGATGAACCACACGTCCGATCAGCACGCGTGGTTCCAGGAATCGCGCAGGGATCCCGACGGACCGTACGGCGACTTCTACGTGTGGAGCGACACCAGCGACAAGTACTCCGACGCCCGGATCATCTTCGTCGACACCGAGGAGTCGAACTGGACGTTCGATCCGGTGCGACGGCAGTTCTACTGGCACCGCTTCTTCAGCCACCAGCCCGACCTCAACTACGACAACCCGGCCGTCCAGGAGGCGATGCTCGACGTCCTGCGGTTCTGGCTCGACATCGGCATCGACGGTTTCCGGCTGGACGCGGTGCCCTACCTCTTCGAGCGGGAGGGCACCAACTGCGAGAACCTGCCCGAGACGCACGCGTTCCTCAAGCACTGCCGCAAGGTGATCGACGACGAGTACCCGGGCCGTGTGCTTCTGGCCGAGGCGAACCAGTGGCCGGCCGACGTCGTCGAGTACTTCGGTGATCCCGACACCGGCGGCGACGAATGCCACATGGCGTTCCACTTCCCGCTGATGCCGCGGATCTTCATGGCCGTCCGACGGGAGTCGCGTTTCCCGATCTCGGAGATCCTGGCGCAGACGCCCGACATCCCCGAGATGGCGCAGTGGGGCATCTTCCTTCGCAACCACGACGAGTTGACGCTGGAGATGGTCACCGACGAAGAGCGCGACTACATGTACGCCGAGTACGCCAAGGATCCGCGGATGAAGGCGAACGTCGGCATCCGCCGACGGCTGGCGCCGCTGCTGGACAACGACCGCAACCAGATGGAACTGTTCACCGCGCTGCTGCTCTCGCTGCCGGGGTCGCCGGTGCTGTACTACGGCGACGAGATCGGGATGGGCGACATCATCTGGCTCGGTGATCGCGACGCGGTGCGTACCCCGATGCAGTGGACACCGGACCGCAACGCGGGCTTCTCGACCGCGACGCCCGGGCGGGTGTATCTGCCGCCGAACCAGGATGCGATCTACGGCTTTCAGGCCGTCAACGTGGAAGCGCAGCGGGACATCTCGAACTCGCTGCTGAACTGGACCCGCACGATGCTCGCGGTGCGCGGCCGCCACGACGCGTTCGCCATCGGCAGCTTCCACGAGTTGGGCGGTTCGAACCCGTCGGTGCTCACCTACGTCCGCGAGGTCGAAAAGGCCGACGGGCACAAGGACACCGTGCTCTGCGTCAACAACCTCTCCCGGTTCCCGCAGCCGATCGAGCTGAATCTGCAGGCCTACAACGGATACACGCCGGTCGAGATGACCGGATACGTGGAGTTCCCCCGCATCGGCCAGTTGCCGTACCTCCTGACCCTGCCCGGCCACGGGTTCTACTGGTTCTCGCTGAAGGCACCCGGCCCGGAGCATGGAGAACTGTCATGACGCTGCCGTTCGAAGAGTGGCTGCCACACCAACGGTGGTACGCCGGGCGCAGCCGCGAATTGGCCGCGGTGCACCAGGCGGCCTGCACCGCGCTGCGCGACGATCTGGACCTCGTGCTGCTCGACGTGTCCTATACCGACGGCTCGAGTGAGCGCTATCAAGTGCTGTTGCGCTGGAACTCCGGACCGATCGAGGAGTACGCGGAGGTCGCCACCATCGGCACCGACGGTGACCGCACCGCCTACGACGCGCTCTACGACCCCGCAGCCGCGCAGTTCCTGCTGTCGCTCATCGATTCCTCGGCGACGGTCGGGGACGTGCGGTTCGTGAAGGAACCCGACGTCGAGTTGCCGCTGGATGCGGCGCCGCGGGTCTCGGCAGCAGAACAGAGCAACACCAGCGTGGTGTTCGAGGAGGAGGCGATCCTCAAGCTCTTCCGTCGCATCACGCCGGGAACGAACCCGGACATCGAGTTGAACCGCGTGCTGGCGCGCGCCGGCAACCCGCATGTGGCGAAGCTGCTCGGCTCCTTTGAGACGACGTGGGACGGGCACCAGGACGGTGAGCCGTGCGCGCTCGGCATGGTCGCCGAGTTCGCGGCGACCTCTGCCGAGGGTTGGGATATGGCGACCGCCAGCACCCGTGACCTGTTCGCCGAGGGGGACCTGTACGCCGACGAGGTCGGCGGTGACTTCGCCGGCGAGTCGTATCGGCTCGGTGAGGCGGTCGCGTCGGTGCACGCGACGCTGGCCGACGAACTGGGCACCGAGACCACCGTGTTCCCGGCCGACACCGCGTTGGAGCGGCTGGCCGCGGCGACCAAGTCCGTGCCCGATCTCGAGAAGTACGGACCGCTGATCGAGGAGCGGTACCGCAAGCTGTCGGAGGAGACGATCACCGTTCAGCGCATCCACGGCGATCTGCATCTCGGCCAGGTGTTGCGCATACCCGAGGGCTGGCTGCTGATCGACTTCGAGGGTGAGCCCGGTCAGCCGCTCGAGGAACGGCGCCGGCCGGATTCCCCGCTGCGCGACGTGGCCGGAGTGTTGCGCTCGTTCGAATATGCGGCCTACCAACGGTTGATGGAACAGTCGTCCGATGAGGACCGCGACCGTCAGCTCGGGGCGCGGGCCCGCGAGTGGGTGGACCGCAACGCCGCATCGTTCTGTGAGGGCTACGCCGAGATCTCGGGTACCGATCCTCGGGACAACGGCCAGCTGTTGGCGGCCTACGAACTGGACAAGGCGATTTACGAGGCCGCGTACGAGGCGCGCTTCCGGCCGAGCTGGTTGCCGATCCCGATGAAGTCGATCGCGCGCATCATCGGCTGAGCTGACCTATCGGTGGAGCATGAGGTCGAGCACGCGCTCGCTCAATACCGCGGGCTCGCGCGGCGCCGATCGGACCTCGTGCAGCAAGCCGATGCCGGTGGCGAACAACAGAGCCGAACGCAGATCCGCCTCGCCATCGTCGAAGCCGTAGTCGACCAGCGCGTCGCGCACCGCGCGCAGCACGCGCACATCGCTCTGCTGGACGCTGGCCAGCACCGTCTGGTCGGTCAACGACCACACGCGCATCGCCCGCTCCAATGCCCACTGGTCGGGACACATCAGTGTCTGGATCATCGCTATCAGCCGCGCGCGGGGTTCGACGCCGCGCATGTCCTCGAACCGGCGCCGCTGCTCGTCGTGGTGGTTGGCCCACGCCCGGGCCAGCGCGTCGCGGTAGGCCGGCATGTCGGTGAAGTGCCAGTAGAAGCTGCCCTTGGTGACGTCGAGGCGTTCACACAGGCGGCCGATCCGCAGCGCGCCAGGGCCACCTTCGGCGAGCACAGCGAAACCGGTCTGGATCCAGTCTTGAGCGGTGACCCGACGCCCGGCGCTGGTGGGGGCGGTCATGGAGGGCAGCATACGGTGGCCGCACCACCAATACTGACACTCACGAAAATTTTGGCCGGCGCGAGTCACGGCCGAGTGCGTGCCGTGTGGAAGAAGGAGGACGGCAACCGTGGCCGCCGGTAGGCGCCGCCGCTCATCGGCTCCTACTCGCCCCGCCCGGCGTGTGACAACTCAGACTGTCATTCGCGACGGCCACGGTTGCTGTGAGGCAAACCGTAGCACAAAAGCAGGTCCCCGTCCCGAATTTCGACGGTCAAGAAGCCTGTCGCACAGTCGTTTTCGGGCGCGACCCAGTCGGATGCGGGCTCCGCGGCCCAGCCGGCGAACAGCATGGGTCCGCCCGCCGGGCGACGCGGCGTTTAGCCACCCGGCAGGTGGGCAATCGAATACCCGTGAGCGCAAACCCGGACCCAGGTTATTCACCCAACGACGGCGGTGGCGTCGGCGACACGCTGCGCCCGACGGAGGCGTTGGACTCCGACGACGTGCGCAACGCCGACGGCGACGAGACCGTCGACCCGCCAGAGGGATGGCGTGAAGCCGACAAGATCAACGCCGACGGCGAGGTCGACGAGAGCCTCGACGAGAAACTGGCCGCCGAAGAGCCCGAGCAGCCCGAGCTGAACCAGCCGGTGGGTGAGCCGAGCGGCGACACCGAGCTGCGCCCCGACGACGAGGTCGACCGCATCGACCCAGACCAGCACGGCCGCGACGAAGGCCAGATCGACGGCACCCCCGAGGACGGCGACTCGTTCTTCCCGGTGGTCGAGTAGCTACTCTGCCGGGGCCGCCTGCAGCACAATCACTGAGCGCGCTGCGACCTCGACCTTCTGCCCGGCGTCGACCGGGGTCGGCTCGTCTTCATCGTCGGCCGACGTGTCGATCACCGGGATCCAGGAGTCGCCGAACTTGCGCTCCGGCACCACGAAGTCGATCGGTTCGTAGTGGGCGTTGAAGCACAGCACGAACGAGTCGTCGACGATGCGCTGCCCGCGCACGTCGCGGTCGGGAATGCCGTTACCGTTGAGATACACCGCGATTGACTTGGCGTAACCCGTTTCCCAGTCCTCGTCGCTCATCTCGGACCCATCGGGTGCGAACCAGGCGATGTCGGGCAGCCCGTCGCCGCCGCGCTGGCGCACCGGGCGTCCGGAGAAGAACCGGCGCCGACGGAACACCGGGTGCGCCGCGCGCAGCGCCGACACCTTGCGGGTGAACTCCATCAGCTCGGTGTCGGGGGTGGACCAGTCGATCCACGACAGTTCGTTGTCCTGGCAGTACACGTTGTTGTTGCCCTGCTGGGTGCGGCCGAGCTCGTCGCCGTGGGCGATCATCGGGACGCCCTGCGAAAGCAGCAGTGTGGTAAGGAAATTGCGCTGCTGGCGCGCTCGCAGCGCATTGATCTCGGGATCGTCGGTCGGTCCCTCCACGCCGCAGTTCCAGGACCGGTTGTGGCTCTCGCCGTCGTTGTTGTCCTCGCCGTTGGCCTCGTTGTGTTTCTCGTTGTAGGACACCAAGTCCCGCAGCGTGAAGCCGTCGTGGGCGATGACGAAGTTGATGGAGGCGACGGGCCGGCGACCGGTCTGCTCGTACAGGTCGGCCGAACCCGTTAAGCGATAGGCCAATTCGTCGAGCGTGGCGGGTTCACCGCGCCAGTAGTCGCGGACTGTGTCGCGGTACTTTCCGTTCCACTCCGTCCACTGGGGCGGGAAGTTGCCCACCTGGTAACCACCGGGGCCGACGTCCCACGGTTCGGCGATCAACTTGACCTGGCTGACCGTCGGATCCTGTTGTACGAGTTCGAAGAACGTCGACAGCCGGTCGACGTCGTAGAACTCGCGGGCCAATGTGGAAGCGAGATCAAAACGGAACCCGTCGACGTGCATCTCGGTCACCCAGTATCGCAACGAATCCATGATCAGCTGAAGCGAATGCGGATGACCGACGTTGAGGCTGTTGCCGGTACCGGTGTAGTCCATGTAGTAACGCTTGTCGTCCTCGACGAGCCGGTAGTACGCGCCGTTGTCGATGCCCCGCATCGACAGGGTCGGGCCCAGGTGGTTGCCTTCGGCGGTGTGGTTGTAGACCACGTCGAGGATGACCTCGATGCCTGCCTCGTGCAGCGCGCGGACCATCGCCTTGAACTCCTGCACCTGCCCGCCGGGATTGGGGCTGGAGCTGTATTTGGAGTCGGGTGCCAAAAAGCCGATCGTGTTGTAGCCCCAGTAGTTGGACAGGCCCTTGTCGATCAGCGTGGAGTCGTTGGCGAAGTGGTGCACGGGCAGCAACTCGATCGCCGTCACACCGAGCGACTGCAGGTGCTCGATGATCACCGGATGCGCCACGGCCGAGTAGGTGCCGCGGATGTTCTCCGGGATGTCGGGGTGCGTCTGCGTCAGGCCCTTGACGTGCGCCTCGTAGATGACCGAATCGGCGTACTCGTAATCCGGCGGCCGGTCGTTGCCCCAGTCGAAGTAGGGGTTGATGACCACCGACTTGGGCATGCTCGCAGCGGAGTCGTCGTCGTTGCGGCTGTCGGGATCGCCGAAGTTGTAGCTGAACAGCGACTGGTTCCAGTCGAAGTTGCCGTCGATGGCCTTCGAGTACGGGTCGAGCAGCAGCTTGTTGGCGTTGCAGCGCTGTCCCGACGGTGGGTCGTACGTGCCGTGCACGCGGTAGCCATACCGCTGGCCGGGTTCGATGTTCGGGATGAAGCCGTGCCACACGAACGCGTCGTTCTCAGGCAGCGTGATGCGGGTCTCGGTGCCATCCGCGTCGAACAGGCACAGCTCGACCTTCTCGGCGGCCTCACTGAACACCGCGAAATTGGTGCCCGTCCCGTCATAGGTCGCGCCGAGCGGATAGGCCTTACCCGGCCAGACCTCGTGGGACGCGGCTTGGGAGGCGGGGGCTTGGGTCAATTCTCACTCCAGACGACGACACACATGGACAACGCGACGATACGGGTGTGCCCGATGCGGCAGCATCACAACCAACTCCGCACGAAATCACACTAGCCAGGAGAAACGCGTGCCTGCCCGCCCCGACCTGCCCGGTTACCGCACACTGCTGACCGGTTTCGACGACGGGGTCGCGACCATCACGTTGAACCGGCCGCGGCAGCGCAACGCCATCGGCGACGGTATGCGCACCGAACTCGCGGACGCCTACCGGCGACTGGGCCGCGACGACGAGGTGCGGGTCATTGTGCTGACCGGAACCCCGCCCGCGTTCTGCGCAGGAGCCGATCTGGCCGCCGGCGAGGACACCTTCGCCGCGCCGGGGGCAGGGTTCAGCGCGGCCGGTATCGATGTGCCCGCCTGGACGCTGCCCAAGCCGGTCATCGCGGCGGTCAACGGGCATGCGATCGGGTTGGGGCTGACGCTCGCGCTGCAGTGCGACATCCGGTTGTTCGCAGCCGAGGGGCGCTACGGCGTCGTGCAGGTGCGACGCGGAGTGGTCGGCGACGCCTACTCGCACTGGATCCTTCCGCGCCTGGTCGGCGTGGCCAACGCGGCCGAAATCCTGTTGACCGGGGCGACTTTCGATGGTGCGCGGGCGGTCGAGCTCGGCCTCGGCAGCCGGGTGTTGCCCGCGCCGCAGGTGCTGCCCACCGCGCTGGACCTTGCCCGCGACATCGCCGTCAACACCGCGCCGATGTCGGTGGCGGCCAGCAAGCGGCTGCTGTGGGACTCCTACGATCTGGACCGGTCGGCGGTCGGCGCCCGCGAGACCGAGATTCACCTGCGTCTGATGGGACACGACGATGCCAAGGCGGGCGTGCGCGCGTTCCTTGAGGGGCGAGCGCCGTCGTGGACCGGTAAGCCCGTCGACCCGACGGCCGCGGACTAGACGATCTGGACGCCGACCGCGCGCAGGTCTTCGACGGCCTTGGCCGTCGACTCGACGCCGACCCCGGCGGTCAGGTCGAGCAGGACGCGCGTCGTGAACCCGTGGGCTACGGCGTCGGCCGCCGTCGCGCGCACGCAGTGGTCCGTGGCGATTCCGACCACGTCGACTTCGTCGACCCCGCGTTGACGCAACCAGTCGGCCAGTGACGTTTCGGTCTCGTCACTGCCCTCGAAGCCGCTGTAGGCGGCCGAGTACTCGCCCTTGGTGAACACGGCCTCGACCGCGTCGGGCCGCAACTGCGGATGAAAGTCGGCGCCGGGGGTACCGACGACGCAGTGCCGTGGCCACGACGTCACGAAGTCGGGGTCATCGGAGAAGTGGTCACCGGGGTCGATGTGAAAGTCCTTGGTGGCCACCACATGTGCGTACTCGGTCTGGTCGGCGAGCAACTGGCTGATATTGCGGGCGACGTCGGTGCCGCCGCTGACGGCCAGCGAGCCGCCCTCGCAGAAGTCGTTCTGCACGTCGACGATGATGAGCGCCTTCATACCCTTCGACGCTACCCGCCGAACAGCAGGTACAGACCGGTGAAGGTGTAGCCGACCATCACCAGCATCATCGCCAGTTGCCCGGTCAGCTGATGGGCCGACGGCAGCAGGCGCAAGGCCCGGTCGTGCGCTGCGACCACACCGGCGACGTGCCCGGCCAGAACGAAGCCGACCTTGAGCGTCGCCAGCACCGCGGGGTGCTGAGACAGGAAGTAGCTGACCTCCGCGTCTTGCAGCCAGAACAGGTTCCACCCGCGAGCCAGCGGGTCGGCCAGCAGGATGACCGTCTGCTGACCGCGCTCGACCAGATAGGTCAGGTAGTGGGCGAACACGTAGCCGATGACGATCGGGATGAGCGAGTGCGCCATCAGCCCCGGCAGTTGGCGGCGCCGGTCGCGGTCCACACCGCCGGTGGCGATGGAGGCGAGCCAGAACGTGGCGGCGACGACGGCCGCAAAGGTGGCCAAGCCGGCGGTCTTGATGAGGGTCGCGCTCAGCGTCGACGAGGAGTGGTCGTCGACGAAGTTCCGCCATTCGGGCATGGCCGAAAAGCTGTCGAACGCGGTCGATCCCAGAAGCACGGCCATGACGGCGACGAGGCCCGGGCGTACCGGTAACGACGGCAGATGGTCGAACGGGTTGCCGATCGCGATGCGGCCCGTGCCGGGGTCTCGGCGAAACGGCGACAGCCGCGAGGCCACCACGCTGTACATCTCGAAAGGGTCGGCCCGGGTGCACCAACGCTCACCACACACCAGCGCCCCGGCCAGTGTGACGACAAGATAGATCAGCAGCCAAATACGGATGGCGCCGAGGGAACCCGGGTCGGGGCTGGCCAGCTCCAACCAGACGAACGCGAACAGCCCGAAGGCCGCGGGCCAGTATCCGAGCCACCCGGGGTAGGTCAGGCGCAGCGACCGTCCGCCCAGCAGCCGAAGGACCGCCCGCACCGGTGATATCGCCCGCCACACCGGCCCGATGATCAGCGAGAGTGCCACCAGGCCCACCCACAACAGGACGTAGAACACACCGGGGAGCGGGTTCCTCGCGTCTTGGGGACCGAGGACGGCAGCCACACCGACCCACACCGCGAAACCCAACCCGGCAAGCGCGAGGACCCAACGGGTCACCGGCGCATCGATCACCGCCGTCACCCAATGAGGAAGGGGGCGAACCGAATTGTCCGGATCGAACCGCGGCTTCTTCCACGCGAACGCCACCACCGCGAAGGTGAACGTCAACGCCCATGCGGCCCCGACCACGGCGTAGGTGAACGGAATCGGCAGATCCGTCGAACCGCCGAGGCCGTGGGCCAGTACGGAGACCGACGGCCCCGACATCACTGCTGAACTTGAACGGTGGCGATCACGCGATTCAGGTCATGCAGTTCGATCTCGACGTTGCCGGGCACATCGACGGTGAACTGGAATTGCTGGCCAGGCGTCGGGTCCACCTTGAAGGTGTGCTCGGGCACCGAGTGCACATGCAGTTCATCGGCCGCGTCGCTGTTGACCCGCAGCACGATGGGCTCGCCGACCTTGCCCTGTATCTGCGCGTTCGTCGGTTCGACGTTGCCGCCCTCGATCGTGACGTCGATGGTCAAGCGATCGGGCGGACGCTGCTGGTCCGGCATGTCCGCTGCGCCAACAGTCGACTGCGCGGGACTACTCGCTTCCGGTTCGGTATCGCGCGAGCCTCCGCAGCCGGCGACGAGAAGTGTCGCCGCGAAGCAGATCGCGCCGGAGCGGATGAGTGTCGGTTTCACGTTGTGCTTTCCCCGTTGGATTCTTCTCGTTTACGACGGTTCTTCATTGCTATGTAGACCACCACCCCGGCGACGACGATCGCCGGGGCGAAGGCGGGCACCGCTATCCAAATCGGATGGTCGGCGAGGACCACGACGTCGGCGCTGTTCGGCGCGCCCGTCATGATTGCGCACTGGGTTGTAGCTCGGCCTCACTACCGCTGGGCTCGCTGCGGTTGATCCGGCCGCCGCCCCAGGTGACACCGGCAACCATGGCGAGCGAGCACAGGAGCACCACCAGGCATCCGATGAGCCACAACGACTCTGGGATATCCGGGCTGCGTTCGCGCTGGAGGATCGTGATCTCCGAAACGAACGGACGCGTCATGTTCGGCTCGGCGGGCACTTCCTCCGCGCCGATGCCGGGATCACCGGCCAGGTAGATCGGCACCGCCGTCAGCATCCGGCCGTCGTGGACACGCAGCAGCGTCTTCCACGTGCCGGAGACCGGCATCGGCTCGGTGGAGCGGTAGTGGCCGGGCCCGACCTGCTCGAGGTTGTCGACGAACATGCCTCGCTGGTTGGGCAGGCCGCCCTGCCAGCCGAGCACCGACACCCAGTTCGGATCCTCGCTGAGCAGGTTAGCGGGCGTGATCTGCACGTCGGCAGTGACGAACCGCGCGTCGTCATCACCGGGGACTTCGGTCAAGACGATGGTGGCGTTGGCGTTCTCGGGAACGTTGTAGCGCAGGCCGTTGGCGGCGGCGCCGCCGATCGCAAGCACCGTCAACACGACGAGGCCGACGCTCAGCGCCCGGCGCGGAAGTCGCTGTTCGGTCAACACCATGCCGATCATGGCGCCGCACGCGCCGGCCAAGATGGCGACCGGTACGGACATCGCGAGCGCCTCGGGCCAGATGCTGTTAGGCCACGGCAGGTGGTAGACGGCGTTGATCCACAGCGACTCCAGCCACAGGCCGACGGTGCCGACGCCCAGGCCGGCCACGGCGCCGAAGAGCACCGGACGCTTGATCAGTGGCGTCAGGGCGATGAGCTCGACTACGACGGCGGCGCCGAGATAGAGGGGGAACCAGTTGACCGGTGCGTCGAGCACGGGGGTGACGAGGAACGCCACGATCCCGCGCAGGCCGATGGCGATGACGGCCGCGATGATCGCCGCGCCACGGCCGAGGAAGATGCGCGCGGCCACCAGGGCGAGCGCGGCCGCCGCGGCGATCAACATGGGCTGGAAGACCTGGCGGAACTGCGGGACGCCGAAGTCGAACTCGATCTGGTAGACGGACATGCCGATCAGCACCCCGGCGAATGCCAGGTACTGGATGAACTTCAGACCGATACCGTCAGGCGGCGTGTCGGGCGTCCGGACCCGTTTGCCTTCGAGTTCGAGGTAGGCAGCGGCCAGGGTGGAAAAGCCCGCGCCACCGATCATCATCAGGTGGGTGGGGCCCCACAGCGTGACGTCCTGGCCGAAAATGCGGTGCCACATGTCGTCGAGGGGGAAACCGAGCAGCGCGTACAAACCGCACCCGGCCATGACGATGCCGCCCACGGGGGCATACCAGTGGTCGGTGATGCGCACCGCGGCAGGACCGGGACGCTCTTCCTCGCCGCGGGGCAGCACCATTGCGGTGCAGCCGGCGACGAAGATGCCGAACAGGCCGATGAGGATGAAGTAGTGAGCGGGGTTCGCGAGTGCGCCGTCGTCGCGTCCGTTGCCGATGTGCAGGCTGACGTCCCAGATGAATCCGAACAGCGCGCAGATGATCGACGCGATGAAAAGCGCAATGGGCAAGGCGACCCACGACGGCCGTTTGAAGCGGCGTCCGGACCAGTCGCCGAGGCGGGCCAACCACTCGATCTTGTGCGTGCGGTGCATCCAGCCGATCCACAACAGCACCACGGCGATCACAGCGGCGGCGATCGACAGACCGATGATTTCGTGGATGGCGGCGCCGCCGCCCTCGCTCTGGGCCACTACCGAAATCTCTGAGGCTTTCCAAGTACTCGTCATATGCCCACCTGCCGGAAGTCGGAGGAAACTCCTTACTCGTCGGTAATGTTGCCAGAACTTCCGATTGCGAAACCAGGGGTATCGGGTAGCGACAACACGAATTGTCTCAAGGGTTGTGTCGGCCGCGGCCGGGTGGCCGTAGCGGTTGGTTGGCGGCAGTCGACGAGAGCGTCGAGTAGCGGAGCCTCAGACTGATCCATCGGCATCAGGGCTTCAGAATGGTCTTGACCATGCCGTCTTCCTTCTTCTGGAAGGTTTCATAGGCGCCCGGAGCGTCGTCGAGCGGTAGCCGGTGGGTGGCGAACTGCTCGACGCCCAGCGGGTCCTCGGCGGTCAACAACGGCATGATGTCGGGCACCCACTTCTTGACGTTGGCCTGGCCCATCCGCAGCTGGATCTGCTTGTCGAACAACGTCATCATGTTGATCGGGTCGGCGGCGCCGCCGTAGACGCCGGACAGGGAGATGGTGCCGCCGCGGCGGACGAGGGCGATCGCGGAGTTCAAAGCGGCGAGTCGGTCGACGCCGGCGTTCTTCATCAAGACGCGGCCGATGGCGGAGGGCAGGAAGCCGCTGGCGGTCTGCATGGTTTCGGCGACGGGCGAGCCGTGCGCCTCCATGCCGACGGCGTCGATGACCGAATCGGCGCCCCGACCCTCGGTGTGGCTTTTGACGACCTCGTCGGCGTCGTCGGTGCGTAGGTCGATGACCTCATCGCAGTAGGCGCGGGCGCGCGAGAGCCGCTCGTCGACAAGATCGATGCCGATGACCTTGCAGCCCTTGCGGTGCGCGGCGATACGGCAGGCCATCGAGCCGATCGGACCAAGACCGAGGACGGCCAGGGTGCCGCCGTCGGGTACCGCGGCATACTCCACGGCTTGCCATGCGGTGGGCAGGACGTCGGAGAGATAGACGTAACGGTCGTCGGGTCCATCGTTGGGAACCTTGATGTGGGTGTACTGCGCCTGCGGGACGCGCAGGTACTCAGCCTGCCCGCCGGCGACTTCGCCGTAGAGCTTCGAGTAGCCGAACAGGGCGGCGCCCGTCCCTTGGTCGCGGTTCTGGGTGGTTTCGCACTGGCTCTGAAGGCCGTGATCACACATGAAGCAGTGGCCGCAGGAGATGTTGAAGGGGATCACCACGCGGTCCCCTGGCTGCAGACCTTCGACCTGGCTGCCGATCTCTTCGACGATTCCCATCGCTTCGTGGCCCAAGATGTCGCCGGGGTTCATGAACGCGCCGAGCACCTCGTAGAGGTGGAGGTCCGAACCGCAGATGTTGGTGCTGGTGACCCGGATGATCGCGTCGGTGGGTTCCTTGATCGCGGGATCGGGCACGTTGTCGACGGACACTTTCCGACGACCCTGCCAGGTGACTGCTCGCATGCGCGCCTCCTCGTGGTCTGAGGATGGCGTGCCCATTCGGCTGAGCGTCAAACTTCGGCTGGTGCTCGAACGTGATGCGGCGGTCAGACGGTGGCGTCGGTCGCGATCGCGTCCTGCATGAGCACGCTCAGGTGCTGCCAGTAGATCCAGTCGGCGATGGCGGCGCGCTGGTCGGCGGCGTCGGTCGCGGTGTGCGCTCGGTGCAGCGCAAGCTCCTGGGCGTGGTCGGCGTAGGTGATGAAGCACTGCAACTGGACCGGGGCACGGTCGGGAGAGTTGCTGAGCAATGGACGGAAGACTTCGAACCACAGCAGCGCGCGGCGGTCCTCCGGGGGAGTGGCGTCAGTGGGTGGTGGAGGCAGCACCTCGGATAGCCCGGTCGGGGTGATGGCGGCCAATTTACTTGCCGCGTCGGGGGATATCACCTGAAGGCGATGGCGACCATCCATCTGGCCGCTATCGGGAATGTCGTCGGGATGCAGGATGATCCGGGGTGCGCCGGGGTCGAAGCCCTTGAACTGATCCTCGGTGGCGATTACGGCGCGAAGCTCGGTGTTGTGGTGCTGTGCCCAACCATGAAGTGCGAGAATGGGATACGTTGCCCAAGATCCGCGGACATGAGCGGGGATACCTTCGTCGGCGGTGGCCATCTTGACGCGGTCGGGCAGTTTCACATCATCGGGGACGTAGCCGAGGCCATAGTTGTTGGCGACGACGATGGTTCCGTCCTTCGCGAGGCCGGTGACCCAGTAGAAACCCATATCGGTGATGCCGACGTTCAGGGCTGCCGCGATCCGCTGTGCGAGTTGAGCGGGATCGCTGCCGGGCCGCCGAAGGGTGGCGGCCGCGATGGCCTCGCGCTGGGCGCGTGCGGCCGAAACCGGAACGGGCGCAGGGGCTCCGACTGTGTTGGCGCCGGGTGCTGCCGTGCCGGGTAGAACGCTGGGGCCGACGTTGGCGCCCGGTGCGACAGGAACGGCCGGGGGCGGAGTGGGTGGTGGACCCAGGGGTATGGGTGAAGCGGGAGCAGCGCCGGGCGTGGGAAGCGGTGCCACGGGGGCTTGGCCGGTCGCTGGGACTGTCGCGGGCGGGGATGTGGTCTGGCTGGATGGTAGGGGCGATGGCGCGTCAGCGATCGGGGGAAGATCGGACGGATGCATACTCGACGCGGCAATCGGAGCGGACTGCGGCGGCGGAATCGGAGACTGGGAAACAGTTTTGGATGCCGACTCGGCCATCGTCCGTTGGAAGTCGGCCATCTGCGCCTGAGCCGGTGTGGCAGTTGCGGGGTTCACGGTGCTTGGTGCGCTCGGCGTGGACGGCGCCGACGGGGCTGACGGCGCAGACGATCCGCCGCTCGATAAGGGACTGGCCGGAGCGGTGATGCGTGGAGACGCAGGAGCTGCGGGACTGCTTGGCGCACTGGGGATTCCGGGGATGACGGGTTCAGGACTGGACTTATCAACGGGAACCCCAGGTCCTTTGGCAGATTCGGACAAATCGGGGCCAAGATCCTTCGGTCCAGCAGACACGGACGGGCTATCCGCTGCAGTGGCGGATGGGCTTTTCGGTCCATCGACCGAAGCTGGAACCAACGATTGTGGAGGCGAGCCAGCAATAGAGGGTTCCGATAGCATTGGTGGACCCGTCGGGCCGTCTTCGGAGCCTCCTCCCATGAAACTGGTGGGCAGCGCAGGTCGCCCTTTCTCAGGCTGCTGGCTGAGCAATTGGAGCTGATCCTCAGCGGCCTCCGGCTTCGAGGGCTCAAACGGGATTTCCCCGGAGATACGAGCGCCAGCCATGGTTACGAGACCTAGGTTATGCCCGCGGACTGTTTGGATGACCTGATCTATGGCGCCCTGCCTGTCCTGAGGTGAGCCTTCAGCGCTGCCGATTATGCGGTCAATGAGGTCGTTCGCTCGCACGACGAGGGTGGTTATAGCTTCTTTCGTGTTCCTTACTTCGTCCCGGCTGCCCTCAAATAACCGCTTAGAAGCGATGAGTTGATTGTTTACCGACTCAAGCTGGGAGATACGGACATTCAGTGCCCCTAGGGCCGCTCCCGCTGCGCCGCCGGACCAAAGGTCGGCGCCCTCGAAAAGCTTGGACCGCTCCCGGTGCAAGCTATCAACCTGGCTGCTGATCTTTCTAGACGCATCGTCGAATGCAATTGCGGACCTCGCGAGCACGTCCTCATCGGCCTCCGGCCAAGCTGGTGGTGCCGCCATTCCGTGTGGATCTAATGGCTTGTCAATGCCCACAGTCAGCTCTCGGCTGCCTTGCAGGCTTGATAGACGATCGCAGCGGCTCGGGCGGAAGTGCTCGACAGGTACGAATCGGCCTTGGTATACGTCGGGAGTGCAGCGGCGTAAGCCCGTCGATACTGAGCCACAAAGGTCGCTAGATCCTGGATCAGCGGATTCTCGCTCTCGAGACCAAGCTCTTGGATGTCATCAGCGAATCGCTGCATCACTGGGATTGCATTCTCTGCTATCGCACGTTGCTCAGAAGACCACTCGCTCGCAGGCACCGCCGGGTCAATCTCCTGCCACTGTTTGGTATCTGAATCGACGCGATCTACAAGTCGATACCAACGCGAGCAAATCGGATCGGTCGACTCCAAGAAGCGCTCAGCTGATGCCGGATTTGTCACTGGCGCAACTTGAGACGGTTGCGGCGGTTGGGTTATCAGGGGTGCCCGCGATTCTGCCGATCCATACGCGATGGCGTAGCACGCCCACGTGATCGTAGAAGCTGTGTTTGTGAAGACACCAGCAAGGTGCTCGTGGGTGGGCTCATAGGTTGGAACCGCATCGCTGTAAGCCCGCGCGTATGCGATGAACTGTGCGTAAAGCTCGCGCATTACGCGATGTGGAGTGACCTTAGCAACCGCCACGGTTTGCCCGGCGGCCTCCCTGGCTGCTCGGCCGACCTCTTCATACTTCTGGCGCTCGTCTGGTGTCCAATCTGCAGCGGGAATGCTTGGTTCCCGCTCGTTCCAACCACGGCGCTGAATATCGATGAAGGTGTCATTGATCGGTCCCCAGGCCGCGCAACTCGGGTCTTCGGTGATGATGTTCGCCGGGCCCTTATCGTCGGCGCTTGCTAGGCCGAAAGTGTCTCCTGAAGGCGCCGGATCGTCACCGTCTCCGCTGTCCGATGTCACCGAAACCGTCACTGCCACAGTGACTCCAATGACAACCAGCAGAGCCACACCGCCGAGCAGCCACTTCCAGACATTGCCGCGCTTCTTCGGCGGCGGGCCCGGCGGCCACTGCTGCTGCCACGGCGGCGGACCGTAGGGTCCCGAATATCCCTGTGGCGGGCCGGGATTGCCCGGCGGCGGACCCCCAGGCGGTGGCGGATAACTCACAGCGCGGCCCCCGGCCCCTCCCCGGCAACATCGCTGAGCGTTTCGAGCCGCTTCCGTATCTCCTCGGCGATCTGACGGTCAACCGCGTCGTAGGTGTTGGCGGCGTTGACCACGTTCTGCGCGTACTTCGCCAACTCCGCCTTGACGACCGGCAGCTGAGCGATCGCCGGGTCGACCACTTCAGCGACTTTGGCAGCGATCGCCGTCGACAAAGCGTCACCACCAGCCGGTTTGAACGAAGCTGGCGGCTCAGGGATGGCGTCCGCGACCGCACGCAACCGCCCGCCGGCCTCGAGCACCAGGTCGGTATCGATTCGCAGCGTCTCAGTCATCGTCAATCCGCGCAGCGACCAGCGTCGCACCGATCGGTTGGCATGCCCCCTCCCGCATCACCCGGCAAATGCTACCCGACCCGCAACACCGGCCGACGCGCTAATTTTCATCCCTGCGGCTCGCCACATTCAACGCAGATCCCCGTGTCCGACACCTCCCTGCCACGGACGACGAGTTACTCAGCATCGCGGCGTCTGGACCGAACCGTCACCGGACAACCGGCCACAGCCACTGACGCCAGCAAACCTCTGTCGGGCCAGCTGGCGGGCGTCGCCGCCGGGAACCGCTTCCGCTATCGTTCCGCAGATGTCCGACCCCGACTCGAAGACGCTCGACGAGCTTTTCAACCGCATCCTGCACACCGAAGACGACGCACTGCGCGCCGCGCGTGAGTCCGGCAACGCCGCAGGCATGCCACCTATCGAGGTGTCCGGCCAGCACGGCAAGCTTCTCTACTTGTTGGCGTCGTTGTCCTCGGCCACCCGCGTCCTGGAGATCGGCACCCTCGCCGGTTACAGCACCATCAACCTCGCGCGCGGCGTCGGGTCGGCCGGCCACGTCGTCACCTTGGAGTACGACCCCACGCACGCCGAGATCGCCAAGGAGAACTTCGCCCGCGCCGGCGTGCAGGACCGCATCGAGATCATCGTCGGCGCGGCACTCGACACACTTCCGATGCTCGCCGACCGCGGCGACGTGTTCGATCTAGCCTTCATCGACGCCGACAAGGAGAACAACGTCGCCTACGTCGAGTGGGCTATCAAGCTGGGCAGGCCGGGCTCAATCATCGTGGTGGACAACATCGCTCGTTTCGGTCGCGTACTCGAGCCGGCGGCCGACGATGCCCAGGCCCGCGCCGTGCGCGAGATGCTCGAGATGATGGGCGACCATCCGCAATTGGAAACCGCCGCGATACAGACCGTCGGGCTCAAAGGCTGGGACGGCTTCGCCGTCGCCCGCATCGTCGAGTAGTCATCTCGACCAGGGCGCCGTCGCGGCCGCGGCCGTCAATGCCGCGACGATCCGCTCCTCATGTGCCACGAACCGTTCGGTCGGCGCGGGCACCGAGATAGCGACGACATGACCGCCGGTCGTACGTCCCGCCACCCCGGCGGCCGAAATCCCGACCGTGTGTTCGTCCCGATCGAACGCCACCTCGGTCGACCCGTTCAATAGCGCGCTCGCCGCCTTGCCGTTGGCAGTCGACTCCAGCGGAAAGCGCATGCCGACCGCCGATACCGCGCGCAGTCGATGCGCCGATTCCAACTGTTCGATGAACAACATCTCGCCGCCCCGCAACACCGACAGATCGACCGTCTCCCCGGTGGTCGCCGCGAGTTCCTCGAGCGTCGGCCGGAACAACGCGGCCAACCCTGCGACATCGGCACTTCCGAGGCCGAGCAGCCGATCCCCAAGCGAGAATCTGCCTTGGTCGTCGACCGCCGCGAAGCCGACCTCGACCAATCCGACCAGCAGGCGGCGCGCGGTCGACTTCGCCAGACCGAGCTGAGCGCCCAGATCCACCAGCCGCAGCCGACCGGGTGCCGCGGCGATCTCGTCCAGTGCCGCTGCGGCGCGGCGCAGCACCTGTATGCCGTCTTCCCGCCCCGCATCAGTTCGTTCATTTCCGTCCGGACGAGTCACGCCCTCACTATATTGATCCGCATACCGGTTCACAAAGATTCGGTATACGGACCAAGGAGGTCCCGGATGTCGCTCCCATCTGGTCGTTCCTTCACCCGCTCCGACGACGGATACGAGGCAGCTCGCCGCGCGACCGTCTGGAACGCGCGCACGCCTGACCGCTATCCCGAAGTGGTAGTGCAAGCCGCTGACGTCGACGACGTCGTCGCTGCGCTGCGCTATGCGGCCGCACACGGCCTCCAGGTCGGTGTCCGCTCGGGCGGTCACAGCTGGGCGGGTAACCACGTACGCGACGGCGGCATGCTGCTGGACGTCAGCCGCCTGAACGACTGCACGATCGATGCCGAGCGCATGACCGCGGTCGTCGGGCCCGGAAAAGGCGGCAGCCTGCTGGCCGCGGACCTGGAGGCGCAGAATCTGTTCTTTCCGGCCGGACATTGCAAGGGCGTGTGCATCGGCGGATATCTGCTCCAGGGCGGATACGGCTGGAACAGCCGCATTCTCGGGCCGGCCTGCGAAAGTGTGGTCGGACTCGATGTGGTGACCGCCGACGGTGAGAGGATCCACTGCAGCCCCGACAGCCATCCCGATATGTACTGGGCGGCAAGAGGTTCCGGACCTGGCTTCTTCGGTGTGGTGACCGCGTTCCATCTCAAGCTGTATCGGCGCCCCGCCATCTGCGGCAGCAGCCTCTACGTGTATCCCATCGAGTTGGCCGACGAGATCTTCACCTGGGCCAGGGCGATCAGCGCCGACGTCGACCGACGGGTCGAGTTGCAGATCGTCGCGTCCAGGAGCGTGCCCGGCGCGGGGGTCGAGCAGCCGGGGATCGTCATGGCGTCGCCGGTGTTCGCGGATTCGGAGGACGACGCGAAACAAGCGTTGGCGCTTCTGGATACCTGTCCGGTGCGCGACCGGGCCGTCGTCGCGGTCCCATACGCACCGGCGGATCTCGCGACTTGGTACGACGGGGTCATGAGCAACTATCCGACCGGATACCGCTACGCCGCCGACAACATGTGGACGTCGGCATCCGCAGACGAACTGCTACCCGGGATTCGCCGCATCATCGAGACTCTGCCCCCGCACCCGTCACACTTCCTGTGGTTGAACTGGGGCCCCTCGCCGGCTCGCCAAGACATGGCGTACAGCCTCGAGGACGACATTTATCTTGCGTTGTACACGGTTTGGCACGATGCCGCCGACGACGATCGCTATGCGGATTGGGCCTGCTCGAACATGGCGGCGATGGCGCATCTGGCCACGGGCATCCAACTCGCCGACGAGAACCTCGGGCAGCGGCCGGCCCGGTTCGCCACCGACGACGCGATGACCCGCCTCGACCGCGTGCGTGCCCAGTACGACCCCGACGGGCGGTTCTACAGCTGGATGGGCAGGGTGTGACATGAAGTCCTACCTCGGCTACCGCGACGACGACCTCTCCGTCGAGTTCGCGGAGTTCTACACCCCCGAGATGGCGGCTCTTCCAGGCCATGTCGTCGAGGCGTTGGAGCACGGACCCCAGGCCGAGCCGACTCTTCCGTCGTTTGACGACCTCACCGCGATGCGCGCCGAGGGATATCAGCAGACCGAGAACGGGTACGGGGTCCTGCGCGACGGCGGTATTCAGGTGTCGGTACGCACCGACATGCCCGGCGTCACACCGGCCATGTGGGACTGGTGGTTCGGGTGGCACGGCAGCGACTCGCGCCGCTACAAACTGTGGCATCCCCGCGCGCACGTGTCCGTCCGTTGGGCCGACGGCGGCGGCGAAGGCGGGTACGTCGGCCGGACGTCTCTGGTGCAGGAGTACCTCGGTTCGGCGTTCACCCGACCTGCGATCCGGTTCGTGCAGCCGTCCGAGTTGGGACTCGGCGACCTAGGGGACGGTGTGGCGATCTGCGCGCGACTCGGATCCAGCGACATCCCGGTCGATGTCGGCTGGCTGGTGCATCAGGTCCGCGAGACGGCTGACGGCGCCGAGATGCGTTCACGGTTCTGGATGGGAGGAAGCCATGTCGCCGTACGACACGGAAATCGGTTGACTGACAGGGTCATTCGTCCGGTCGCGGCGCGTCAGCTTCCGGATCCGCGGGATTTGATGGTGCACTGTGCGCAGGAAATGAACCATCTCGCCCGATTCCTGCCCGAACTTTTCAACCGATTCTCCGGGCACTGATCGCCTCGGTGTGTTACCCAGGCCTATGTCGAAATCGTTGCCAGTGGCTGTCTTTGCCGTCGCCGCAGCCGCGGTCGTGGCTCCCGCCGCGCACGCGGACCGCGCCGAACCGCCGCCACTGTACGGGTTTTACAACGTCTTCATCGACTTCTCGAAGCAGACGTTCAACGGCCGTCCGACGCCGATGAACGCGATCACCGTGCCCGTCGAGTTGACCACTCAATGTGACGTCAACGGATGTGTCGCACACTGGAACAACGAGGACGACCATGCCCGCAATCCGGGCGCTCCGATGGTCTACGAGTACAGGTGGAACGGCGACCGTTGGGCGACAAGCGGCCAGTATCCCTACTTGTGCGATCGCCACGACCCGAGCAGCGCGGTGCAGGCCACCCGCTCGGACTATCTGATTCCCAACCCGGACGGCAGCTTCTTCGGGGAGCGGACCCTCGTCATCGACGGGGCGGGGTGTCCGGGAGAAGGACCGGGTACCCACTGGCTGCCCTTCTCTCTGACTCCCATCGATCCCCCGCCTCCCTAGTCGTCGTTTAACGCGCCACTTGCCGGGGCATCTGCCAGAGATGGACTTCGGATTCCGGCGCGGGATGCCGACGGTTGAGTTAGGCAGCGACGCTGCTCCCGAAGCGGTGTGGGACGTCATCACCGACCTCGACACGTGGCCTCAGTGGGGGCCGACCGTGTCGGGTGCCGAGCTGGACGAGGCCGGGACGCTGCACCTCGGATCGCAAGGCAGGGTGTTCACGCCGGTCGGTGTCGCGCTGCCGTTCACCATCACAGAATTTCGTCCCCGCCGCTGCTGGGCATGGAAGGTCGCAGGCGTCGGCGCCACGCGCCATGAGGTGATCGCTGAAAACGGCGGATCCCGAATCGTGTTCGGCGTGCCGTGGTGGGCGACCGCCTACCTGCCTGTGTGTGCGATCGCGCTGCCGCGCATAGCCCGGCTGGCGTCCGCGCGCACAACTCGCTGATTCGGCGACATCCGACGTGGCGCTGTGTTATTCAGAGCCGCAGAGTTCTCAGACCGCGGAGGGCTCCGACGAAAAGGAGCTCCGGTGAGGTCTCAAGCACTGTCCGTGGCCGTGGGCATCGGCTGCACCGTGGTGGCGCTGGCACCCATAGCCACCGCCGAGCGTCCCGAGCCCGTGCCGATCTACGGCTATTACAACGCTTTACTCGATCACGCGAAACAGACGTTCAACGGTGCGCCGGTGTCCGCGCATCCGGCCACCCAGCTCGGACTCTTCACCACTCACTGCGATGTCAACGGCTGCGTCGCCCGCTGGTTGAGGGAGACGGAGATCTCCCAAGACCCCAACGCGCCAGCGCAATTCGAGTACCGCTGGAACGGCGATCGTTGGGAGTCCGCCGGCGAGTACCCCTTCTACTGCAATCCCGACGGCAGCGGCGGCACCGTGACGACGCAGCGTTCGGACTGGCTCAAGCCCAACGGCGACGGCAGCTTCTCCGGTGAGCGCATGTTCACGGTGCCCGCACCGGGATGCCCGGGCCAGGGGCCGGGCACGTACTGGTTGCCCATCGCGCTGACGCCGACCGATCCGCCGCCGCCTCGATAGCCGTCGTCGAGTGGCCGGCGCCCTGCGCTATCCGCAGACCGCGCCGACCGCCGCCGACCCGACCAGCTTGGTGTACTTGGCCAGCACGCCGGTGGTGTATCGCGGTGGCAGCGGCTCGAAACCGGCCTTGCGGGACTCGAACTCCGCGGGATCGACGAGAACATCGAGCGTGCCGTTGGCCACGTCGAGGCGGATGCGGTCTCCGTCCTGCAAGAACGCGATCGGACCGCCGTCGACGGCTTCGGGCGCGACGTGGCCGACACACAGGCCGGTGGTCCCGCCGGAGAACCGGCCGTCGGTCATCAACAGCACGTCCTTACCCAGGCCCGCACCCTTGATGGCGCCGGTGATCGCCAGCATCTCGCGCATCCCGGGTCCACCCTTGGGCCCCTCGTAGCGGATGACCACGACGTCACCGGCCTGGATGGTGCCGTCCTCGAGAGCGTCCAATGCGGCGCGCTCGCGCTCGAAAACCCTTGCGGTGCCTTCGAAGACGTCCGAGTCGAAGCCCGCCGACTTGACCACCGCGCCCTCCGGGGCCAGCGAGCCGTGCAGGATCGTGATGCCGCCGGTCGGATGGATCGGGTCGCTGAGCGCGCGCAGCACCTTGCCGTCGGGATCCGGTGGTGCGATGTGGGCGAGGTTCTCGGCCATGGTGTGACCGGTGACCGTCAGGCAATCGCCATGCAGCAGACCGGCATCCAGCAACGCCTTCATGACGACGGGTACGCCGCCGATGTGGTCGACGTCGAACATCACGTGCTTGCCGAACGGTTTGACGTCGGCGAGGTGGGGCACCTTGGCGCCCACCCGGGTGAAGTCCTCGAGCGTCAGTTTGACGTTGGCCTCGTGGGCGATCGCCAGCAGGTGCAGCACAGCGTTGGTGGACCCGCCGAACGCCATCACCACGGCGATCGCGTTCTCGAACGCCTCCTTGGTGAGGATGTCGCGGGCGGTGATGCCGCGCCGCAGAAGATCGACGACGGCCTGACCGCTGCGCCGGGCGAATCCGTCCCGGCGGCGGTCGGTGGCCGGCGGTGCCGCGCTGCCGGGCAGGGACATGCCCAGCGCCTCGGCGGCCGAAGCCATCGTGTTCGCGGTGTACATGCCGCCGCAGGCGCCTTCGCCGGGACAGATCGCACGCTCGATCGCGTCGACGTCCTCGCGGGGCATCAGCCCGCGCGCACACGCGCCGACCGCCTCGAACGCGTCGATGATCGTCACCTCGCGTTCGGTGCCGTCCGACAGCTTGGCCTTACCGGGCAGAATCGACCCGGCGTAGAGGAACACGCTCGCCAGGTCTAGGCGCGCGGCCGCCATCAACATGCCGGGCAGCGACTTGTCGCATCCGGCCAGAAGCACCGAACCGTCCAGGCGTTCGGCCTGCATGACCGTCTCGACGCTGTCGGCGATCACCTCACGCGAGACCAGCGAGAAGTGCATGCCCTCGTGGCCCATCGAGATGCCGTCGGACACCGAGATGGTGCCGAACTCCATCGGGAATCCGCCCGCGGCGTGCACCCCGTCTTTGACGGCCTTGGCCAACCGATCCAGCGAGAGGTTGCACGGGGTGATCTCGTTCCACGACGAACCGACGCCGATCTGCGGTTTGGCGAAGTCGTCGTCCTCCATACCCACCGCGCGCAGCATCCCGCGGGCGGCGGCCTTCTCCAGGCCGTCGGTGACGTCGCGGCTGCGGGGCTTGATGTCGGGTTCCGTCCGACGGCGGGCTTCGGTGCCGGGAGTTTCTGAGGGCATCAAATAAGTATGCCTTCGGTGTTTTCCCCCGGCCAAACCGTTATCTATACCCCGGTGGGGTATCCGGTACCATCGGGTTCATGACGTCGCTGATCGCCCGCCTCGCCGCTGTCCTGATCGCCCTCGCCACCGCCCTTTTGCTCGCATCGTGCAGCAGCCCCGCCTCTGACGGACACACCGACCACGAGCATCCCGACCAACCGGTGATCAGCGGCCAACCGGCTGGCTACAACGCCGACGATGTGGCGTTCGCGACGAACATGATCCCGCATCACGAGCAGGCCGTCGAACTGTCGGCGCTGGTTCCGGACCGCTCCGCGAATCCGGAGTTGCAGGCGCTCGCCGAACAGATCTCGAAGGCCCAGGAGCCCGAGATCCGCACCATGCAGGTGCTGCTCGTGCAGTGGCAGGAGAACCCCGACGCTGACACCGGGCACGGCGGGCACGAGGGACACGGCGGTGCGATGCAGGGCATGGTCGACGACGCCACCATGGCCAAGCTTCAGACCCTGTCGGGCCCCGAGTTCGACACCCTGTGGCTGCAGTCGATGATCGCCCACCACCAGGGTGCGATCGAGATGGCCCGCGCGGAACTGGCCAACGGCGAGAACGTCGACGCCAAGCGGTTGGCTCAGACGATCGTCGACACGCAGCAGGCCGAGATCGACCAGATGAATCAGATGTTGAGGGGCTGAACATGACTGCGGTGCATGGCTATTCGCAGCAGAAGGACAACTACGCCAAGAGGTTGCGTCGGATCGAGGGCCAGGTTCGCGGCATCGCGAAGATGATCGAGGACGACAAGTACTGCATCGATGTGCTCACCCAGATCAGCGCCGTCAACAGCGCGCTGCAGTCGGTCGCGCTCGGTCTGCTCGACGAGCATCTGGGCCATTGCGTGGCCCAGGCGGTCGTCGAAGGCGGTGAGGGGGCCGACACGAAGCTGGCCGAGGCCTCGGCCGCCATCGCGCGGCTGGTGCGCTCCTAGCCGCCCAGGGCCTCGTCGATCCGCCTGACCTTCGCCGTCAGCTGGTCGGTGTGGTCGGGTCGGATGTCGGCCTTGAGCACCAGGCTCACCCGCGGAGACGCTGCGGCCACCGCGTCGACGGCCCGCTTGACGACGTCCATCACCTCGTCCCAGTCGCCCTCGATGTTGGTGAACATCGCGTTGGTCTCGTTCGGAAGCCCCGACTCGCGGACCACTTTGACCGCTTCGGCGACCGCGTCACCCACGCTGTCGTCGCCACCCGTCGGGCTCACGCTGAAGGCCACAATCATGCGACAAGCCTGCCACCGGCGGGCGGCTTGGTAGCTGCGCTGCTAACACTTCGCGCCCGTGACCGATGAACAGTGCAGGTCACGAGTGTGGATCGAGCGTTTGCCGTGCTGGAGGGGCGCGCCGACGGGCGGGGAGGCCCGGGGCGTTATGCCACACTGGTTGGAGTTCTGCGACTGGGAGGTTGTGTATGCGCAGGGTAAAGCGCAGTCGGCTGCTCACTGCGATGGCGGCGGCGAGCGTCGTCGGGGGGATGCTGGCGAGCCCGTCAGCGCTCGCTCAGCCGGGTGTCCCGCCACCGCCACCGCCGGCGCCGGTCGATCCGGCCGTCGCCGCGGCGCCGCCACCCGCTCCGGTTCTCCCGCCGCCCCCACCGGCGGATCCGTTCGCCGCACCAGCACCGCCGGCTCCGCCGGCCCCGGCCGCCGAGGCTCCGCCGCCCCCGCCGCCGTCGAACCCGTTCTTCGCGCCGCCAGATCCGCTGGCTCAGCAGCAGCCGATTCCGGAGGGCACGCCGGCCGGGCAGAACCCCACGCCGTACGTCGGCGCACCGGTGTTCGCGCCGCCGTCCTTCAACCCGACCAACGGTTCGATCGTCGGCGCCGCCAAACCGATCTACATCAACTTCCAGCGGCCGATCGCCAACCGTCAAATGGCCGAGAGCGCGATCCACATCTCGTCGAACCCGCCCGTTCCCGGCCGGTTCTACTGGACCAGTGACACCCAGGTGCGGTGGCGTCCGCAGGACTTCTGGCCCGCGGGCACGGTGGTCAACATCGACGCCTCCGGCACCAAGTCCAGCTTCACCGTGCCCGAGCAGCTCGTCGCCACCATCGACAATGACTCCTTGCAGATGTATGTCCACCGCAACGGCGAGCTCGAGAAGACGTTCCCGGTGTCGATGGGCAAGAAGGGCCACGACACCAAGAACGGCACCTACTACGTGTTGGAGAAGTTCGCCGACATCGTGATGGACTCGTCGACGTACGGCGTGCCCGTGGACTCGCCCGAGGGCTACAAGCTCAAGGTGAAAGACGCCGTGCGCATCGACAACAGTGGTGTCTTCGTGCACAGCGCCCCGTGGTCGGTCGGGTCCCAAGGCGAGAGCAACGTCAGCCACGGCTGTATCAACCTGAGCCCGGCCAACGCGAAGTGGTTCTTCGACAACTTCGGCAGCGGTGACGCCGTGGTCATCAAGAACTCGACCGGGATCTACAACCAGCCCGACGGCGCATCCGATTGGCAGATGTTCTGAGGCGGTTTCGCCGAGACTACGGTTTCTGATGGGAATCGCGAGTGACCCCGTCAAAAACCGTAGTCTCGCGGCGTTCTGGGGCCGCTAGTTCCAGATGTGGACGCGGCGTTCGGGTTCGAGGTAGAGCGCGTCGTCCTCGGTGACGTCGAACGCCTCGTAGAACGCATCCATGTTGCGGATGACGCCGTTGCACCGAAACTCCGGCGGTGAGTGCGGGTCGATCGCCAGACGTCGGATGGCTTCGGCGTCACGCGATTTGGTCCGCCACACCTGAGCCCAGCCGAAGAAGACCCGCTGCTCACCGGTCAGCCCGTCGATCACCGGCGCGGGCTCGCCCTTCAGCGACAGCCGGTAGGCCAGCAGCGCGATCGACAGCCCACCGAGGTCGCCGATGTTCTCACCGACGGTGAAGGCGCCGTTCACGTGGTGCCCGTTGCTCAGCTGCCGGGGCACGTACTCGTCGTACTGCTCGATCAACTTCTTTGTCCGCGCGCCGAACTCGGTGCGGTCCTCGTCGGTCCACCAGTCGACCAGGTTGCCGTCGCCGTCGTACTTGGCGCCTTGATCGTCGAAGCCGTGCCCGATCTCGTGGCCGATGACCGCGCCGATGCCGCCGTAGTTGGCGGCGTCGTCGGCGTCGGCGTCGAAGAAGGGCGGCTGCAGAATTGCCGCCGGGAAGACGATCTCGTTCATCCCCGGGTTGTAGTAGGCGTTGACGGTCTGCGGCGTCATGAACCACTCGTCGCGGTCGACGGGCCCGCCAAGCTTGCGCAGCTCGCGCTCGTATTCGAACGCATAACCGCGGCGGTAGTTGCCGTAGAGGTCGTCGCGCTCGATCACCAAGCCCGAATAGTCGCGCCACTTGCGCGGATACCCGATCTTGGGTGTGAACTTGTCGAGCTTGGCCAGCGCCTTTTCCCGCGTCTGCGGCGTCATCCAGTCCAGCGAGTTGATGCTCACCCGGTAGGCCTCGCGGATGTTGGCGACGAGTTCGTCCATCCGTTCCTTGGCGTGCGGCGGGAAATGCCGCTCCACGTACAGCTTTCCGACCGCGTCGCCCAGCAGGCTCTCCACCACCGACACCGCACGCTTCCAGCGGTCGCGAATCTGTTCGGTGCCCGAGAGCCTTCGGCCGTAGAACGCGAAGTCCTCGGCGACCAGGTCGTCGGTCAGCAGGAAGGCGCGCGCGTGGATGACGCGCCAGCGCAGCCAACTCTTCCAGTCCTGCAGATCCCCGCCGGACCACTCGGCGGCGAATGCGGTGAGGTAATCGGGCTGGCGCACAACGACTTCTGCGGCATTTTCCGGCGTGGCGCCCAGCTCGGACACCCAGCCGGACCAGTCGAAACCCGGCGCTTCGGCCGGCAGGTCGGCGAAGGCGCGCAGGTTGTAGGTGAGGTCGGCGTCGCGCCGCTTGACGACGTCCCAGTGCGCAGCGGCCAGCTTGGTTTCCAACGCCACGATGCGGGCGGCGGTTTCGGTGTGATCGCCTGCGCCGTACACCAACTCGAACATCGCCGCGATGTGTTGCGGATAGGCGGCGAGGATCTCGGCGTGCTGCTCGTCGCGGTAGTAGGACTCGTCGGGCAGGCCGAGGCCGGACTGGGTCAGGTGCAACAGGTAGCGGGTCGAGTCCTTGGAGTCGGTGTCGACGTAGACGCCGGTTCCGCCGCCGATTCCGGTGCGCTGCAACGCACCGAGCACCCGCGCCAGCGCCTCGGGCGAGTCGGCTGCGTCGATCGCCGCCAACTCATCGAGCAGTGGGTCCACACCCCGCGCGGCGACGGCCTGCTCGTCCATGAAGCTGGCGTACAGATCGCCGATGCGCTGTTCGTCGGTGCCCGTTGCCGCGTTGGCCGCCGCCGCCTCGGTGATCAGGTCGCGCACGTGTTCCTCGGCGCGGTCGTACAGCGATCGGAACGCACCGTCGGTCGCCCGGTCGCCGGGCATCTGGTACTCGGTCAGCCAGCGGCCGTTCACGTGGCCGAACAGGTCGTCCTGCGGGCGGGCGTCGGCGTCGACGTAGCTGAGGTCGATGCCTGATCTGATTGCTTCTACCGTCACCCCACCAGGGTGCCAGAACGCACGGCCGGCTTCCCTGGCCGCTGCGGTACCGCCAGACCCGCCAGCGTCTCGGCGATACGGTCGAAGGCGTTCACGGCGCGGATCTCGCGGCTCAATCGGCGGGCCGCGGCGCGGTGGGCGCCGGTGCCGAGGATCGCGTCGAGCGCGCCGACGATGTGGGCGCGGCCGGGCCGGGACGTGCCCAGGTTGATCCCTGCCCGCGCGTAAGCGACCCGGGCGGCGACCTCCGGTTTGTCGGCCGAACCGCCGGCGACGATCAGAGGGATGCCGTGCGAGAGCGCCTGGTGCACACCGCCGTATCCGCCGTTGGTGATCATCACGTCGACATGCGGCAGCAGTTCGGCATAGGGCAGAAAGTCGGTGACGTAGGCGTTGGCGGGCACCCGGCCCGGAATCGTCGTGCGGCCCTCGCGTCCCGTCGTCGCGACCACCAGGAGGTCTTCGCGGCCGGCGAGCGCCTCGACCGTGGGGACGACGAGCGCGCCGAGGTCGTCGTTGTCCCACGTGCCCTGGGTGACATGGACCACGGTGCGCGGATCGCCGGCCGGATCCCACGGCAGTCCCCGCGTCTGAGCGGCGGGCCTCGGTATCACCGGGCCGGTGTAAACGACGTTCGCCGGCAGATCGCCGCGCGGATACTCCAGCGACGGCACGGTGAACTGCAGAAGCCGGTCGGCGAGCACGGGCCAGTCCGTCAGGAACACCGGCGACGGTGGGGCGCCGACGGCGTCGAGCGCGGCGTTCAGATCGGCGCGGACGTCGCCGAACAGCACCCGGTGCGTCACCCAGGTCATCGGTTCGTAGTTGACGTCTGACCGCGGGGCCCACGCCGTTCCGAACGGCGGTGCGTCGGCGCTCGACAACGTCAGCGGGCCCACCCCGCACACCAGAATCCACGGCCGGGGCCGGTGACCGGTCAACAGCGGCAGGGCGCCGGTGAAGGCGACATCGCACAGCACCGCGTCGAAGTGGTCATGGCTAAGCGCCTTACGCAACGCCCAGTACTGCGCCGCCATTGGCTCGATGAACACCGAGCGCATCTCGGTGCGCCCTCGATGCCAGCGGTCGAGCAGCGACGGTAGGCCACGCAGACCGCTGTCGTCTCGTTTGGGGCGAGCCGCGTCGGGCAGCTCCAGGGCCGCGAGGCCCCGTACGGACACCGCGTCTTTGTGGTCGGCGTCCGTCAGCACGGTGACGCGGTGACCGCGCTGCACCAGGTCCGCGCCGACGTGCAGCAGCGGCATGACATGCCCGGGGATCGGGCTGGCGGCAATCAGGTAGTTGGCCACGCATCCCTTTCCTTCGCCGGTCGCAAGCCTGCATACCCGTCTTGTCGTTTCTCCAGTGCCGGGTGGATGTGACTTTGACCGCTCACGGGCGTTCGGCCCGCAGCCCGGTACCCTCACGCGCATGCCCGAGGACGCGCCCACCGCAGTCGAGGACGGTCCCGTCTTCACCAAGTACGGCGTCGCATCGGCGGTACTGGGGCTGATCTCGGTCGTGGCGGTGGCACTGGCCGCCCTGATCTGGATTCAGCACCACGACCACACCGACGAGTTGCGCTACCGCGCCCGCGTCATGCAGACCGCGGTCGACTGGACCAACGTGCTGATCAACATGAACAAGGACACCGTGCAAGCCGACATGATCCGGCTGCACGAAGGCACCGTCGGCCAGCTCAACGCGGACTTCGAGGCGGCTGTCGAGCCCTACCGCAGGCTTGTGCAGACCCTGCAGTCGCAGACCACCGGGCAGATCGACTCGGTCGCGGTCGAGTCGATCCATCACCCGCCGCCGGGCCCGGGCGGGGCGCCGCCGCGGCGACCTCAGCCCGAGCTCGCCGAGTTCGCGTCGCGCACCGACACCGTCATGGTGGTGGCGACCTCGGTCAGTGAGAACGTGGGCGGGGATGAGCCCAGGACGGTGCGCTGGAATCTGCGGCTCGACGTGTCCGACGTGGACGGCAAGCTGATGATCTCGGGGTTGGAGCCGATCCGATGAGGAACGTCCTGCGGGTCGCGGCGTTCGACGTGGCGCCTCCGGTGGCCGCGATCGCGGCGCTGGTGTACATCGGCATCGCGCTGGCGTGGCCGCTGTGGTGGGTGTCCGTCTGTTCGGTGCTGTGCCTGTTGATCGTTCAGGGCGTGGTGGTCAACGTGGTGCTGGCGCGCCGCGATGCGGTGACGGTCGGCACCGACGACGACGGCCCCGGCCTGCGGCTGGGAGTGGTCGCGGTCGCGACGGCGGCGGTGGGGGCCGCAGTGCTCGTCGGCTACCTGCAGTGGACGATGCCCGACCGCGCGCTGCGCAACGACAGCACCGAGGTCGTCGGCATCGCCAGCAGTGTGGCCGAAGCGTCGGCCACGTTCACCCCGCAGAGTCCGACCGCGTCGATCGACCGTGCGGCGGCGATGATGTCCCCGGAACGCGCCGACGTGTTCAAGAACGAGTTCGCCTCGGTGGCAAAGGATTTGGCGAACCGCAACGTTTCGGCCCAGGCGAGCACCGTCTCAGCGGGCGTCGAGGCGATCGGCCCGGACGCCGCGAGCGTCGCGGTGATCCTGCACGCAACGCAGAATTCGCCGGGGAAACCGCCGGACACCGCGGTGCTGGCGTTGCGGGTCACGTTGTCCAAGACCGACGGTCGGTGGTTGGTCGACAACGTGTCGCCGATCCACGCTCGGTGACGGGATCGGCTAGCGGAGCAGCCGGGCGTGGTCGACCTTGATGCAGCGGTCCATCACGACCTGGAGTCCGGCCGCCTCGCCGTCGCGGGCGACCTGCTCGTCCCACAGGCCGAGTTGCAGCCACAGCACCTTGGCTCCGATGGCGATGCTGTCCTGCAGGACCCCGGGCAGGTGCTCGCGCCTGCGGAACACGTCCACGAGGTCCGGCACCACCGGCAGATCGGCCAGCGACGGGTAGACCGGGGTGCCCTCGATGTCGCTGACGGTCGGGTTGACCAGGTACAGGTCGTAGTCGGCGGCCGCCTTGAGGTAGGTCCAGATCTCGTGGCTGGCGCGGTCGGGGTTCGGCGACGCACCGACGATCGCCACCGTGCGGGTCTCCCGCAGAATCTGTTCGAGGTCCATTCCCGGCGTATACCCAGTGGCCGTCAGCCGTTGGGCCGGTTCGAACGCATCCGCGCGAACCGCTCCGAGAGCCGCTTCATCCGCACCATCAACGCCGCCGACGGACTGGTCTGGCCGTCGAGGAACGATGCGAACGCGTCGGGGGGCACGCCGATCCGCGATGCGAACTCCTGGTGTCCCAGCCCGGAGTGCTCCAACAGCACGCGGATGTGTCGGGCCACCTCCTCGCGCTCGTTGGCCTCCAGATGTTCGCGGGTCCGGGTGAGCACCTCGGCCAGCGCTTTGGACACGCCGTACGGTCGCGCGGTCTCGAGGACCTCCTCGACCTGACGCGCGGTACGGCCGAACGGGTCCCGCTTGATCGCCGCGACGATGCGCTGCCAGACCGCGAGGTCATCGGTCTCCAGGGCCGCGCGGATGGCCGCGGTCGCCCAGAACTCGACCGGGCGCTCGTCAGCCCCCTGCGTCGCGGGCGCTCTCGGGCTCTGCTCTGCGGAGACACCCTCGCGGCGGCGGGTATCCCGAATGTCGGGAGTCACCGTCACCTCGCCTCCTCCAGCATCGCGACCGCCACCGAAAGGCAGCGCTCTCGAACTTTCGCCCACTCCGCCTCCGCCTCCGGACCGGACATCCGGGTGTCGTGCTCGTCCGAAGGCGCAGGGTCGGCCAGTCGGCGCACCAGCTGAGTCGCCACCCACTGCTTTCTTGACTGTGAACCAGAGTAGTACCGGTCCATTGTGCTCAGTACTTCTGCCGCCGTGCGCGTGTCCATGCACTCGACCAGGTCGGCGAACTCGGCGTAGTCGCGCGTGGTGTTGCGGCACATGATCAGGTAGCCCTTGAGCCGCAGCGTCTCCGCGCCCGTCGGGATCTGCAGCCGGTCGCCGGTCGGCAGTTGCACGTTGGTGGTTTCCATCGGACGGCGCCGCTCCATCGTGGCGTGCTCGCAGTCCGAAGCGGTATCGAGCGCGTCGAGGGCGACCGCGAGCCGGCCCCGCCACATCGTCACCGGATGGACCGGCGGCGGGGCGGTGGCCAACGCGGTACCGCCGCCGCGGTGCCCGGCGTTGAGCCGCCCGACGCTGCGCATCTTCGTGGTGGGCGCGTCGGGACTGCAGCCGCTGAAGGCCAGCGGATCGGCGACCGTGACAGCCTGGGGTACAAGGGTTTTCAACTTAGCCGCCGATTTGACGACGGTGCGCAGCTCGGAGCCGGTCGGTCCCAGCGACGAGAGGTCGTCGGGGATGATGATCAGATTGGGGGTGTCCACCTTGGGCAGGGGCTTCTCGAAGTCCACCGACGGCAGGATGCGGGCCAGCCAGTGCGGTAGCCACCAGTTCCACTCGTCGAACATCGCCATCAGGGCCGGCACCAGGACCAGCCGGACGACGGTCGCGTCCACGGCGATCGCCACCGCACAGGCCACACCCAGTTGAGCGACCAGCGGCATGCCCGCGAACGCGAACCCGATGAAGACCGCGATCATGATGAGCGCGGCGCTGGTGATGGTCCGCGCGCTGGTGCTCACGCCGTAGGCCACCGCGTCGCGCGTGTTGCGGGTCAGCAGGAAGCGCTCACGGATGCGGGTCAGCAGGAAGATCTCGTAGTCCATGGACAGGCCGAACGTCATCGCCAGAACCAGCGGCGGGATCGTGCTGTCCAGCGACGAGAGCCGGTCGAAGCCCAGGTCTTCCAGCCAACCCCACTGGAACACCGCCACCAGGCTGCCGTACGCAGCGGCCACCGACAGCACGGTCATCAGGACGCCCTTGAGCGCCAGGACCACCGAGCGGATCGCGACGAGCAGCATGAGGAACGCGATCAACGCCACGAACAGGAACACCAGGGGCTGAGTGGCAGAGACCCGGTCGTCGAAATCCTTGATCAGCGCGGTCGGACCGCCGACGTCGATCTGCACGTTCTCGGTGCCGGGCGTCGAGGGCAGCTCCGCGCGCATCCAGTCGACCGTCTCGCGCGCCCCCATGTCCTCGGGGTCGACCGACAGCACCGCCGACAGCAGGGCGTGCCGGTAGTCCTCACCGAACGAGGGCGGGCTGACAGACACCACGTTCGGGCCCTGCGCCATTCGTTGGCGAATCGCGTCGAGCAGCGGCTCCTTCGCCGGAGCGGAAGCGGCGTTTCCGTCCGGGAAGGTCACCAGGACCCGCACCGGGCCGAGCGCACCGGCGCCCAGTGCCTCGGCCGCGGCGTTGACGCCGCCGCGAATCTCGTGTGTCGGCTCGAACTGACGCTGCATGCTGTTGCCGAGCATCATCGAGAACGCGGGCGCGGCCAGCGCGATCAGCAGCGCGGCGGCGGCCGTCGCCGACAGCCACGGCCTGCGCATCACCCAACCGGTCCAACGCGTCCAGAACCGGGACTGGGTGGCTTCGGGGCGTCTCGACCAGTGCAGGTACGACGAGCGTCGCGCCGCCGCCCGCCCGAACGTCGCCAGCACGGCCGGCGTCAGCGTCGTGGAGGTGAGCACCGCGACCGCGACCGCGAGGATGGCGCCGGTGGCCATCGACTCCAGCACCGGGGTCTGAATGAGGTAGATCCCGGTCACCGAGGCGATCACGGTCAGCCCGGACAGCACCACGGCCAGACCCGAAGTGGCCATCGCGGCGTCGGCGGCCTGGTCGGGGTCCCGTCCGGCGCGCAGCTCCTCGCGGAAGCGCATGAGGATGAACAGCGAGTAGTCGATCGCCAGCGCGATGCCGAACATGGACACCGTCGAGGTCACGAACACCGACATCGTGGTGAACATCGAGAGCAGGTAGACCAGCCCCATCGTCACCGCGACGGTGCAGACGCCGAGCACCAGCGGCACGGCCGCCGCGGCCAGCGACCCGAACACGGCGAGCAGAACGATCAGGACGATGGGCAGGTTCCACCGCTCTGCCTGGGCGATGTCGGTCTTGATGGCCCCGGACGCCGCGGCGCCCAGCGCGCCCTGGCCGATGACGTACAGCTTGACCCTGCCGTTCTCGATCTCCCCCGGATCCTCGCCGTCGATGCCGACCTTTTCGCGCAGCTTCTTGGCCACGTCCGTGGCGCCGGTGTTGTCGAAGTCCAGCTGCAGCGTGATCACGTAGGGCCGGTCCGGCTGCGGCGGGGGCTGTTGCGGGTTCGGGACGATCTTGACGCTGGGCACCTCGGCGGCCAGGCGTTCGAGGTGCGCCACGGCGACGTTCATGTCCTGATACGAGGCATCGGCGCGCGGTGCGGCGACCAACGCCAGCGGCGAGGCGCCCTGGTCGGGGAAGTGCTCTTCGAGTTCGTGCTGCACGCGCAGCGACTGGGAGCCGTCGACCTCGAAACCGCCACCGGTGAGGTGGCTCGACTGGTTGAGCGCCAGCCAGATCGACGGGACGAGCAGGAGCACCCAAACGGCGAAAACCGCCCAGCGATATCTGCGCAGTTTGCTACTCAAGCGCAACATGAATTGCTGGATTGGATCCCCCGCTTTCTCCCCGGCGTTTCGTAGCCGAAGCGTACAACAACCTGCGGTAAGGTGCCGGTCCCTTCGGTCTGCTCTCATGGTGCCTGAACGATCGGCCAGCAACGCCTCACGATGTCCCGATTCGTTCTCGCAACCAAGCCGAACGGCGTTACCGCCGACCGTCGCCCACCGGCGCACATCGGGCCCACATCCCACTGAATTGGCGGGGGTGACGCGACCGGTGGCAGGATGTGGCTTGGCCGTTTTCGGCGTCGGGGACTGATTGCCGTCCATCGCGAGAGCATTTGCGGGCCGTTGGAGATCGTCCGCAAATCGTTAGGAGTTGTCATGAAAACGACCGCCGGGCTGATACGTCGCAGCGTCGTCGGCGTCGTCGCTGCCTCTGCCGCGGGCGGGGCCGTGGCGGCCGCGCTGGTGTTGCCGTCCCTCTCGTCTGCTCCGTCGGCGACCGCTGCAAAGGATCCGTGCGCGGCCAGCGAAGTTGCCAGGACGATCGGAGAGGTCGCCACCTCGACCGGTGACTATCTCGACGCGCACCCGCAGACGAACCAGGCGTTGACGACGATCTCCAAACAGCAGGCCGGGCCGCAGTCGCTGGGTGCGCTGAAGGCGTACTTCGACGCCAACCCGGAAGTCGCCGAGGACTTGCAGCAGCTGCAGCAGCCGCTGGCGAGCCTGTCGGGCAGGTGCAAACTTCCGCTCACGCTGCCCCAGGTGATGGGGCTGATTCAGGCCGCTCAGCAGCAGGGCGCAGGTCTTCCCGCGGATTTGCCGGCGCAGGCGCCGACCGCGAGCACCCCCGCGCTGACCGCGCCGGGCGCGACGGCCCAACCGCATGGGGCGTCACCGGTTTCGCAGGGCAACTCGCATTCGCCGTCGTCGGCCATCGCCGGCCTGCCCTGACCCGAAACGACGCACAGCGATCCGTCGCGGGCGGGTTTCAGCTGCGGATTTCGTGTTTTCGGCGATTCGTTGATCGCAAGGCAAGAAAGTCTGCGGACATTCTGCTTAGCTTTTCTTCGTTGGTCCCAGTTGGTAGACGTCGCTAACCACCCTGGTTACGGCCACCCCACTTCCGATGAAGGAGCTCACCCATGTTTCTCTCGGCCCGTTCTGCGCGTCGTGCGGTTGCTGGCGCGGTCGGCACCGGCGCGATCGCCGGTGCGATGTTCTTCGGCGCGACGCCGCTCGCGGCCGCGGAGCCACCGAACTGCACCGCGGCCGATCTCGCCGGTGTGGCCTCCGGCGTCTCGGCGTCGACGTCGGCGTACCTGTTCACACATCCGGACGTCAACTGGTTCTTCACCAGCCTCGAGGGCCTGCCGCGTGACGAGGTCCGGGGCAAGGTGCAGGACTACCTGAACGCCAATCCTGCGGTCAAGGCCGACCTGACGGGGATCCGTCAGCCGCTGGTCGACATCAAGAACCGCTGCGGTGACACTGACGGCGACGGCCTCGCCGACAGCTAGGCCTGCGTTCGCTTGACACCTGGGCCGTCCGCTCGGCAGGAGGGTGCGGGTCCCACCGTGCTGATGGTCGACGACGACCCGGACGTCAGGACCTCGGTTGCGCGCGGGTTGCGCCACTCGGGGTTCGACGTGCGGGTCGCCGCGACCGGTAAGGAAGCGCTGCGTCTGCTGTCCAACGAGTCGCACGACGCGTTGGTCCTCGACGTGCAGATGCCCGAACTCGACGGCGTCGCGGTGGTCACCGCGCTGCGGGCGTTGGGTAACGACATCCCGATCTGTGTGCTCTCGGCGCGCGACACGGTCAACGACCGGATCGCCGGGATGGAAGCCGGCGCCGACGACTACCTGACCAAACCCTTCGACCTCGGCGAGTTGGTGGCCCGGCTGCACGCGTTGCTGCGCCGGGCCAGCCACTCCGATCACCAGTCCGACACGATGACGGTCGGGCCGTTGACCATCGACACCGCGCGACGCCTGGTGTTCGTCGCGGGAGAACGGGTCGATCTGACGAAGCGGGAGTTCGACCTGCTGGCGGTGCTCGTCGAAAACGCCGGTGTGGTGCTGAGCCGGCAGCGGCTCCTGGAGATGGTGTGGGGCTACGACTTCGACGTCGAGACCAATGTCGCCGATGTGTTCATCTCCTACCTGCGGCGCAAGCTCGAACGCGAGGGGCTGCCGCGGGTGATCCACACCGTGCGCGGCATCGGCTACGTGTTACGGGAAGAGTCCTGAGGCGAGCTTGCGAGCGAACAACGATCAAGCGGCGAGCTTGCGAGCCGAACGATCGAACACGGCCGCGTGAAGGCGCCGCGGGTCATGCGTTCGGCGTCGCTGCGCACCCGGGTGGCGGTCGCCGCGGGAGCGGCGGCGTCCGCGGTCGTCGCCGCGTTCCTCGTGCTCACGTCGGTGGTGTTGGCGAGCAACGATGAGGCACAACTCGATCGGCGGCTCGACGCGATCATCGACGCCAGCGTATTGTCCGAACAGCAGCAGGGGACTTCGCCAGACGGCAGGGGAGACCCGCGCCGCGGCGTCTTGACGACCGGCCGCTCGCGATCGACGGGAGAGGTGGTGTTCCAGCGCGGTTTCCAGTTGCCGCCGCTGCCGCCGGGCACCGACACCGTCGAGGTCAACGGTCTCGAATACCGCGTGCGCACCATTCCGGTGGACCAGGACGGCAGGGTGTTGATGTCGATCGGTATCCGTGCCGACAGTATCCTGCTGAACCCCAACAGGATTCCGCTCTACACCGGCGTCGGCGCCCTGGCGGTTCTGGTGGCCGCCGGGATGGGCTGGTTACTGGCGGGCCCGGCGGTGCGTCCGCTGCGCAGGCTCACCGAGCACACCAAGAAGCTGGGCAAGGACACCGCCGGTATGCTCCAGGTGCGCGGAGTGCGCGAGGCCGAGGACCTCTCGGAGGCGATGGCCGAAATGCTCAGCCGGCTGGCGGCCGCGCGGCAGGCCACCACGAACTCCCTCCAGGCGGCGCAGGATTTCGCCGCCAACGCCGCACACGAACTGCGTACCCCGTTGACCGCGATGCGCGCGGACCTCGACACGTTGCGCATCCACGACCTACCCGCCGACGAGCGCGCCGAGGTGGTGCAGGACCTTTCCCGGGCCCAGCGCAGGGTGGAGGCGATCATCACCGCGCTCGGCCAGTTGGCCTCGGGGCAGCTCGCACGCGCCGAGGACCGCGAAACCATCGATGTCGCAGAGCTGTTGGACCGGGTGGCCCGCGAGAACGCCCGCGCAGCCGGCGCCGTCGACATCGAGGTCGAGGCCGACGACGATCTGGGCACGATCTGGGGCTGGCCCGGCGGGCTGCGCCTGGCGGTCGACAACCTGGTGCGCAACGCGATCACCCACGGCAGGGCGAGCCGCATCGTTCTTTCCGCGCACCGGATGAACGGCACGATGACGATCGTCGTCGACGACAACGGGTGTGGCCTTCCCGCCGACGAGCACAAGGCCGTTCTCGGGCGCTTCTCCCGAGGCAGCACCGCCGCGCCGGGTGGCTCGGGTCTGGGGCTTGCCCTCGTGGCGCAGCAGGCGGCGCTGCACGGGGGTCGCATCGAGCTCTCCGACGGACCGCTGGGCGGCCTGCGCGCGACCCTTACGGTGTCAGCGGCGAGTCATGACGTGGATCCCCACGCGCCAGCCGAGTAGCAGCACCGCCGTCGAAACCGAGGCGACCACAACGAAACTCGGCGCCACCCCGGCTGACGTCAGCTTGCGCAGCAGCATCCCCAGCACGACCGTGCACACCCACACCGCGAGGCCGGTCGGGATCAGGGAATAGGGGCGCCGCCACCCGAGTGAGAGCACCCAGCCGGCAAGGGCGCCCGACACGAACGGCCACGCGGTCTCGGCGATACCGGTCAGGTCCAGGCCCTCGTCGTGGCTGCGCCGCCCGACGGTGGCGAACACGATCAGGCAGGCCACGTCGGTGGCCAGTGCGGTCAGGGCGGGCCGGGCCTGTCCTGAGCTATCGATCGGCATAGGTCATCACATCCAGTTCCAGTGGCATGGCGATCTTTTCGTCACGAGAGGCGACTCCGGGCTGAAACTGTGCGGAGGCACCCTCGAAGAGGGCGGCGATGGCGTCATCGCCGTCGGCGAGCCTCGCGTCGAGCCGGAAGTCGTTGAATACGAACGGCAACCCGTTGGAGCCCAGCGGGTCCGGTGAGCTCATGACCTGGAAGTGCAGGTGTGGTGCGGTGGAATTGCCGGTGTTGCCGACGTTGCCGATCACCTGCCCCGCGGTCAGTCGGTCACCGGGTTTGACGGCCACGGTGCCGGTTTTGATATGTGCATACAGCGCGTAGTTCCCGTCGCCGAGGTCCTGGACGACGTGGTTGCCTGCGTACTGGTTCAGCGGTAAGCCGGTCGGGTCGCGGCCGGGCACCTGCTCGGGCAGGCCGTCGAGCACGGAGATCACCCGCCCGTCACCGGCGGCGTGGATGTCGGCGCCGAAGTAGGCGAAACTCTCGGGCTTCGACGGGTCGCCGGTGACCAGGCAACCGTCGGGGTCGAGCTGGACGTAGTCGATCGCGAATCGTTCCGCGGCCCACAGCCGGCCGTTGACCGGGTTGAGCGCCGTGCGGTGGGCGCTGGTGCCGCAGCATCCGCCGCCGTCGACCCAGTTCGGCCCCCGCAACGGGGGCCGGATGACAACGGGTTCGCGGGGCTGCACTTCGACCGGGGCGATGTCGACGGTCTGATCGGCGGGAAAGAGTGGATCTTGGGGGTCGGGATTGGTCAGTGCGACGGCGTGCGTGAGCCGACTCGGCGTCTGCACGTCGTCGTCGAGGCTGACATCGAACAACACGATCGCCGTTTGCGCAGGACCGAGTGTCGTTGTGGGGCTGGGCATTCCGATGATCCGCGACCAATGCGCCAACTGGTCACCCTGGAGGTCGAGCAGGGCGACGTCGCGGTCCAGCACGGTGATCGACTTCATGGTCAACGGGTGCGGCAGCGTGTTGGTCAGGCTGATCTCGTACACCAGATGCTTCTTGCCGTCGGTGGCGCGCACCGGCACGGGCTGGCTGATGGCTTCTCCGATGATCGGCGTGGCCACCGACGGGGCGGGGCCTCTCCTCGGTCCCTGCGCCGCCGATGCCGTCGTGGTCTCGGGCGAGGGTGGGGCAGGCGATGTCGCGGCGGGGCGGTCGGCGCCCTGTGAACACGCGGCGATCAGCGCGACGGCGCCGAGAGCGGCTACTGCCGGTCGCATGCGTCGGGGTCGACGTCGGTGTCGGTGCGGAACATGAAGAAGAACACCACCCATCCGATCGCGGCGATGAAAATCCAGCTGATCAACCGGAAGATCAGCATCGCCGAGATCGCCGAGGCCAGCGTCATTCCGCTTGACACCAGGCCGGGCACCAGCACCGCCTCCACCACCAGCAACCCGCCGGGCATGAGGGGGATCGAGCCGACCGCGCGGGCGGCGACGTAGGCCACGACGACCCCGAGCAGCGACGGTCGCCCGCCGGCCGCGTAACAGGCGAACAACAGCGTGCCCACGCCGGTCACCAACGTGAACATCGACCAAGTGGACGCGACCGCGAGCTGACGCCTGCTCAGCTTCACCGACTCCAGCTGAGCCAGCGTCTCACGCCATTTGGTCAGCCCGTTGTTGGCGGGTTTCGCGCGGACGTAGTTCACCCACGACAGCACCCGCACCCCGATGCCGTCGAGCAGATCCGGTCGCGAGGCCACCGCCTGCGCCAGCACGATCAGCATGATGAACCCGGCCAGCGTGAATATCAGCGAGAACGGGTTGTGCTTGGCGCCGAGGAAGAACGCGCTGCCCAAACCCAGCAACGCCAGGCTGATCACCTGCAGCGCACCCGACATCACCAGCTGCCAGGAGGCGATGACCGGGGTGGCGCCCCAGAGCCGCTGCTGGCGGTAGATGAACGTCGCCGACAGCACCGGTCCGCCCGGAAGCGTCGTGCTCAGGGAATTGCCCGCGTAGAACGCGGCCTGCGAACGCCATTGCCGCACAGGAACTCCCGCGGACCGCAACAGCTTGCGTTGGATGTCGCCGAAGAAGTGCATCGACGCCAGCGCGGTGCCCACCGCCGCCAGCACCCACCACCACTTCGCGGTGTAGAGGCTGTGCCACGCCTTGGCGAGCTGATCCCACACCAGTCCGAGTTCGACGCTCAGCACGACGGCGGCGACGGCGAGGACGGCCCACCGCAGCCACCAGTACTTGCCGCGCAGAGAGCGCCCTTGGCTGTGGGCCGCACTCGCAGGCGCGTCGTGTGCCACGGAGTAAGGGTAAGGCGTGGTGCTGCGCTTTTAAGAGATCCGTCGCGGCGACTGCCAGGCCGTTACGCTATCGGGATGCCTGGGGGCCCATCTGTTGATGACGAGTCCGTCTCACCTCTCGTCCGCAAGGGGGCAGCCTGGTCGTGGCGTCTACTCGTCATCCTCGCCGCCCTCGTCGCCCTGCTGTGGGTGTTCAAACAACTGGAGATCATCGTCGTACCGGTCGCGCTGGCGACGATCCTGGCGGCCCTGCTGATGCCTGCGGTCGACTTCCTCGACCGGCGGGGAGCGCCCCGGGCCGGGGCGGTGGCGCTGATGTTGCTCAGCGGATTCGCCGTGGTCGGCGGGATCCTGTCCTTCGTCGTCACCCAGTTCATCGAGGGTGCACCGGAGCTGACCCAGCAGGTCAGCCGCAGCATCGACGGCATGCGCAACTGGCTGATCGAGGGCCCGCTACACCTGAGCCGGGATCAGATCGACAACGCGGGTAACGCCGCGATCGAGGCCCTCCAGAACAACCAGGAAAGGGTGACAACCGGCGCGCTGTCGACGGCGGGCACGGTGACCGAGATCGTGACCGGCGCCGTGCTGGTGTTGTTCACGCTGATCTTCCTGCTGCAGGGCGGGCGCAACATCTTCGCGTTCGTCACCCAGATCTTTCCCGTCCACGTCCGTGACCGGGTGCGCGAGGCGGGCCGGGCGGGCTTTCACTCGCTGATCGGATACGTGCGGGCCACCTTCCTGGTCGCGCTCGTCGACGCCGTCGGCATCGGCACCGGCCTGGCGATCATGGGGGTTCCGCTGGCGTTGCCGCTGGCCTCGCTGGTGTTCCTCGGTGCATTCATTCCGCTGGTCGGCGCCGTGGTGGCAGGCGCGCTCGCGGTGGTCGTCGCGTTGATCGCGAAAGGTTTCATCTACGCGTTGATCACGCTCGGATTGGTCATCGCGGTACAGCAGCTGGAAGGCCACGTGCTGCAACCGTTGGTGATGGGCCGCGCCGTGTCCATTCATCCGCTCGCGATCGTGTTGGTGATCGCCGGCGGCGGGGTCCTCGCGGGAATCGTGGGTGCGCTGCTGGCGGTACCGGTGTTGGCATTCCTCAACAGCGCCGTGCGCGTGCTGACGGCGCGGGATCCCGACGCGGAGAAGGAAGCCCTCGAAGCCGACGAGGGTCCTCTGGTCAAGGCCGAAAGCGACGACGTCGACTGAACTTCGCGACGAAAGCGGCTACAGCCGGCCTTCGCGCCGCAGCAGGTCCTGTGCGCTGACGCCGCCGCGGCGCTGACGCTCCTCATCCTCGCGGGTGTTGAGCTTCTCGGTCGCCGCCTCGGCGTCGTCGGCCTGCTTGCCCGGGGTGGGGATGGCTTGGGTCTTGTCAGAATCTCCGGCCGCGTCGGGATTCTGCGCCGCGGCGGGGTCCCGCACGGGCTCGGGCGGCCGCGACCGCGGTGTCGGGATCGCGGTGGTCGGCTCGTTGCCGGGCGCGGGAGGCGCAACGCGCGGGCGTTCCCTGCCTTCGGGCGCGGTCGGCATCGCCCTGGTGGGTTCGGCCGACGGCCGTTGCGGGGTGGGCGCCGGTGGCGCGGGCGGTGTGCCGGTGCCGCGCAGTTCGCCCAGCCACGACTCGATCTCGCGCTCCTCCCGCGGCGGGCGACCCCCGCCCGGACGGGCCGGAGCCGACGCGGGCGGGGCGGGCGGCGCCGGTGGCCGGGTGGCCTGGCGTGCCGTCGCCGCGGCATTGCTCACCGCGTTGCGCACCGCGTTCTTCGCGATCGACAACCGGGTGGTCTGCGGTTCGTCGGCCGGTGCCGCGGGTGGCGGGGTCGTGCTGGGGATGCGCGTCGTGCCGGAGGCCGAGGGGACCCGCTGCGGCGCCGCGGCGCGGGTGGCGCCGGGGCGCGACCCCGAGACCGGATGCGTCGGATCGTGCGGCGGGCGGGGCCGAGGCGGTACCGGTGCGCCCGCACCGACCAGCGCCTCGGGGTCCTCGACGGTCTCGCGCACCGCGGGGCGTTTGCGCTCGTCGGGCAGCTCGGTCTCACCGAGGCCCATGCGCTCCTGGATGCGCTTCATCCACCGCGGCGCCCACCAGCAGTCATCGCCGAGGAGCTTCATCACGGCGGGCACGAGGAACATCCGGACGATGGTGGCGTCGAGCAGCAGCGCGATCAGCAACCCGAACGCCAGATACTTCATCATCACCAGGTCGGAGAACACGAACGCGCCCGCAACCACCGCGAGAACCAGCGCCGCACCGGTGATCAACCGGCCCGTGGTCGCGGTGCCGACACGGATGGCTTCGGCGGTGGACAGACCGCGCTCGCGGGCCTCCACCATGCGGGACACCAGGAACACCTCGTAGTCGGTCGACAGGCCCCAGATGACCGCGATGATCAACCCGATCATCGGCGCCATCAGCGGCTGCGGTGTGTAGTTCATCAGCCCGGAGCCGTGCCCCACGACGAACATCCACGTCAACACGCCCATCGTCGAACCCAACGTGAGCGCGCTCATCACCGCGGCCTTGATCGGCAACACCACCGATCCGAACGCCAGGAACATCAGGATCGTCGTCGTGACGATGAGGATGGTCACCATCAGCGGCAGCTTGTCGAACAGGCTGTGAATGCTGTCCTGCTCCAACGCCGGGGTTCCACCGACCGAGATCGTCAACCCGCGCGGCGGCACGATGTCGCGAAGCTCCTCGACCTTCTTCGCCGCGTCGTTACGGTTCACGAGGCCGTTCTGGATCACCCGAACCGAGGGGTCTTGCGAGCCGCCGTCCTGGTAGGGGCGGGGCTGCCACATCTTGGTCGGATCGTCCTCGGGCTGGATGAAGCCGGGGATCGTCAACGCCTTGCTGCGGATCTCCGCGACCTGCTGATCGGTGACGGGTTCGCCGTTGTCGTTCTCGATCACCAGCGTCAGGGGCTCGGTGCGGAAACCGGGGAACGACCTGTCGAAGGCCTCCTGCGCCTGGCGCACGGCGTTGTCCGGCGGTAGGTACTTCTCGCTGATGCCGCCGAGCGAGAGCTGCCCGAGGGGGATGATCATGAGGATCATCACGATGACGATGGGTGCGGCGAAAGCGATCGGCCGCTTCATCACCCGGTTGACCAGCTTGCCCCAGAAGCCCTTCTCGACCTCGGCGCGGGTCTTGGTCTTCTGGGTCTTCTCGGCCAGCCAGTTCAGCCACCACACCGTCGGCTTGCGAACCAGCGGGCTCATGCTCGCGGCAGCGAGCACCAGGATGGTGCCCGCCACGAAGATCGCGATGGCCAGCAGCAGATAGAAGATTCCCGTTCCGAGGGTGTCCTTCGCGGCGAACAGGCCGACGAAGATCCAGGCGAACGAGCCGATATAGCCGAGCACCAGGCCCAGCAGGGCGTAGTTGGCGCCCTTGTCGTAGGTCCGGCGGATCTGCGCTCTGGCGATGTGTCCGACGGGGATCGCAGCGAACGGCACCAGCACACCGAGCGGGATCGACGCGATCGCCAGCGGATTGGTGCGGTCGGTGGTCTCCGCGGGTGACGGGGCCGGATAGGGCTTGGTGAACCGCAGCAGGGTGCGCACACCGAGCGCGTCCACGCGGGGGCCGAGCAGGGCCAGGGCCGCGGCTAGCACCGTCACCGACAGGATCGCGGCCAGCATGACCGAGGCGATGATCGCGTAGGTGATGGACTTCAGGAAGCCCTGCGGGAACAGCAGCAGCGGCACCGACGACGCCACCAGGATGACCGCGGAGAACATGATCGTGCGGCCCGAGGTCATCACGGTGCGGCGGACCGCCGCCTCGGTGTCGTAACCCTCGGCGATCTCCTCGCGGAACCGGCTCACCATGAACAGGCCGTAGTCCACCGCGATACCCAAGCCCATCAGCGTCACCACCGGCTGGGCGAAGAAGTGCACCGGCATGAACTCCGCGAGCAGCCGCATGATGCCCAGCGCGCCGGCGATCGTCAGACCGCCGATGAGGCCGGGGAGCGCCGCGGCGACGACACCACCGAAGACGAAGAACAGCACCACACACACCAGCGGGATGGCGGCGACCTCGGCGCGCCGCTGGTCCTCGCCGATGCTGCCGGTCAGTTCACTGGCCAGCGGGTTCAGGCCGGCCAACTCGATGCGACCGCCGTTGAGCTGTTGCAGGTCCGATTCGACGGCCTGGTAGTTCTTCAGGATCTCGTCGTCGGTGTTGCCCTGCAGGGGGATGCTCACGAACGTCTTCGACAGATCGCTGGTCTTCATCTGCTGGACGGTCGCGTTTGCGGCGTCCGGCGCCCGCAGCCAGCCGACCCAGCTCACCACCTGGTCGGGATGATCCTTGACGAAGTTGTCGAGCTCGCCGACGACGTCGCTCTGCCATTGCGGGTTGTCGACCTTCTGCCCGTCGGGCGGAGTGAGGATGGCCACCACATGGCTGGTTCGGTCGCGGCCGAAGGCCTCGTCGGCCACCACCGATGCGTGGACCGACTGGCTGCCTTCGTCGTAGAAGCCGCTCTGGGTGACGTGGTTGCCGAGGCTGATCCCGAAGATGCCGCCACCGAGGCAGAGCGCGACCATGACGCCGATGACGATGTATCGATACCGGTACACCGTTCGACCCCACCAGGCGAACACGTAAGCTCCTTACTCGATTCTCTCGAAGTCGATGGCGACCTCTGAGCGGTTCAGTTGTTGACCCGCGAGGTCAATAGCGAGGACAGCGGCCGGAACGGCTGCAACCATGCCCCCTGCTCGGGCAGCGAATCGAGGCCGATTCGCGGTAACGGCTCCCGGAAGACATTGGGGATGTCCTCCAGGTCGACGAACTCCAAGGTATCCGACGCTAGCGCCCAGCTCGCATGTTCGCGAAATCCGAGCACCTGGACGGGGATGCCGTCGCGGGCGATCTCTTCCAACGGTTGTTTGAAGGCCTGCCCGTCGGCCGAAGCCACCACCAGCCCGGCCAGACCCTCGCCGCGGCGCAGCGCGATGTGGTCCAGCATGTCGCTGTCGACGTCGCTGTCCTCGTCGATCTTCGGCTTGGCGAAGACCGCGAACCCCACGTTACGCAGCGCCTCAACCCAAGGTCGGACGACGTCGGCGCTGCCGGGTGCGATGTTGGTGAAGACGGTGGCCTCCGGCTCGAGCGAGACGGGACAGGCAGTTCCCTCGGGTTGGGAAGACAACTCGGCCGTGCGCGTCAGCAGCCAGCGGCCCAACGCGTCGAAGCGTGGCCGGTGCGCGGCAGTCGGCCTGCCGCCGAGGATCGAGCCGAGCCCCATGTCGAGGTTCGGCGCGTCCCAGACCAGCAGCACCCGGGCCGTCGCATCGGCCGGGGCCGGCGACTCGGGAGGCGCCACATCTTCCATGTGCCCGATGTCCTCGGTGAGGCTCATAGCCTCTCCCACAGCAACTCGGTGACGGCGCTGCCGGCGTGCTGCGCCTTGCCTTCGTATTTGGTGACCGGCCGTTCGACGGAGATCGGAAGCGCGTCCGACGGGCTCACCCGCCGCAGCCGCGGCTCCGCATCGCCGACCTCGGCGATCTGCTCGGCGTACCCCGCGTGGTCGGTCGCTGCGTGGAAGACACCGCCGGGACGCAGCCGGTCGGCGATCAACCCGACGGTGGCCGGCTGCAGCAGACGGCGCTTGTGGTGGCGGGCCTTGGGCCACGGGTCGGGGAAGAACACCCGCACACCGGTCAGCGAGCCGGGTCCGAACATGTGCTGCAGCACGTCGACGCCGTCGCCGCGGACCAGCCGGATGTTGGGCACCCCTTCGCGTTCGATGCCGGACAGCAGCTGGGCCAGCCCCCGGCGGTACACCTCGACCGCGACGACGTCGAGATCCGGCTCGGCCTTGGCCATCGCGAGCGTCGAGGTGCCGGCCCCGCAGCCGATCTCCACCACCACGGGTGCCGACCGCCCGAACCACGCGTCGGTGTCGACCAGCGGAGCGGGCACATCACCGTCGCGCGCCTGCATGCCGATCTCGGGCCACAGCCGATTCCATGTCGCCTGCTGTGCGGCCGACAGCGTGGTACGCCGCGTGCGGAAGCTGGTGACGCGGGGATAGCGGTGCTGTGGGCCGGCCGGTGGACGGGAAGCCTCGGGTCCCGAAGTCGACCCCTCGGCGACGTCGGGCCCGGGCAGATGCATTCGTCCATGGTCGCTCATCGACAGTGGAGTACCCGCATCGTGGTACAGATTGATACCCAACAGTTGCCTTCGACTGGTATCGGCGGCTTATCCCCAGGTGCAAGCACGGCCGCTCCCACGACGCCGTCCGAGGTGTCACGATCGTCGAAGGCGGGCCGGGGGTGCTGTTCACCCGCGCCCACGACAGGGGAAGGTCACCAGATTTTCGTCGACACGTTGCTGCAAATCTGTGAAGACCGCCGCGATCCGCGGCTGACGGCGATCGCCAGGCGCCTCTGCGCGCCGACGCGGGTCGCGGTGCGGGGCCGCGAGGGCGTCGGCCGCGCGACCGTGGCCGCCGCGTTGACGGCCGCGGGCGTGGTCGTGTCATCCGACGGCGCCGATGTCGGCGTGCTGGTGATCGCCGAGGCGCTCAAACCCGAGGACCGGGCACTTCTCGAGGAGCCAGGGGGACTCGCCGTCGTCGTCATGAACAAGGCCGACCTCGCTGGCTTCGGCGCGGCAGGGCCGATGGCGCACGCCTATCACCGAGCCGCCCGGTGTCGGGCCCTGACCGGGCTGCCGACGGTGCCGATGGTCGCGCTGCTCGCCGACGTGAACCTGACCGGCGAGCTGCTCGATGCGCTGGCGACTCTGCTCACCGAACCCGCCGACCTGTCGTCGACCGACGCGTTCGTGGAGGCGCCGCACCGGCTGCCGCGGGAGGTGCGCGAGCGGTTGCTCGCTGCGCTGGACCGGTTCGGCATCGCGCACGCGGTGCTCGCGCTGGGCCGCGGCGCGAGCCTCGAATCGTTGCCGAACCACCTGCGCAAGCTCAGCCAGGTCGACCGGGTCGTGGAGTACGTCGATGCGGCGGGGGCGCCGCTGCGGTACCGGAGGCTGCGCACCGCGGTGACCCAGTTACGCGTGCTCGCAACGCAATCCGACGATTCGCGGCTGGCCGACCTGTTGGTGACCGATGATGCCGTCCTCGCGGTGATGACGGCGGCAGTCGATGTCGTCGAGGCCGCGGGGGCGAGCGTCGACCGGGGCGACGACGCGGATTCGCATCTGCGCCGGGCCGTGCAGTGGCGGCGATACGGCAACGGCCCGGTCAACGCGCTGCACCGCGCCTGCGCCGCGGACATCAGCCGGGGTTCGCTTCGCCTGTTGGGACGGTCCCGATGACGGCCGACGTGACGAGCGCCGATCAACTCGCGTCGGCCGATGCGGTGGTCGCGGCCGTCGAACCGGGGTTGGCCCCGCCGGCGGTGTGCCCCCGGGATGTCGTGCTGGTGACGGGGCCCTGGCTGGCGGGTACGACGAGTGTGGCGGCGGCGCTGCGGGAGCGGATGCCCGAGCACACCTTCGTCGAGGCGGAGGATCTCGGGCAGGCCGAAGCCCCCGCAGCTGTGGTGTTCGTCGTGTCGGCGGTGTCACCACTGGCCGAATCCGACTGTGAGCTGGTCGATTTGGTCTCGCGACATACCGACCTCGTGGTCGGTGTGGTGTCGAAAATCGACACCCACCGCAACTGGCGCGAGGTGCTGGCCGCCGATCGTGCCGCACTGGCCGACCGGTCGCCCCGGTACGCCAGCGTGCCGTGGGTGGGCGCGGCCGCCGCGCCGGATCTGGGGGAGCCGCGGGTCGACGAACTCGTGGGCCTGCTGCGGCAGCGGCTGGCCGACCCTGAGCTGGAACGACGAAACCGCCTGCGGGCGTGGGAGACTCGGCTCGAATCGATGGCACGCCAGTACCGCGCCGACGGTGACGGCGCCCATCGACGCGCCCGCGTGGCGGCGTTGCACGAGAGTCGTGACGACATCGTGCGGACTCGCCGGGTGTCGAAGTCCGAACGCAGCATCGCCCTGCGCACCCAGATTCAACAGGCCCGCGTCCAGTTGGGGTATCTCGCGCGCAACCGCTGCACCGCGGTGCGGGCCGAACTCGCCGAGGACGCGTCGGCGCTGGGCCGCAGGGCCCTCGGTGACTTCGAGTCGCGCGTGCGCCGGCGACTCGGCGAGGTCGTCGAGGAGGTCGACCAGGGTGTCACCGCGCATTTGGCCGAGGTGGCCGCTCACGTCGGATTGACCGCTCCGACAGTGTCCGACGCGCCCACGGTCCCCGAGATCGTCCCGCCGCGGTTGAAGTCGCGGCGGCTGGAGAGGCAGCTGACGATGATCCTCGGCGCCGGCTTCGGTCTGGGCGTGGCGCTGGCCGTCACCCGTTTGTTCACCGGACTGGCGCCCGGTCTGACCGTCGCCGGTCTGGTGGCCGGGGGTCTGGTGGGGCTGGTGTTGACCGTGTGGGTGGTCGGCATTCGTGGGGTGCTGCAGGACCGGGCGATGCTGGACCGCTGGCTCACCGACGTCACCGCCGCGGTCAAGGCCGCGCTCGACGAACGTGTGGCGACGCGGGTGCTGGCCGCCGAGAGTGCGCTGGCGTCGGAGTTGGCCGCCCGGGATGAACGGGACGCCGCCAGCGCCGCGGAACGGATCACCGCGATCGATGCCGAACTGCGCCAGCACGCGCTCGAGACCGCACGAGCCGCCGCCGAACGCGACCGCAGGCTGCCGTCGCTGCAGCGGGCGCTGGACGCCGTACGCGCGGAGTTGTACGGGCGGGTGAACTCGCCGAGGGTCTCCGCTGACGACCCTCAGCCGACCGAGGGTGATCGCTTTCCGGGTTGACACGCGTCAAGTCGCGGCGTTCGATCGGAAAATACCTGTGAAACAGCTATCTGAATCGTTCCTGTGAGTGATCGGACACACTCCCGATTCACCGCGGGCTTCTCACCCGCGATAACCTCGGTATAGGAGACCGCAGCGCTGCCTGTCCCTGTCTGGGTGGCGCACACGGAGCCTTGGGTCCTGGCAGCAACAGACACAGGAGATTTTTCATGACCGCAGCGACCATCCCGGGTTTGGACACCGCACCGACGAAGCACAAGGGTCTGCTCGCTTGGGTTCAAGAGGTCGCCGAGCTGACGCAGCCCGACCGCGTGGTTTTCACCGACGGATCTGACGAAGAGAACGCCCGGCTGTGCGAGCAGCTGGTGGCGGCGGGCACCTTCACCAAGCTCGACGAGAAGAAGAAGCCGAACTCGTACCTCGCGCTGTCCGACCCGTCCGACGTGGCCCGTGTGGAGTCACGCACCTTCATCTGCACCGAGAAAGAGATCGACGCCGGCCCGACCAACAACTGGATGGATCCGTCGGAGATGCGCGGCATCATGACGGACCTCTACCGCGGGTGTATGCGCGGCCGCACCATGTACGTCGTTCCCTTCTGCATGGGCCCGCTGGGCGCCGAGGACCCGAAGCTGGGCGTCGAGATCACCGACTCCGAGTACGTCGTCGTGTCGATGCGGACGATGACCCGCATGGGCAAGGCCGCGCTCGACAAGATGGGCACCGACGGTTTCTTCGTCAAGGCGCTGCACTCGATCGGCGCGCCCCTGGAGCCCGGCCAGAAGGACGTGCCCTGGCCGTGCAACGACACGAAGTACATCACCCACTTCCCGGAGACCCGCGAGATCTGGAGCTTCGGCTCCGGTTACGGCGGCAACGCGCTGCTGGGCAAGAAGTGCTACTCGCTGCGCATCGCCTCGGCGATGGCTCACGACGAGGGCTGGCTCGCAGAGCACATGCTGATCCTCAAGCTGATCTCCCCGGAGAACAAGGCCTACTTCGTCGCCGCGGCGTTCCCGTCGGCGTGCGGTAAGACCAACCTCGCGATGCTGCAGCCCACGATCCCGGGCTGGCGCGCCGAGACCATCGGCGACGACATCGCCTGGATGCGCTTCGGCAAGGACGGCCGCCTGTACGCCGTCAACCCCGAGTTCGGCTTCTTCGGCGTCGCGCCGGGCACCAACTGGTCGTCGAACCCGAACGCGATGAAGACCATCGAGGCCGGCAACACGGTGTTCACCAACGTCGCGCTGACCAGTGACAACGACGTGTGGTGGGAGGGCCTCGAGGGCGAGCCGCAGAACCTCACCGACTGGAAGGGCCGCGAGTGGACACCGGACTCGGAGGAGAAGGCCGCGCATCCCAACTCGCGCTACTGCACCCCGATGTCGCAGTGCCCCACGCTCGCGCCCGAGTGGGACGACCCGCAGGGTGTGCCGATTTCGGCGATCCTGTTCGGCGCCCGCCGCAAGACGACGGTGCCGCTGGTGACACAGGCCCGCGATTGGCAGCACGGCGTGTTCATCGGTGCCACGATGGGCTCCGAGCAGACCGCGGCCGCCGAGGGCAAGGTCGGCACCGTCCGCCGCGACCCGATGGCCATGCTGCCGTTCCTGGGTTACAACGTCGGTGACTACTTCGCGCACTGGATCGACATCGGCAAGCAGTCCGACGAGTCGAAGATGCCGAAGATCTTCTTTGTTAACTGGTTCCGCCGCGGCGACGACGGCCGCTTCCTGTGGCCGGGCTTCGGTGAGAACAGCCGCGTGATGAAGTGGATCATCGACCGCATCGAGCAGAAGGCCGGCGGCCGCACCACACCGATCGGCACCGTGCCCACGGCCGAGGATCTCGACCTGAACGGGTTGGATGTCGATGCCGCCGACGTGAACGCCGCGCTCGAGGTGAACGTCGACGAGTGGCGCCAGGAGCTGCCGCTCATCGAGGAGTGGTTCGAGTTCGTCGGCGAGAAGCTGCCGACCGGTATCAAGGACGAGTTCGACGCGCTCAAGCACCGCCTCGACGCCGAATAACCCCGCGAGCGTGCGTGTTTGCACACAACACGCCGCGCAAATACGACACTTTGAGCACGCTCACCGCACTGTGAGCGTGCTCAAGTGTCGTCGGGGGCTCTCGGACCGTTGGAACCCGGTTCACTCGCCGTGATGCGGGACCTCGCGAGCACGCCGGCATCGGAAACCGACACCACTTGACACCTGTCAACTCGGCGCATCGTAGAGTCACCCCATGCAGATCCGCGAACATGCCGAGGCCACGCCCGACAAGCCCGCCGTCATCATGCATCCCAGTGGCATCACGGTGACGTTCGCCGAGCTCGAGGCGCGCGCCAACCGGTTGGCCCACCACTTCCGGCAGGCGGGACTGGTCGAAGGGGACACCGTCGCCGTCCTGATGGAGAACAACGAACACCTGCACGTCGTGATGTGGGCGGCCCGGCGCAGCGGCCTGTACTACGCGGTGATCAACACGCACCTGACCGCAGCCGAAGCGGCCTACATCGTCGACAACAGCGGCGCCAAGGCGATCATCGGATCACAGGCGATGCGTAAGGTTTGCGAGGAGCTGGCGGAGCACCTGCCCAACGGACTGCCCGATCTGCTGCTTCTCGCCGACGACGACCTCGATGGCTGGCAGCGTTACCCGCAGTGCGTTGCGGATCATCCGGAAACCCCCATCCCCGACGAGATCGAGGGTGACCTACTGCAGTACTCGTCCGGAACCACCGGACGCCCCAAAGGGATTCGCCGCGAGTTGCCCCATGTTTCCCCCGCGCAGGCCGGCAACATGCTGTCCGCCCTGCTGATGGCCATCCAAATGGACAGTGATTCGGTGTATCTCAGCCCGGCGCCGCTGTACCACACCGCGCCGTGTATGTGGACGATGTCCGCGCAGGCCATGGGGGCCACCACGGTGATCATGGGGAAGTTCGAGCCCGAGGAGGCGCTGATAGCCATCCAGAAGTACGGGGTCACCAGCGGGCAGTTCGTGCCCGCGATGTTCGTCCGAATGCTCAAACTCCCGGCTGATATCCGCGAATCGTATGACCTCTCGTCGATCCGCCGAGTCGTGCATGCCGCCGCGCCCTGTCCGGTCGACATCAAGAAGCAGATGATCGACTGGTGGGGTCCGGTCATCGACGAGTACTACTCGTCCTCCGAGGGTGCGGGCATCACCTTCATCACCGCCGAGGACTGGCTCAACCACCCGGGCTCGGTGGGCAAGCCGCTGCTGGGTGAGGCGCATGTGCTCGGTGAGGACGGCGAGGAACTGCCGCCGGGACAGCCCGGGCAGATCTACTTCGACATGGGCCCAATGAGTTTCGTCTACCACAACGATCCGGTGAAGACGGCCGAGTCGCGTGAGAGGCACGGGTGGGTAACGGTCGGCGACGTGGGCTATCTCGACGAGGACGGCTACATGTTCCTCACGGACCGCAAACACCACATGATCATTTCCGGTGGGGTGAACATCTATCCGCAGGAAGCCGAGAACCTGTTGATCACCCATCCGAAGGTGTTGGACGCGGCGGTGTTCGGAGTGGACGACGACGAGATGGGCCAGCGCGTGAAGGGTGTGGTGCAGACCGTCGACCCCGCAGACGCGACCGACGAGTTCGCCGAGGAACTGCTCGAGTGGCTGCGGGAACGCCTGGCCCACTACAAGTGTCCGCGGTCGATCTCGTTCGAGGCACAACTGCCCCGTACGGAGACCGGTAAGATGCTCAAGCAGGAGCTGGTCAAGAAGTACTCGTGACCCACGTCGAATTGCCCTCGGGCATCATCGTGGCGATCGAATCGCCCACCGATGAAGCCACATTCACCCTGTCCGAACATGACTCCGACGACCGTCGGGTCATCACGGTCGCGTCTGTGGCCGATGCCCTCGCCGAAGTGACGCAGCGGTGCACCCAGTGGCCGCATGCCGCGGGCATCTGCGACGACGTCCTTCGCGCCGTCGACCCCACCGCCCCCACCGTCGCCGGCGTCATCACCGAATCGCTGGCGTATTCCACGCTGCAGTCGGGGCCGGAGTTCGCACGCTGGCTCGAGGAGCGCGGACCCTCGCAGGTTCCCGAGATCCCCGATCCCGTTGTGGCCGAACGTATCGACGACACCGTCCATGTGCGGTTCAACCGGGTGCGGCGGCACAACGCGTTCTCCACCGACGCCCGCGGCGCACTTCTGGAGGCGCTGGAGGTCGCGCGGGTCGACCCGTCGGTCACCGAGGTGATCCTGTCCGGCAACGGGCCGTCGTTCTGCAGCGGCGGTGATCTCGCCGAGTTCGGTAGCTTCGTCGATCCCGCAAGCGCACATTTTGCCCGCACCCGCTACAGCCCCGCGCTGGTGCTGGCCGAGTTGACTGACCGCCTCGGCAAGCGCTGCCGTGCGCGGGTCCACGGTCAAGTACTCGGCAGCGGATTGGAGATGGCGGCGTTCTGCGGGCACATCGAGTCGAGCCCGAACGCCGTCTTCGGGCTGCCGGAACTGACTCTCGGGCTGATCCCCGGTGCCGGCGGCACGGTGAGCATCACCCGTCGGATCGGCCGCTGGCGCACGGCCTATCTGGTGTTGTCGGGCCGCACCATCGATCCGCCGACGGCGCTGCGGTGGGGGCTGATCGACGCCATCGTGTGATTTGGGTGCTGAAACGATCGCTGCGCGACTGTTAGGACACCGAAGTCACGTCAACCCGAGCGGCGCAACGTCACCCGGTAGGTGTACTGCTCGGGCAGGAAATGGCTGACCGACAGTTCGACCGGCCGGCGTTCTGCATCCGAGTACAACCGGTCGACACGCAGCATCGGATGACCGGGTTCGCACCGCACCGCGTCCGCGACCTCACCGTCGGCGGGAGCGACCGTGATCGATTGTGCGGCCTCGACAATCGGTTCACTCAGATGCGGCTCGAGCAGTCCGATGACGGTCTGGGTGCCGACCGCCCCGTCGGTCAACTCCGGTGAGTCCGCCACCGCCGCTGCCACCGTCGGCGCCAGATGCACCGTGGTCAGCACGAACGGCACCCCGGGGTCGGTGCCGTGCAACCGCCGGAACACCACCGTGTACACGATGTCGTCGTCGAGTCGCAGCCTGCTGGCGGCTTCGACGTCGACCCGGCGCCGCAGTCCGCGCAGCACCTCCATCGTGGTGTCGTCGGACAGGCTCATCAGGTCGTCGATCGAGCCGAACTGGCGCAGATAGCGTCGCCCCGAACCGCTGGCGTACGTACCGCGGCCCGGCACCCGGTACACCACACCCTCGGCCACCAGGTCCTGAAACGCCCGGCGCACGGTCTGGCGCGACAGACCATGCGCGGCAACGAGTTCCGATTCCGTCGGCAGCCGGGTCCCGTCGCGGTAGCAACCGGCCGCGATCTGCTCGCGCAACTGGTCGCGCAGGGTCTGGTACGCCGGCGCGGACCTCATCGCCTACAGGCCACCTCGTGACACCAACTGCGAGGCGATCACGTTGCGCTGGATCTCGTTGGTGCCCTCGCCGACGATCATCAACGGCGCGTCGCGGAAATATCTTTCGACGTCGTACTCCGTGGAATAGCCGTACCCGCCGTGAATGCGGACCGCGTTGAGCGCGATCTCCATCGCGACCTCGGAGGCGAACAACTTCGCCATCCCGGCCTCCATGTCGCAGCGCTCGCCGCTGTCGTAGCGCTCGGCGGCGTAGCGCGTCAACTGGCGGGCGGCGGTGAGCTTGGTGGCCATGTCGGCCAGGTAGTTGCCGATCGACTGGTGCTTCCAGATCGGCTGCCCGAAGCTCTCGCGCTCCTGCGCGTACCGAAGCGAATCCTCCAACGCGGCCGTCGCCACGCCGAGCGCCCGCGACGCGACCTGGATACGGCCCGTCTCAAGGCCTTTCATCATCTGGGCGAAGCCCTTACCCGGTTCTCCGCCGAGGATCGCCGACGCGGGCACGCGGCAGTCCTCGAAGATCAGCTCACACGATTCGACGCCCTTGTACCCGAGCTTGGGCAGATCACGCGACACCGACAGCCCCGTCATGCCCTGTTCGACGAGCACCACCGAGATTCCCTTGTGGCGCGGAGTCGCGGCCGGATCGGTCTTGCACAACAGCGCGATCAGTCCGGATCGCCGCGCATTCGAGATCCAGGTCTTCGCCCCGTTGATGGTCAGGCCGTCGCCTTCGGACGGCAGCGCCGTCGTCGACATGTTCTGCAGATCCGAACCACCGCCGGGTTCGGTCAACGCCATCGTCGCGCGGATCTCGCCCGTCGCCATCGCAGGCAGATAGCGGCGCTTCTGCTCCTCGGTGCCGAACAGCACCAGGAGCTTGGCGACGACGGTGTGCCCGCCCATCGCCCCGGCCAGGCTCATCCAGCCTCGGGACAGCTCCTGGGTCACCTCGACGTAGCAGGGCATCGACACCGGCGAACCGCCGTATTCCTCGGGGATCGCCAGACCGTAGATGCCGATCTGCTTCATCTGCTCGATCCACGCCTCGGGATATTCGTTGGCGTGTTCGACGTCGCGTACTCGCGGTTTGACCTCGCGGTCGATGAAGGCCCGCACGGTGGCGACCAGCATCGTCTCTTCCTCGTTCATGTACGGCTATATTGACACTTTGTGCGGCCCAATGCCAGAGTGGGCACCCGTGAGCGGCCCGTACTTCGACGATCTGCGCGTCGGGCAGGTTTTCGACACCGCGCCGCCGATGACGTTGACCTCGGGTGCGGCCGCCGTGCACCAGTCGATCGTCGGCGATCGTCTTCGGCTGGCACTCGACGGCGAGCTGGCGACCGCGGTCACCGGTGCGACCGGTCCGTTGGCGCATCCGGCCCTGGTCTGCGACGTGGCGATCGGTCAGACCACCCTGGCCACCCAGCGGGTGAAGGCCAACCTGTTCTACCGCGGCCTGGGGTTTCACCGGTTCCCCGTCATCGGCGACACCCTGTTCACCCGCACCGAAGTGGTCGGGCTCAAGGAGAACTCCACCAAGCCCGGCAGGGCGCGGACCGGATTGGCCGCACTGCGGATGACCACCGTCGACGACCTCGGCCGCCTGGTGCTCGACTTTCACCGCTGCGCGATGCTGCCGCTGCGCGACGGCGCCGGTGACACCGGGCACGCCGACGACCTGTCGACGATCGGCGCCGAGACCCCGCCCGTACCCGATCCGACCGCGGACTGGGACGCCGAGGCGTACCGCGCGAAGGTGCCGGGGGCCCACTTCGACCCGGAACTCGCGGGAACGGTGCTGCACAGCACCGCCGACGTGGTGAGCAGCGCACCCGAGCTGGCCCGGTTGACGTTGAACATCGCTGCGACACACCACGACTGGCGGGTCAACAACCGGCGGCTGGTCTACGGCGGCCACACCATCGGGCTGGCGCTGGCCCAGGTGACGCGGGTGTTGCCCAACTTGGTGACCGTCCTCGGTTGGCAGTCCTGCGACCACACCGGGCCGGTGTACGAAGGGGACACGCTCTACAGCGAGGTGCACATCGAGAAGGCCGAGCCGCTTGCGGACGGTCGCGGCGGCGTTCTGACGGTGCGCTCGCTGGTGTACGCGGTCGATGCGCAGGACCGCAGCGTGCTTGATTGGCGCTTCACCGCGCTGCAATTCTGAGCCGCCCCCACCCCGGGCGGCGCACGCGTGCGAAGTAAGCCGACAATGGGGGCGTGACGTCGACGATGTTGACTGTCCCCACCGCCGTGCTCGACCGGGCCGGGCGGGTCGCTGACGCCTTCGAAACCTTCACCGGCGTGCGGGTCGACGCCGCCGAGTTGATCGGCGGGCGTGCCGCGCTGCTGGGCCGCTCGCCGGCCGGTCAGGTGTCGGCGGGCGGCGCAACACGCCTGATGCGCAGCCGTGACGGCTGGTGTGCCCTCACGTTGGCGAGACCCGACGACATCGCCGCGGTTCCGGCGCTGATCTCGGCCGATGAGGTCGACGATCCGTGGCCGGCCGTGCAGGGCTGGGTCGCCGAAAACGACTGTGCCGACATGACGGAGCGCGCCCGGCTGCTCGGCCTGCCGGCCGCGGGCCTCGGCGAGACCCCTGCTGAGGCCCCGCGGGTGTACCCGTTCGGCGCCGCCACCGCGACGCGGGGTCCAGAGAGCCTCCTGGTCGCGGACCTGTCGGCGTTGTGGGCAGGACCGCTGTGTGGACGGTTGCTCGCGTCGGCGGGCGCGACCGTCGTCAAGGTCGAGAGCGCCGCACGGCCCGACGGCGCCCGCCACGGCCCGCAATCGTTCTTCGACTGGATGAATGCCGGAAAGCTGTCCTACAGCGTCGATTTCGATGAGCCCTCCGGTCTGCGTGCGCTGCTGGCCGCCGCGGACGTCGTGATCGAGTCGTCGCGGCCGGCGGCGTTGGTTCGCCGCGGTCTCGCCCCGACCGACGTGACGCCGCGAGACGGCCGGGTGTGGCTACGGGTCACCGGTCACGGTACGGACGGCGGCCGCGAGAACTGGGTTGCGTTCGGCGACGACGCCGCCGTGTCGGGCGGCCTGGTCGGGGGCGAGCCCGACGAGCCGGAGTTCTGCGGCGATGCGATCGCCGACCCGCTGACCGGTCTCGAGGCGGCGCTGGCCGTCGCGCAGTCGTTGCGCAGCGGGGGAGGCGAACTGATCGAGATGTCGATGGCCGCCGTCGCCGCCACCTACGCGGAGTTACCGCGGGATGACCAATCCCCCTGTGCCGCTGCACCGCATCTGTCGGCCGCCGCGTCGCCGCTGGGGGCGGACAACGAGGAAGTGGAGCGGCTGATCGAGCAGCGACGGCTCGCGTCTTGCTGATCCAGCGGGCCACCCTGCTCGACGGCACCGCCGTCGACATCCGGGTCGCGGAACACATCACCGCCGTCGAGCCGACGCTGACGCCTCTTCACGGCGAGCCGGTCTACGACGCCGCCGGTCGGACCGTCATACCGGGACTTCACGATCACCATGTCCATCTGCGCTCCGCCGCAGCGGCTTTGCGGTCGGTGCGGGTCGGCCCGGCCGAGGTGCGCAACCGGGCGCAGCTGGCCCGCGCGCTGGCGAACGCGGACCCCGGCCCCGACGGCTGGGTACGGGCCGTGGGTTATCACGAGGCGGTGGCCGGCCACCTCGACCGCACCGTGCTCGACGAGGTGGCGCCCGCACTTCCGGTCCGAGTGCAACACCGCAGCGGTGTGCTGTGGACACTGAACTCGGCGGGACTGGCACACGTGGGACTGGCGGAGCACCCCGACGGGCGCTTGCTCAGCGCCGACACCTCGTGGTCGGATGCCCTGCAGCGCAACGAAACCGGTCTGGGTGAGGTCAGCGAACGGCTCAGCGGTCTGGGCGTCACCGGCGTCACCGACGCCACCCCGGACCTCGAAATCGACGACATGGTCCGGCTTTTGGATACCCATCGCCGCGGCGAGCTGCGGCAGCGCGTGCTCGTCCTAGCTCCCGGTAAGCGAATCCTGCACGACACCGACCTCGACCTCGACGGTCTCACCTCGTGGATCGCCGGACGGCACGACGAGGGCGCACCGGTCGCCGTGCACTGTGTGACCGCAGCGCAGCTCATCGTCACTCTCGCCGCGCTGCAGGCGTCCGGAACGCATCCGGGGGACCGCATCGAGCATGCCTCCGTCGTTCCCGACGACGGCATCGCGTCCCTCGCCGCGAGCGGTGTCACCGTGGTGACGCAGCCGAACTTCGTCGTCGAGCGCGGCGATCAGTACCTCGATGACGTGCCCGCTGGCCAACACCATGAATTGTGGCGCGTCGCTTCGCTGTTGCGCGCCGGCGTGCCGGTCGCGCTGTCGACCGACATGCCGTTCGGCGAGGGTGACCCGTGGGCGACGATGCGTGCCGCGGTGCGACGGGTGACCGGCAGCGGCGCGGTGCTCGGTGCGGACGAACGCATCACCGCGCCCGAAGCGCTGAGCATGTTCTTCGGTGCCGGGGATGATCCGGTGCGGCGCCGGACCGTCGCGCCCGGGGAGCCGGGCGATCTGGTGGTGCTCGAGCCGTCCCCCGGCGATGTGTTCGGGACGCTGGCGTCGGATATGGTCGCCGCCACCGTGATCGCGGGCGAGGTGGTGTTCGAGCGCGGGTGACTCAGGCGGCCGCCGGCGCCAACGCTCGCTGCAGCATCGCGCACTGGCTGTCGAAGAACCGTTGTGAAACAGAGGCTTTCGGGACGATGCCGTCGAAGCCGTGGAACGCGCCCTCGACGATCTCGACGTCGCACGGCACACCTGCGGCCTTGAGCCGTTCGGCGTACTCGAGATCCTCGTCGTGGAAGAGGTCCAGCGTTCCGACCCCGATCCAGGCCGGTGGCAACCCCGCCAGGTCGTTGCGGCGAGCCGGCACGGCCACGGCGGGATCGGCGTCGCCGAGATAGGCCGACCAACCGAACTTGTTACTCGACTTGTTCCACAGGCGAAGCCCGGGGTTGTCCAGTTCGCGGCGATCGACGGTGCGGTCGTCGAGCATCGGGTAGACCAGCAGTTGGGCTGAGGGCGTGACCTCGCCGCGGTCGCGCGCCAGCAGCGCCAGTTGGGCGGCCAATCCGCCTCCGGCGCTGGCGCCTCCGATTGCGACACGGCCTGAGTCCACGGACGGCAACGCCATCAACCACTTCAGCGCCGCATAGCAGTCCTCCAGCGCGGCCGGGTACGCGTGTTCGGGCGCCAACCGGTAGTCGACGGAGGCCACCGTGACGCCCAGGCGCCTCGCGAACCGGCGGCACAGTTCGTTGTCCTGGCCGGGATGGCCGATGAGATAGCCCCCGCCGTGAATCCACAGCAGCGCGGGCCCAATTCCCGTACCTCCGGGCGGCCGGTACCGCCAGACGTCGACTCCCGACGGCAGGGTCAGCGCATCGACATCGCGTGGGACTCGGCGCCACATGCGCCGGGTGACCATGCGCACGATCGGCAGAGTCGCGGGCGTGATCACCTGCTTGGGGGCGAGGCGGGCAGCGCGGCGCAGGTCGGGATGGAAGTCGGTGAACGGCACCCGACCAGTATTACGTCACCGGCGCCAAGCGGCGTGCCATATTGTTTATACAAACGGGTTTGTATAAACTAACGGCAGCTCGTGGTAGGAGAACCCGTGATGCACAGATCAGCCGCCTATGTCGCACTGGAGCATGAACACCACGAGATCGACCGCGCAATGGAAGGCTTTCTGGAAAAGCTCCGCGCCGGCATCCTCGAACCCGAAGCGCTCACCCCGGCACTCGAAAAGCTGCGCCGCCACATCTACCTCGAAGAGGTCATCGTGTTCCCGCCGATCCGTGAGGCCGGGATGGTGATGCCGATCTTCGTGATGATGCGTGAACACGGCCAAATTTGGCGAGCCATGGACACATTGGACGATCTGCTCGCAGCGTCTGACACCGACAGGATCGAGGCGGCCTGCTGCATGCTGCTCGATCAGTTGCACGAGCACAATTCCAAAGAGGAACCAATTGTCTACCCGCACATCGACACTGATCTCAGTGCGCATACGCGCGCGGAATTGTCTCGGTTATCCGAGACGGGCCTCGTTCCGGAGGGATGGGTCTGCAGGCACGCCCGTGGTGTGGGCGCGATTCCCCGGTAAGGCCGATGAGAACTGAACCGCTGATCAAATCAAGGAGGCGTCATGCGCGTTGTAGTGGACCGCGATCGGTGTGAGGGCAATGCGTTCTGCGTGAAGTATGCGCCCGAGGTTTTCGAACTCGATGACGACGACTACGCGGTGGTGATCGCGGACCCGGTGCCGCCCGAGTTCGAGGCGCACGCGGCCAGGGCCGTCGACGAATGCCCGCGCGCGGCGATCACCCGCCAGGACTAGGCTTCGCGCCGATGTTCGGACGTCTGTGAGAACTCGGAGGGTCGATGACACGACGCGATGAGGTACTGACGGCGCTAAGGGCTGCGGGGACGCCCTTGAGCGTCCTCGACGTGGCCGAGCGGTTGTCGATCCATCCCAACACCGCGCGCTTTCATCTGGAGGCGTTGCTCGAGCGCGGGCGGGTCGAGATGATCAAGCCCAGCCGCACGAAACCGGGTCGGCCCCCGCTGATGTTCCGTGCGACAACGGGTATGGACCCGGACGGCCCCCGCGACTACCGGGTGCTTGCCGGGGTGCTCGCCGATGCCTTGGCGCGCCAGCGCGACCCGCAACGACGTGCGGTCGCTGCCGGCCGCGCTTGGGCGAAGAAAGAGGCCGACGGCGCCGAACAGCCGATTGACCGGGATCAGGCCTTCGAGCGCCTCACGAACCTCCTCGACGCAATGGGATTCGCCCCGCAAGAGCGCTCGCGCAACGATGATCTCGATGAGATCGGGTTGCACAATTGCCCGTTTCTCGAGCTGGCGGACACCCGCCGCGACATCATCTGTCCCGTGCATCTCGGTCTCATGCAGGGCGCGTTGACCGCTTGGGACGCGCCGATCACCGTGGACGCGTTGACCCCCTTCGCAGAGCCAGGGCTCTGTATCGCACATATGGCGCCGAGGAGGCGAGTTCAATGACAGTCGCACAGGCCGTCTCGATCGCGGTCACCTTTGTCTGGTTGGGCATGGTGCTCGCCATCTCGTTCATCGAGGCCCCGCTGAAGTTTCGGGCCCCGGGGGTGTCCCTGCAGATCGGGCTCGGCATCGGCCGGTTGGTGTTTCGCGCACTCAACAGCATCGAGGCCGCGCTGGCTGTGGTCCTGGTCATCGCCGTGGCGATTGCGCGGCCGTCAGGGGTTGCCGTCATCGCGGTCGGTGTCGTCGTCGTGGCGTTGGCCGCTCAACTGGTCGCGGTCCGTCCGGCGCTGAACCGCCGCTCGGACGTCGTGCTGGCCACCCCGCCGGGACAGGCACCGACGGGCCGGTCACGCGCCCACTACGGTTACGTCGCGCTCGAGCTCGTCAAGGTGGTCGCGCTGATCGTCGGCGGAATCGCGTTGTTGGCCTGACTATTTCAGCAACGGGTCGCGCGGCAGCCCGAGGATGCGCTCGGCGATCGTGTTGCGGGTGATCTCGGAGGTGCCGCCGGCGATCGTCATCGCCCGGTTACCGAGATAGGCCAGCGTCAACGTTGGGGTCTGTCCGACGACGGCCGCGGAACCGGCCAACTCCATCGCCAGTTCGGTCATCCGCTGCCCGGATTCGGCGACCAGGAGTTTGGTGACATTACCCTCGGGCCCGGGTTCCGAACCCGCGATCGCGCGGGTCACCCGCCGCAGGTTCAACAACCGCAACGTGTGCGTCTCGGCGATCACCTCGCCGGCCCGCCGCAGGTACGTCGCCCGGGTCTCGGCCGAGGCGTTGTCGAGCAACTTGACCAGATCGGCCGCGGTGAACCCGGTCGTGCCACCCGAACCGCCGCCGATCGAGATGCGCTCATTGCCCAGCGTCGCGCGGGCCACCAGCCAACCCTTGTTCACATCCCCGACGACATCGGCGTCCGGGACGAAGACGTCGTCGAAGAACACCTCGTTGAAGTGCGCATGGCCGGTCAGCCCGCGAAGCGGATTCACCGTCACACCAGGGGCTTTCATGTCGATGGCCATCATCGTCACGCCCGCGTGCTTGGGTGCGTCCGGGTCGGTGCGCACGGTGGCAAGACCCCACTGGCACTGGTGGGCCAGACTGGTCCACACCTTCTGGCCGGTCACGCGCCAGCCGCCGTCGACCTTCTTCGCCGATGTGCGCACGGCCGCGGCATCGGAACCCGCGCCGGGTTCGGAGAACAGCTGACACCACATCACCTCGCCGCGCAGCACGGGTTCGACCCAACGCTCCCGCTGGTCGTCGGTGCCCGCCTGGGCGATGGTCAGCGTGACCCAGCCGGTGATGCCCAGGTCGGGCCGCTCGACGTCGGCGAACTCCTCTTCGATGACCAGCTGCTCGAGCACCTCCGCGGCGCGCCCCCACGGTGTGGGCCAGTGCGGCACCAGATAGCCGGAGTCGACGAGGAAGTCGCGTTGTTGGTCGGCGGGCAGGGAACGCAGCTTCGCGACCGCTTCGCGCGCCTGCTCGCGAAACTGCTCGGCTTCCGGCGGCAGGGTGAACGTCGCACCACGCGCCTGGCCACTGCGCTGCGCTTCGACGACATCGAGCAGCGGATCGCCGGCCTCGGCCATCAGCGCCGCGAGCGTTCTCGCGCGTCGCAGATACAGGTGGGAGTCATGTTCCCAGGTGAAGCCGATCCCGCCGTGTAACTGAATGTTGGTCTGCGCGTTGAAGATCTGTGTCCGGATGGCGTGCGCCGCTGCGACAGCGGCGGCGAACGACGCACTGTCCAGATCGTCGGCGCGGGCGGCATCCCATGTCGCGGCCGTCGTCACCTCGGCGTTGACGAGCATGTTGGCCGCGTGGTGCTTGACGGCCTGAAATGTCCCGATCGTCCGGCCGAACTGCTCACGGACCTTGGCGTATTCGACGGCCATCTCCATGCTGGCCCAGCTCACGCCGACGGCCTCGGCCGACGCGAGGATACGAAAGACCGTGTGCGCCTTACGGGCTGCGCCGCGAAGAAGACGCTCCTCGGCGACCGTCACACCGCTCAGCGTGACCTTGCCGAGGCTGCGCGAGGTGTCCATCGACTCGAGCGGGGTGATCGTGACGCCCTCGGCCGCGGAATCGATGACGACGACGTCGTCACCCGCGACCACGACCAGCAGGTTCGCGTCGGGAGCGCCCAGCACCGCGGGGCTCTCACCGGTCACGACCAGATCGGATCCGATTGTCACGCTGCCCGAGACCGCGAGCGCACCGATGGTGCTGCCGCCGGCCAGACCTGGAAGCAGTTGCGCGCGAAGTGAATCGGATGCACACCGGTCGATCACGACGGCAGCCGCCACGGTGGGCAGAAACGGCCCGGGGCACAGTTCGCGTCCCTGTGCTTCGAGCACCACCGCCAGCTCCGCGAGCCCGAAACCGGACCCGCCGTATTCCTCGGCGACCGCAAGGCCGGTCCATCCCAGGCCCGCCGCGGCCGACCAGATCTCGGCGGGGTGCGACGAGCCGCCCTCCAGCGTCGAGCGGGCTGCCGCCCGGCTGTTGATACGGTTGAGCTGGCCGAACGCCGCATCGGCGAGGTCGACGTGCTCTTCGGTGATGGCAAGCGCTGACTTACTCACGTGGGAGTCCCTCTTCGAATTTGACGGTCGGCAAGTCACGCTAAACCATCTGCGCAGGTCACGGTATAGGCCTCCGACATCCCGAAATGTGAACGGTAGACACTTCAAGAAGTTGTCTTGTCCGTACGGACCGCCGAGGTACAGTCGCGCAATGACGGTGCGACCGGATGCCCGGTACCCAGGTCCGACCTTCTGGACACGCGCGCGGTGGTTGCTGAACGCCGGCCCCTCCGACTACATGCTGGCGATGAGCGTGGCCTCGGCTTCGCTGCCCGTCATCGGAAAGCACCTGGAGCCGTTGGGCACCCTGGCCGCGGTGACCGCCTGGGGCTCCCGCCACGCGCCGGACTTTCTGGGATCGACGGTGAAGTCGTGGTTTAGCCCGGGCGACGCCGAGCAAAAAGAGGCCGAGCGCAACAGCACCAACGCCGTCACCCAAGCCGCGCTGCGCGGCGTCGTCAACGCCAAGGACCTCGCGATCGAGTGGCCCGCGCCCGAGTCGGTGCCGCCGTTGTGGAAGCTGCGCGAGCACCGGCGCAACGTCTATCGCACGTCGGTGCAGTACGGGCCGCGGCCTTCGCAATTGCTCGACGTGTGGCGGCCCAAGGAGTTACCCGCCGAGCCCGCTCCGGTGCTGATCTTCGTACCGGGCGGCGCATGGGTCCACGGCAAGCGCATCCTGCAGGGTTACGCGTTGATGTCCCACCTCGCCGAGAAGGGCTGGGTCTGCCTGTCCATCGACTACCGCGTGGCGCCACACCACCGGTGGCCGGCGCATATCCACGACGTGAAGACCGCGATCGCGTGGGCGCGCGCCAACGTCGACAAGTTCGGCGGCGACCGCGACTTCGTGGCGATCGCGGGCACCTCGGCGGGCGGGCACCTGGCGGCGCTCGCGGGCCTGACACCCAACGATCCCGAGCTGCAGGCCGATCTGCCCGACGATTCGGACACGTCCGTCGACGCGGTGGTCCCGATCTACGGACGCTACTGCTGGGAGGATCGCTCGACCGTCGAACGCGTGCGGTTCATCGACTTCCTGGAACGCGTCGTCGTCGGACACAAGGTGGCCCGAGATCCCGGTGTCTATCGCAAGGCGTCCCCGATCGCGCAGGCGCATCCCGACGCACCGCCGTTCCTGATCGTGCACGGCACCGGCGACAGTGTCATTCCGGTGGCGCAGGCCCGTGCGTTCGTCGAACGGCTGCGGGCGGTGTCGCGGTCCGTGGTGAGTTACATCGAACTGCCCGGCGCCGGGCATGCGTTCGATATGACCGACGGCGCCAGGACCGGATCTGCCGCCACGGCAATAGGATTGTTCCTGAACCAGATTCATCGAAATCGGGCGCTGGTCGGGGCCAAAGAGGTTATATAGGCTCCTCCGGAGGGAGGGGTGGCGACGTGAAGAGGCTCAGCGGCTGGGACGCGATCCTGCTGTATTCCGAGACCCCCGCGGTGCACATGCACACCCTCAAGCTGGCGGTGATCGACCTTTCCGAGCTGGGTGATCGCCCCTTCGGCGTCGACGAGTTCCGCCGCGTCATCCACCGGCGGCTCTACAAACTCGACCCATTCCGCTACGAGCTCGTCGACATCCCGTTCAAGTTCCACCACCCGATGTGGCGGGAGAACTGCGAGGTCGACCTCGAGTACCACGTGCGGCCCTGGCGGGTGGACAGCCCCGGCGGGCGCCGCCAGCTCGACGAAGCGATTGGCCAGATCGCCAGCACACCGCTGGACCGGAGCCGGCCGCTGTGGGAGATGTATTTCATCGAGGGCCTGGCCAACGGGCGGATCGCGGTGCTCGGCAAAATCCACCACGCCCTGGCCGACGGCGTCGCCTCGGCGAATCTGTTGGCCCGCGGTATGGATCTACAGCAAGGACCGCAGGCCGAGCGCGACTCGTACGCAACGGATCCGCCGCCGGGGAGGGCGGAGTTGGTGCGGACCGCGTTCACCGACCACCTGCGTCAGATCGGCCGGCTGCCGGGTGTCATGCGCTATACGGCGCAGGGCATCCAACGGGTGCGCAAGAGCGCCAAGAAGCTCTCCCCCGAACTCACCCGGCCGTTCACCCCGCCACCGTCGTTCATGAACCACCGCGTCGACGCGCAACGCAAGTTCGCCACGGCCACCCTGTCGCTCGCCGACATCAAGGAGACGGCCAAGCATTTGGGCGTCACCGTCAACGACATGGTCCTCGCGATATCGGCGGGCGCGTTGCGCGAGCTGTCTCTGAAGTATGACGGGCACGCCGATCATCCTCTGTTGGCTTCCGTCCCAGTCAGTTTCGACTTTTCACCCGACCGGATCTCCGGCAACTACTTTTCCGGGGTCATGATGACCGTGCCCATCCAGCTCGAGGATCCGCTGCAGCGGGTGCAGGCGGCGCACGACGCCGCGGTGGAGGCCAAGGAGACCCATCACCTGATGGGTCCGGAACTGGTGAGCCGGTGGTCGGCGTACTTCCCGCCGCGGCCGGCCGAGCGGCTGTTCCACTGGCTGGCCGAAAAGGACGGCCAGAACAAGGTGTTGAACCTACCGATCTCCAACGTGCCCGGCCCCCGCCAACCGGGCCGGGTCGGCGGGGCGTTGGTCACCGAGATCTACTCCGTCGGCCCGCTCACCACCGGCAGCGGCCTCAACATCACGGTGTGGAGCTACGTCGACCAGCTCAACATCTCGGTGCTGTCCGACGGCGCGACACTCGACGACCCGCACGAGCTGACCGGCGCGATGGTCGCCGCGTTCATCGAAATTCGCCGGGCGGCAGGGCTTTCCGATGAGCTGACGGTGGTCGAGTCCGCGATGGCGCAATAGGACGGCTTGCGCTCAGACGGCTACGCGCCGGCCGATTTCGCCTGCGGCAACTGGCCGCTCGATCGTTGCCGCTGCGCGTGCACCCACGACAGAAACCGCTCGACCGCGGCAGCGGTGTAGTGCGCACGCGGTGAGCCGTAGAAGTCGAACGCGTGCTGAGCGTGCGGGATTTCGGCATAAGCGACGGTAGACGTCGACACCTTGCGCAGCGCCTCGACGAACTCGCGGCCCTCCTGCACCGGAATGATCGAGTCGTCCTGGCCGTGGAGCACGAAAAACGGTGGGGCGTCGGGACGTACGCGCATGATCGACGAGGCGTCGACGTACGTCTGCTTGTGCTCGGTGATGGGCTTCTTCACGACGAACTTCTGCAGGAAGGCGATGAACTCCTTGCGGCCCGAACCCCGCGCCGACACCCAGTCGTAGCGGCCGTAGATCGGCACCGCGGCCGCCACGGATGTGTCGGCGTCCTCGAATCCCGGCTGCCACTGCGGATCATCCGGCGTGAGCGCGGCCAGCGAGGACAGGTGGCCGCCCGCCGAGCCACCCGTGATCGCGACGAAGTCGGGGTCCCCGCCGTAGTCGGCGATGTTCTCCTTGATCCACGCCAGGGCGCGTTTGACATCGATGATGTGTGCGGGCCAGGTGTTCCGCGGGCTCACCCGGTAGTCGATCGACACGCACACCCAGCCCCGCTCGGCCATGTAGCTGAGCAGGGGATAGGCCTGAGGTCTGCGCATACCGATGGCCCACGCACCGCCGGGCACCTGCAGCAGCACCGGCGCCTTGCCGTCGCGCGGCAGGTCGGCGCGCCGCCAGATGTCGGCGCGGTTGACCCGGCCGTGGGGCCCGTACTGGACGGTGTTGGCTCGCTCGACGTAGCGGCGGCGCACCAATTCATTCGGCGGGATGCCGACGCCGGCGAGTCGGCTCCGCCGTGCGGGCTGCGACGACGAGGCCACCTGCTCGTAGTCGTCGCCGAGCGCCTCGCGCAGCGGTTCCTCGAAATACCGCTTCGACGTCACGTTGCGGTACATGATCAGACCGAGCAACGCCCATGCGATCGCGGTGAGCGCCAACGCGATACGGCCCTTCGCGCCGCGGAAGTCGCCCCGCAGGCCGCGTCGACCGGCGTCGAGCACCGACCCGGCCAGATACAGCGGCGCCGCCTCCGACGTCGGCCAGCCGAACGCGAACACCGGCAGGGTGATGTAGCCCTCGCGACCGAGCGGTTGCACACCGTTGGCGGCATTGGCGAGTTCGGCCGCCGCGCGCAGCAGCGGAAAACGGCGTCTAGTCATCGAGGTCCGTCATAGCCCTCTGATGCCTGTCCGAAACAAGTCTCAGCCCAGGATCGGGAGGCGGCGCTCGGTGGCCAGCTCGTCGAGTGCCCGTTGCATCACCCGGCGCACATGAGCGTCGACCTCGTCGATGTCGGGGTCCTCGCCGAACTCAGCCACGATGTCGATCGGCGGCAGCACCTGCATGACGATCTTGGACGGCAACGGGATGTTGGGCGGCACGACCAGCGACAGGCCGAACGGGAACCCGAAGGAGACCGGCAGGATCTTCGTGCGGGCCAGGCGCGCGATCGGCCCGAGGCGCTCTGCCAGCCAGGTGCCACGCGACAGGAAGATCTGGGTCTCCTGGCCGCCGATACCGACCGTCGGAACGATCGGCACACCGGCGTTGAGCGCGGCCTTCACATAGCCGGTCCGCCCGCCGAAGTCGATGACGTTCTCCGTGAACGTGGGCCGGTACACGTCGTAGTCGCCGCCGGGGAACACCACGACCAGACCGCCGGAGCGCAGCGCACGGTCGGCATTCTCGTGGTTGGCGCTGATGTAGCCGATCTTGCGGAAGAACTCGCCGGTCGGCCCGACCATCAGCATGTCGTGGCTCAGCGTGTAGATGGGCCGGTCGTAACCGTGATGCTCGTAGAAGTCCGCGGCCAGGATCGGCACGTCCATCGGAAGCATGCCCCCGGAGTGGTTGGACACCAGCAGGGCGCCGCCCGCCGGAATGTTCTCGAGCCCCCGCACCTCAGAACGGAAGTAGCGCTTGAGGAAAGGACGGGTGACGGCGAAGAACCGTTCGGTCAGACCCGGGTCCCACTTGGTGAGCTGCGACGGCTCGGTGTCGGCGGTGGCCACCGGACCCCCTCTGATCGAAAACTGAAACGTGTTCTAGTTTAGCGGAGCGGCCCTGTCCAGCACAAACAGCGGGCGTTTGCCCACAACTGGCTTCGGCTACCTTAACGGCATGGACGGCCGCGCCCTACTTGCGGACCGCTACGAATTGCGAGGTGTACTCGGTCGCGGCGGGATGGCCGAGGTCCACGACGGATGGGACACCCGTCTGCATCGGCCGGTGGCGATCAAGCTGCTGTATCCCGCCTTCGCCACCGACCCGGGCATGACGCGACGGTTCGAGGAGGAGGCCCGTGCCGCCGCGGCACTGAACCACCCCAACATCGTGGCGGTGCACGACTCCGGTGAGCATGCCGGCAGCCCCTTCATCGTCATGGAGCGCCTGCCGGGACAGACGCTTCAGGACGAGATCGCGATGGGGCCGATGCCGCCACCGCGTGTTCGCAAGGTGCTTGACGACGTGCTCGGCGCGCTGGCCTGCGCGCATGCGGCGGGCATCGTCCACCGCGACATCAAACCGGGCAATGTGCTGATCAACCCGAACAGCGGTGCGATGAAAGTCGCCGACTTCGGCATCGCCAAGACCGCGGGTTCCGCGCTCACCGCCACCGGCCAGATCGTCGGCACGATGGCCTACATGAGCCCGGAGCGCGTCGCGGGCGCACCGGCCTCGGTGGTCGACGACCTCTACGCCGTCGGCGTGATGGGCTATGAGGCGTTGACGGGACAGCGGCCGTTCCCGCAGGAGAATCCCGCCGCCCTGCTGCACGCCATCCTCGATGCACCGCCTCCTCCGATCAGCGCGGTGCGACCCGACGTCGACCCGGCGTTGGCAGCGACGATTGACGGGGCCATGGCCCGGGACGCGAACCAGCGGTTCACCAGCGCCGAGCACATGCGCGCAGCGCTGATGGGCGCGCCCTCCGCGCTGCCGACATCGGCACCCGCAGCGGCGCCACGACCCGCAACCAAGATCCTCGCCGAACCGCTCGCGCCCTCGGCCAACTACTTCGTCGCTCCGGCGCCGCGGCGGCGGCCGATGAGCCGCGAGCGCAAGCTGCTGTTGGCCGCCGCGGGGCTTGTCGCGGTCGTCGTGGCCGGCCTCGCGTTGGCGCTCGACCCGTCGTCGAGCACACCGCCGCCGCAACAGGTGTCCACCAGCACGCCGGCACAGCCGCCACCTCCGCCGCCGACCACCGCCGCGCCGCCACCGCCGAGCGCGGCCCCGATCGTCGAGCAACCCAAACCGCCCAAGCCGCCCAAGAAGGGCAACGGCAACGGGCGCGGCAACGGCAACGGCAAGAAGGGCGACTGAGGCGTTTAGGCGCCGCACCCCGCGGCTATCCACCGTCGACAATCGGGCCGGCTCGCGTCCCCTCCGCACCGCAGCGGACGGGTGGACCGCGACCGTCGAGCAAGTTCGGAGCGATGGCGACACGTCACCAACGACTGATCCCGGGCATGGCGATCGGGGGCCGATACCGGCTGATCGCCCCGCACGGCGGCCGCGCGCTGCTGGAATTCTGGCAGGCGCTCGACACTGCGTCCGGCCAGCACGTCGCGCTGACCGTCGTCGACGTTGCGAACGAATTGCCCGACGAGTTCGTCCACGAGATCCTCGCGCGCACCATCCGGCTCCGAGGTCTCGACACAGCAGGCATCGCGCCGGTGCTCGATGTGCTGCACACGGGCGCCTTCGGGGTCGTGGTGTCCGACTGGCTTCCCGGAGCGAGCCTCCGCGAGGTCGCCGACGAGGGGCAGGCGCCCGACTCCGTGGCCGCCATGACACGAGCGCTGGCCGCGGCCGCCGAGGCGGCGCACCGCGCGGGTCTCGTGTTGTCGGTCGACGATCCCGCACGGTTGCGGGTGGGCGCCGACGGGCACGTGGCGCTGGCATTTCCGGCCGTCCTGCCCGACACCACCCCGCAGACGGATCTGCGTGGAATCGGCTGCGCCCTCTACGCGCTGCTCGTCGGCCACTGGCCGACCGAAGCCCAACCCGAGGAGCCGGCCGAAGTCGACCCGCGAATCCCCTTCCTGATCTCCACAACGACCTCGGCGCTCCTGCGGGACAACGGCGGAATCGGAAGCGCCGCAACGCTGCTCACCTTGCTGGAGCAGGCCGCGGCACCCGACGTCGAGTCGACTCACCGAGTGATGCCGCCCCTGCCGACGCCGAAGCCCGGACGATACGCCGAATTCCGTAACTTCGGACCCGAGGAACAAAAGGAGGTGGCCCGTCGCACCATCCTCCGCACGGGACTCGGTGCCGCCGCCGCCATCGTTGCGGTGGCGATCCTGGCGCTGGCCTCGTCACTCAACGGTCTGCTGGAAACCAACGACGACGACGTCGCGATGGACGCGGACAAACTCGGGCTGGTACCGACGACCGCGGCGCCCCAACCTCCCGAACGGACCGAGACCGTGCGCGGGCTGGCTCCCGGGGATCGCATCCCGTTGGAGGCGGCGACGGTCTTCGCCCCCGACGGATCTCCGGACAGTCCCGACGATGCCGGTTTGGCGATCGACGCCAAACCCGACACGGCCTGGTCGACCGACCGCTACTACGACGCTGACCCGTTCCCGAAGTTCAAACCCGGCGTGGGTCTGCTCATCTCATTGCGTGAGCCGACGCCGATCACCGCGGTCACCGTCGACCAGAACAGCGCCGGCTCGATGATTCAGGTGCGCGGCACCGACGTCCCCGGAGAACCCAAGGCGCTGGCCGACACCTTCGAGCTCACACCCGCCACACCCGTGCAGCCGGGCGTGACGAGGATCCCCGTGACGGACCCGCGGCCGGCCTCACGCGTGGTGGTGTGGATTACCAAGTTGGGCACCGCCGACGGGCAGAACCGGGCCGCCATCGCCGAGATCGGCGTGCACGCGGCCGCTGCGCCCGCATGACCGGGTCCGCGGGCCGTTACGATCAGCCGCGTGAGTGACAACACCGAACCAGTCGTGCTTGTCGAACAGCGCGACCGCATCCTGATCATCACCATCAACCGTCCGCAGGCCAAGAACGCGGTGAACGCCGACGTCAGCCGCGGCCTCGCCGACGCCATGGACCGACTCGACGGCGATGCCGGCCTGTCGGTGGGCATCCTGACCGGAGCCGGCGGCTCGTTCAGCGCGGGCATGGACCTCAAGGCGTTCGCGCGCGGCGAGAACGTGGCGATCGAGGGCCGCGGCCTGGGCTTCACCGAGCGCCCGCCCGCCAAGCCGCTCATCGCGGCGGTGGAGGGCTACTGCCTCGCGGGTGGCTGCGAGCTGGCGCTGGCCACCGACCTGATCGTGGCGTCGAAGGAATCCGCCTTCGGCATTCCCGAGGTCAAGCGCGGGCTGGTCGCCGGCGGCGGCGGGCTGCTGCGGTTGCCGCAGCGTCTTCCCTACGGCCTCGCGATGGAACTGGCGCTGACCGGTGAGAGCCTGTCCGCACAGCGCGCCCACGACCTCGGGATGGTCAACGTGCTCGCCGAACCGGGTCAGGCGTTGGAGGCGGCCGTCGCCTTCGCCGAGAAGATCACCGCCAACGGTCCGCTCGCGGTGGCGGCGACCAAGCGGATCATCGTCGAGTCGCGCGACTGGAACTCCCAGGAGATGTGGAAGAAGCAGGTCGAGATCTTCGGGCCCGTCTTCATGTCCAACGACGCCAAGGAAGGTGCGATCGCGTTCGCCGAGAAGCGGGCGCCGAAGTGGACGGGAACCTAACGGGTTTCATAACCGCCGCCCGGGGCAACCGTTAGACGTGGAAACGTTGTCCCGAGCGCGGTCCGCGCAGAAGCGCATCTTCAAGGTGCAGCGACGGTTGTGGTTGATGCAGGCCGTGATGTGGCCGACGCTGGCGCTCGCAGGAATCGGAGCGGTCGCCGCGGTGATCGTCCGGTATCGCGGACGCGCCGACGGGCCGGGGACAGCGATCCCCTCGCCGACCGACGGCCTACCTCACCTCTAAGGAGACAGCGCATGGCGCCGAGCGACGACCTGCCGATCACCGACTACGACCAGCTGCCGCTGACCGAGTTGCGGCACCGCATCCGTGCGCTCGACGAACCCCAGTTGCGGGCGGTGTTCGACCACGAGACCGAGCACGGTAACCGCATCCCGGTTCTCGAGGTGCTGCATGCGCGGCTCAAGGAGCTGACGCATGGCGCCGAGCCGTCGTCCGGTGACCCGGCCAATGCGCCCGAGGTGAGCGGTACGGCGGGCGGTTCGCCCGTGCAGGAGTCGACGGCCGCGCAGGCCAACACGCCGCTTCGGCACGGCGTCGCGAACCAGACGCCGGCCCGCGGCAAGCCATAAGCCCCCTTGCGCGCGCTCGGCGCGCCATCTCGCGGCAACCATTGACCTGAACGGCGGTTGAGGCCGCAAGATGTGGGCATGGCAACCGACGTGACGGCTGCGCTCGACGTGGCGGCCTACCTGGACCGGGTCGGCTACACCGGCTCGACGGAGCCGACGCTGTCCACCCTGCGAGCCCTGGTGGCGGCGCACAACCGGTCGATTCCGTTCGAGAACCTCGATCCGCTCCTGGGTATCCCGGTCGTCGATCTGAGCGCGGGCGCGCTGTCCCGCAAACTGGTGCGCCGTCGCCGCGGCGGATACTGCTACGAGCAGAACGGCTTGATGGGGTACGTGCTCGAGGCCTTGGGCTACAGCGTGCAGCGGCTCGCGGGCCGGGTGGTGTGGATGAACCAGTCGGGTGCGCTGCCCGCGCAGACGCATCAGGTGCTGTCGGTGCGCGTCCCGGCAGAGGACGGACCATGGTTGGTCGACGTCGGGTTCGGCGGACAGACGCTGACGTCGCCGATCCGGCTCGAAGCCGGTCCCGTGCAGGCGACGCGTCACGAGCCCTACCGGTTGCGCGAGCACGACGACGGTTTTCTGTTGGAGGCCGAGATCCGCGGGGAGTGGCAGCCGCTGTACACGTTCGAGACCCGACCGCGGCCACAGATCGATCTGCAGGTCGGAAGTTGGTACGTGTCAACGTTTCCCGAGTCGGGCTTTGTCACCGGCCTGTCGGTGGCGCTGGTCACCGACGACGCCAGGTGGAATCTGCGCGGCCGCAACCTGGCCGTGCACAGCGGGGGAGGGACCGAACGAGTGCGCCTCGACACGGCCGCCGACGTCCTCGCCGAACTGACCGGCCGCTTCGGTATCGACCTGACCGATCTGGGCGATCACCGTGATATCGAGGCCCGGGTTCACGAGGTGCTCGACAGCTGAACGCAGCAGGAATCGTCATGTTCTTTCGCTGGCGGCGCGACCATACTCGGTGTTCGTGACCACCGGACCGCGCCGCGACCGCCTACGGGAACTGCTCGACGCGGTCGTCGCCACACCCAACAGCGGGGTGGACAGCATGGCCCGCAGCACCCACGCCTCCGAATTCCACTTCTCGCGGGAAGTGCGCCGCCTGACCGGCGAGTCGCCCGCGGCCATGCGCCGCCGCATCATGCTCGAACGTGCGGCATGGCGGTTGCAACAGGGTGAGCGCGTGTCTGCCGTCGCGGCCGACGAGGGATGGTCGTCGGTCGAGGTGTTCTCGCGCGCCTTCCGGCGCACCTTCGGTGTGCCGCCGTCGAGGGCCACCGACGTCGAGTTCAGGGTCACCGCACCCAACGGTCTTCACTTCCACCCGCCGCATTCGCTGTGGCTCGACAACGCGGGGGACGCCAAGGAGCCCGACATCTCTGTGCTGATGGTGGCGCACGACGTCGCCGACACCGCGTATCTCCTGGACCGCGCGAGCGCCTTGACCGAAGACCAATGGCGAGAAGAACTCTCGCCCGGACAGGTGGTTCTCGACTGGGACGGTCCCGAACCCAGCGTCGGAGCTGTGCTCGGTGCGGTCGTGTGGACCAAGCAGGTGTGGTTGGCCACGATCGAAGGCCGCGATTTCCCGGACCGCTCGGCCACCCGACCCGAGACCACCACGGCCGCGCAGTTGGCCCGGCATCACGACGACATCGCAAAGCGCTGGACGGCAACGGTTTCCGAGTACACCGCCGACGGTCGGATGGGGGACACCGTCATCGACGCGCTGTGTGATCCGCCCGAGTCGTTTCAGTTGTACGGCATCGTCGCCCATGTTCTGCAGTACGCGGCGCACCGGCGCGGGCTGGCCCGAACGATGCTGGCCCGCCACGGATTCGACACTCACCGCGGAGATCCGTTGGAATGGATGAGGGGCAACTGATTTGGCGACGGTCTACTACACGGCGTCCAGCCTGGACGGTTTCATCGTCGACGAGCACGACAGCCTGGACTGGCTGACATCACGCGACATCGACCGGAACGGACCGTTCCATTACGACGAGTTCATCGCCACGGTCGGCGCCGTGGTGATGGGTTCGGCGACCTACGAATGGATCGTGCGCAACGAGCCCGGTGACTGGATGTACGAGCAGCCGTCGTGGGTGCTGACGCGGCGTCCGCACATCGTCGAGCGCGGACACGACGTGCATACGTTCGCCGGCGACGTCGCCGACCTCCATCCGGAGTTGCTCGCCGCCGCGGCGGACAAGAACGTGTGGGTGGTCGGTGGAGGCGATGCCGCCCGACAGTTCGTCGAGGCGGGACTCATCGACGAGATGATCGTCAGCTACGCGCCGTGCTCGCTCGGTGCGGGTTCACCGGTGCTACCGGTCCGCTCGGAGTGGCGGCTCGTCGAGGCGGCGGTGAACCGGGACTTCGTCTGCGCGCGGTGGCGCTGCGCTCAGTTGCGGTCGGGCACACCGTAGCGGCAAATGAAATCCCTTGACCTGATCAGGAATTCGACCTGCGCGGCGACGTCGTGGAGCGGGTCGACCGAGCGCGTCGAGCGGCACAGCACCACCGCCCCCTCGAGTGCCGCGATGCAGGTGATCGCAAGGGAGGCCGCGTCGGATTCGTCGAAACCGTCGGAGACGAACGCGCGGGTGAGCGCGTCGCGCCAGTGGCCGAAGATGCTGCCCGCCACGGTGGTCAGCTGCGGTTCCTCGGCGGTTGACCCGATCGCCGCCGCCACCACCGGGCAGCCGGCCGCGAAGTCGCTTTCGACGAGCAGTTCTTCCCAGAACGTCACGAAGTTGCGGACCAGATGCATCCCGCCCTTGGCTGCCGCGTCGTCGATCTCCTTGGTGATCGCGTCACCGGCATAGCACAGCGCCTCGCGCAGGATCTGGTTGCGGCCCCCGGGGAAGTGGTAGTACACCGACCCGCGTGGCGCGCCGCTGCGGGCGAGTACTTCGTCGATCGTGACGCCTGCCGCGCCGCGCTCCCGCAGCACTTCGGCGGCGGCGACCAACATCTTGGTGCGCGTCGAACCGCGTTTGTTCACGGTTTTGGTCACGACGGAAGACAGGTCAACCTCCAATGGCGCGGTCAAGCTGCGGGCGTGCGACGCAGGTGCGCCGGGCGCCAACCGAGCGTACGGGGGCTGAGTCGAAAGATCCGACGATCGTGCACGCGATGGGTGAACCGGTATCCGGCGACGTTGACTTCAATGACCCACATCGGGTGCCTCCCTGCTATGACGTCGAGCATAAAACCCGCAACACACAGGAGCAACAAATGTATTCCACATCACAACACGCACCTTGATAGGCCCAGCTAGATGCCGGTACCGGCGTCGGCCGCCCGCACGTCGCCGCGACCGTCGATTATGTAGAGGACCATAATTTGGACTGGCACGGTGACCTGAGCTGAAGTGCAGGTCGCGGCTGGATCGGACGGCTACGCTCGGCCCCACGCGAACGAAAGGCGCTCGTCATGGGCCACTACAGAAGCAATGTGCGGGATCTCGTATTCAATCTCTTCGAGGTACTGGGTCTCGACAAAGCGCTCGCGACCGGCGAGTTCGGCGAACTCGACGGCGATTCGGTGCGGCAGATGCTCGACGAAGCGGCCCGGCAGGCCGAGGGGCCGCTCGCCGAGTCGTTCGCCGAATCCGACCGACACCCGCCCACGTTCGATACCGCCACCCATGAGGTGCCCCTGCCCGAGCCGTTCAAGAAGTCATTTCGGGCCTGGCAGCAAGGGGAGTGGTTCCGCGTCGGGATGGCCGAGGACATCGGCGGCGTGGCGGCGCCGGCCGCCGTGGAGTGGGCGATCAACGAGTTCGTCCTCGGCGGCAATCCGGCGGTCTTCATCTATCAGGCCGGATCGAAGATGGCCGACATCCTTTACGGCATCGGCAACGAACTACAGCGACACTGGGCCGCGCTGATGGTGGAACGCGACTGGTGCGCGACGATGGTCCTGACCGAACCCGACGCCGGTTCCGACGTGGGAGCCGGCCGCACCAAGGCCGTCCAACAGCCCGACGGCACATGGCATCTCGACGGGGTGAAGAGGTTCATCACCAACGGCGACGCCGGCGACCTGTTCGAGAACATCGTGCATCTCGTGCTGGCCCGCCCCGAGGGCGCGGGACCGGGCACCAAGGGCCTGAGCCTGTTCATCGTGCCGAAGTTCCACTTCGACCCCGAGACCGGCGAGCTGGGTGAGCGCAACGGCGTCTTCGTCACCAACGTCGAGCACAAGATGGGGCTGAAGGTGTCGGCGACGTGCGAGCTGACCTTCGGTCAACACGGTGTGCCCGCCGTCGGATGGCTGGTCAACGACTCCCACAACGGCATCGCCCAGATGTTCAAGGTCATCGAGTACGCCCGGATGATGGTGGGCACCAAGGCGATTGCCACGTTGTCGACGGGTTATCTCAACGCGCTGGACTACGCCAAGACCCGCGTGCAGGGCGCGGACATGACCCAGATGACCGACAAGACCGCGCCGCGGGTGACCATCCTGCACCACCCGGATGTGCGCCGCGCGCTGCTGACACAGAAGTCCTATGCCGAGGGCCTGCGGGCGCTCTACCTGTACACCGCCGCCCACCAGGACCCCGCCGTCGCGCAGATCGTCTCCGGGGCCGACGCCGAGATGGCCGGGCGCGTCAACGATCTGCTGCTGCCGATCGTCAAGGGTGTGGGGTCGGAACGGGCATACCAGTGCCTGACCGAATCCCTACAGACGTTCGGCGGTTCGGGCTTCCTGCAGGACTATCCCATCGAGCAGTACATCCGCGACGCCAAGATCGACTCCCTCTACGAGGGCACCACCGCGATCCAGGCGCAGGACTTCTTCTTCCGCAAGATCGCCCGCGACCAGGGTGCCGCGCTGGCGCACCTGGCCGGTCAGATCCAGGAGTTCGTCCGCAGTGACATCGCGCGTGCAGAACTCGCCGGCGGCCGCGCCCGGTTGGCCACCGCGCTGCAGGATGTGCAGGCGATGGTCGCGGCCCTGACCGGATACCTGGTGTCGGCGCAGGAGAACCCCCGCGAGCTGTACCGCATCGGCCTGGGGTCGGTGCCGTTCCTGCTCGCCGTCGGCGACCTGGTGATCGGCTGGCTGTTGTTGCACCAGGCAGAGATCGCGCTCGCGGCCCTCGACGGCGACGTCTCCGACAGCGACCGGGCGTTCTACACCGGCAAGGTCGCGGCGGCGAACTTCTTCGCCGAGCACATGTTGCCGCTGTTGACCGCTGCGCGAGGGATCATCGAGACCATCGGTCTGGACGCCATGGATGTGCCGGAAGACGCGTTCTAGTCCTCGGGGGTGTAGCCGAACGGGAGCAGCACGCTCTTGTGCTCGACGTAGGCCTCGATGCCCTCGGGGCCGTTCTCGCGGCCGATGCCGGAGTTCTTGTAACCGCCGAACGGAGCACCGGGATCGAACGCGTACATGTTGACCGCGTACGTGCCGGTGCGGATCTTCGATGCGACCTCGAGCGCCTTCTTGTTGTCGGTGGTCCACACCGAGCCCGCCAGCCCGTACACCGAATCGTTGGCGATACGGATCGCGTCCTCTTCGGTCTCATACGGAATGACCGCCAGCACGGGTCCGAAGATCTCCTCCTGGGCGATCGTCATCGAGTTGTCGACGTCGGCGAAGACGGTCGGCTCAACGAACCAGCCGTTGTCCAGACCCTCGGGCCGTCCGCCGCCGGTGACGAGGCGGGCGCCCTCTTCCACACCCTTCTTGATGTAGGACTCGACGCGGTCGCGCTGTTTCTCGGAGATCAGCGGGCCGATCGCCGCGTTGGGATCGTCGGGCAGGCCGACCGGCATGGCGCCGATGAAGTTGGCGACCTTCTCGACGACCTCCTCGTAGCGGGACCGGGGCGCGAGGATGCGCGTCTGCGCGACGCAGGCCTGCCCGCTGTTCATCACACCCGAGAACCCGAGCATCGGCAGGGTCGAGTCCAGATCGGCGTCCTCGAGGATGATCGCGGCGGACTTACCGCCCAGCTCGAGCGTGCACGGCTTGAGCTTCTCGGCGGCGATCTTGGCGATCTCCTTGCCGACCGCGGAGCTGCCGGTGAACGTGTACTTGTCGATCTGGTCGCTGGCGGTCAGCGCGCGACCGGTCTCGGGGCCGCCCGGGACGATCGACAGCACCCCTTCGGGCAGGCCGGCCTCGGCGAACATCTCGGCCATCGCGAACACCGACAGCGGTGTCTCGGCGGCGGGCTTGAGCACCACGGTGCAGCCGGCCAGCAGCGCCGGACCGAGCTTGTTGGCGGCCAGGAAGAACGGCACGTTCCACGCGGTGACGGCACCGACCACGCCGATCGGTTCCCGCACGACCATCGTCTGGCCGTAGATGCCGTCGCGAATCTCCTTCCAGGAGAACTTGTCGGCCGCACCCGCGTAGTACTGGAACGACGACATCGCCGCGCCGTACTGCATCATGTCGACGATGGTCTGCGGCTGGCCGGTCTCGGCGGCCAGCAGGAACTTCAGCTCGTCGCCGCGCTCCTCCATCAGCTTCACCGCCGCCGCCAGCACCGCGGCACGCTCCTGCGGCGACTTGTGCGGCCAGGGACCCTCGTCGAACGCCTTGCGGGCGGCGGCGCAGGCCGCGTCGACGTCGGCGGCCGACGCCAGCGGCACCTTGCCGACCAGTTCACCGGTCGCCGGGGAGTGCACCTCGATCACATCGGAGGTGGCCGGTTCGACCCACTTACCGCCGATGAACAGCTTGTCCCATTCGGTCTTGAACGCGGTGCTCTGTGTCATGGCCGTCACATTACCTACCTCGGGTCAAAACGAGAACCTGTTGCAGTCGGGGGGCTCAGGACCAGCACCAGATTGCTGACCAGGAACTCCCGCAGCACCGGTACCCGGGTCAGCGGCCAGGCCCATCGCGGGTGGTAGCGGGGAAAAGCGGCGACGAGCGCGCCCGTGCTTTCCGCCCAGTCGAGCCCGTCGGCGGCCGACACCGCGAACAGTGACGAGCCGTAGTTGTTCTTCGGCCGATGGCCGTGCCTGCGGGTGTACCGTCGCGCGGCGCGGGCGCCGCCGAGGTAATGCCACAGCCCGGTCTCGTGCCCGCCGAACGGGCCCAGCCACACCGTGTAGGACAGCACCACCAACCCGCCGGGCCTGGTCACCCGCAGCATCTCGGCGCCCATCCGCCACGGGTGCCGCACATGCTCGGCGACGTTCGACGACAGGCAGATGTCGACGCTGTCGTCGGCGAACGGCAATGCCATCCCCGAGGCCCGCACAGAGGTGGCCGCGGTCGCCGTTCCGGGCGCGGCATGCATCTCGGCCGGATCCGGCTCGACGCCGATATAGCGAAAACCCCTGTCGGAAAAGGCTTCCGCGAAATAGCCCGGGCCACCGCCGACGTCGAGCACGATCCGGCCGGCCGGCGTCGATCCGTCCGCATCGAGCCACAGATCGGCGACCATCTCGGCGGTGTCCTCGCCGAGCGCGCCGTAGAACCGTGCGGGGTCGGGTTGCTCGAAGCGAAACTCCGCGAGCAGGCGCAGCGACCGGGACAGCGTCGCCCGCTCGGCGAAGCGGTCCGGAACTGGCATGGAACCGAAGACTACGCAGCGACGCGACCGGACTACGCTGTTGGCGATGTCTGACCGTCCGCTTCGATCGGTGCTGCTGCTGTGCTGGCGCGACACCGGCCACCCTCAGGGTGGCGGCAGCGAGGCCTACCTGCAGCGCATCGGCGCGCAATTGGCCGCTTCAGGTGTCGAGGTCACGCTGCGCACCGCGCGCTACCCGGGCGCCGCGCGTCGCGAGATGGTCGACGGGGTCCGGATCAGTCGCGGCGGTGGGCGCCACACGGTCTACATCTGGGCGGGGCTGGCGATGGTGTTGGCGCGCATCGGGCTCGGACCGCTGCGCCGTGTGCGGCCCGACGTGGTGATCGACACCCAGAACGGCATCCCGTTCATGGCGCGACTGGCCTACGGTCGGCGCGTCGCCGTACTCGTGCACCACTGCCACCGCGAGCAGTGGCCGGTGGCCGGGCCGGTGAAGGGCCGAATCGGCTGGTTCGTCGAATCGAGGCTCTCGCCGCGCGCGCACCGGCGCAACCAGTACGTCACGGTGTCGCTGCCGTCGTCGCGCGATCTGGCCGCGCTGGGGGTGCGGCATGGACAGATCGCGGTGGTGCGCAACGGGCTCGACGAGGCCCCGGCCGCGACGTTGTCCGCGCGGCGCGCGCCGGCCCCGCGGGTCGTGGTGCTGTCACGTCTGGTGCCGCACAAGCAGATCGAGGACGCGCTCGAGGCTGTCGCCGCGCTGCGGGCGCGCTTCCCGGGGCTGACGCTCGACGTCGTGGGTGGCGGCTGGTGGGAGCAGCGCCTTGTCGAACATGCCGCACTGCTCGGCATCTCCGATGCGGTGACGTTTCACGGCCACATCGACGACCTGGCGAAACACCGTGTGCTGCAAGAGGCTTGGGTGCACGTGCTGCCGTCGCGCAAAGAGGGCTGGGCGCTGGCGGTCATCGAGGCCGGTCAGCATTCGGTGCCCACGATCGGCTACCGGTCGTCCGGTGGGCTGACCGATTCCATCGTCGACGGTGTGACCGGCGTGTTGGTCGACGACTTCGACGGCCTGGTCGGCGGTTTGGCTGAACTGCTGTCCGATCACGTGTTGCGCGAGCAACTCGGAGCCAAGGCACACGTCCGCTGCGGTGAGTTCTCCTGGCAGCAGAGCGCCGAGGCGATGCGCACCGTGCTGGAATCGGTGCACCGCGGCCAGTACGTCAGCGGCGTCGTCTAGCCATCGCCGCGAACAGCGACAGGCCCGCGCCGGCGAGAAGCATCGCCAGCCACGCCCCGTGTGCGGCCATCACGACGGCCCGGCCGTCGGCCGGCGGCGATGATCCACCGACGCGATACAGCGTGAGGTCCTCATCGGTGTAGGCCACGGGCAAGGGCAAACGCACTGTCGGACCGCCGGATTCGACGCCGCTGGATTCAACCACGACCCATCCGACGCCCGCGTCGGCGAGCAGTTGGCGGTCGGCGCTCTCGACGAGAATCTCCTGCACATCGCGCGCCCGCTGACCTTCCCCGTACACGGTCCGCTCGCCGATCTGCAGATCGCCGGTGGTCAACACGTCGGCGCGCACCCAGCGGGGCAGCGGATCGAGCACCGGAGCCTCGCCCGCCCACTCGAATCGGCGCATGCTGCCCATCGGCATCACCGCGACCGTTCGCGGGTCTTCGTTGATCAGAGCGGCCACCTTCGCCCATCCCGGCGGGTACTGCACGGCCGCGACCCGGCCGCCGACCCCCCACGCCAGGTCCGGCAGCGTCGCGATCAGCACGACGCAGCACAGCGCCGCGGTCGCCGCCGCCGGCAACCAGCGTCGCGCGAAGACCACCGCCGCCGCCCCGGCCACCGCATAGCCGGGCATCGCCAACGCCACCCACTTCTGCCCGTCGCGGACCACCCCTAGGCCGGGCAGGGCGCGAACCGCCGCCTCGACCAGGATGAGCCCGGGCCCGGTGGCCATCAGCGCGGGCACCACGACCGCGGCCCCGGCCAGGACCATCAGCGGAACGGCCGCCGGTCGACGCAGCACAACCGGTAAGCCGAGGGCGACCACACCGAGCAACACCGCGGTGCCAACGATCGCGAAAAGCGTTGTGCGCGAGGGTGGTACCGCGTCGGCGTTCCAGATGCCGCCCAACCCGGCCAGGCTGAACAGCGTTGCCAGGCCCGGTTCGGCGCGCGCGGCGAACGCGACGACGCCGTCGGCCTGCGACGACTCCAACGACTGCGACACCGTCGCCGCGACCAGCCACGGCAGCGCCGCCACGACCGTCATCGCCGTCGCCAGGCCCGCACACCGCCACCGCGCCCACCCGTCGCCGGGCGCGAAAACACACACGAGCGCGACGGTCGCCGCCAGCATCAGCCCCGTGGGCGTCAGCCCGGCCAGCGCCATCCAGAACGCCAACGCCCACACCGGAGCCCACCGCGCCGACTCCCGCATCTGCAGCACGGCCGTCGCGACCCACGGCAGGCACCCGTAGCCGACGAGCAGGCTCCAGTGCCCCTGCAGTAGCCGCTCGGCGACATACGGGTTCCACACCGCAACCGTCGTCGCCACGCATTGACCGGCGAGCCCCGACTCGGGCACCAGCGCGGCGGCCAACCGCGCCGCACCCCAGCCGGCCAGCCACAGGCCCGCGACCAGCAGCGCCTTGGCCACCACCCCGCCGTCGACCACCGACGACACGACGGCCATGAAGAAGTCCTGCGGAAGGGCCCGCGGTGCGGCCTCGGACAGTCCGAGCGCGGCGTCGGACAGATACGAGCGCGGTGTGGACACCGCGTCACGCAACAGCAGATACCCGGGTGCGAGCAGCGGCGCCGTCACCACCAGGGCGAGCACCAACGCGTAGGCCGGTCCGACGACCGACCGCCCGATCAGACCGGTCTGTCCGGGGGCAGGTCGGTCGGTCGAGATGTCGGGATCTTCTCGGTCTTGGCTTCGGCGCCCGGGACCTTGATCCCCTGGGTGTCGAAGAATCCGTGGTCGGCCTCGTCGAGACCGGGGTCGATCAGCGCGGACTCCGCGCGCAGGCTGAACGAGCCGAGCAGCGCGCCGCCGACCAGCAGCACCAGCCCCATCGCGGTGAAGGTGATCGGCAGGATGCGGCCCCACAGCGCCACCCGGTCCCGCTCGTCGCCGGCGCTGGCGACCTGGGACTCGACGGTCTCCTCGTTGAACGTCACCTTGAAGTCGACGAACGTGACCTCGGGCTTGAGCGGCTCGCGGGCGTAGTAGTGGTAGCCGTGCTCGTCCTTCTTGACGATCGTCCCCGATACCGGGTCGACCCAGAAGGTGCGCTGCGCGGCGTAGTACCGCGACATCGTGATCGGCTCGTCGGGCTCACCGGGCACACCCCACATCGCCGCGCGGGCGGTGACCTCGCTGTCGGCGTCGTCCTCGTAGAGCGACGCGTACTTCACCGGCTCCACGAGCTTGCCGTCGGAGTCGTAGCCGACGTTCTGGGTGAACCGGTAGGTGGTCAACCCGTTGACGTCTTCTTCGCCGTCGTAGTTGGCGTCGAACGCCTTCTGCGCGATCGGATCGAAGACGGAGTAGGTCTTCTTCTCGGTGTCGAAGGGGAACCGGAAGGCCAGGCCCTCGTGTGGCAGCGCGATGTTGGTCGGCGGCTTGTCGTCCTCCATGGCGCGCGGTTTTTGCACCGCGCCGCCCGGATTGCTCTCGCTGGACACCGCTTCGGCGGTGCTGCGGTTGACGGTCACGGTGTCGACCAGCGCCAACAGCAGGCCCGCGTCCTGCTGTTTGTCGGTGCGGCGCAGCGTGGAGCCCACCTGCATCGTCACCACGTCGGCGTTCGACGGCGACTCCACCGTGAGCTGCTCCTGTTGGACCATCGGCACGTCCCGGTCGACGACGAACCGCTCGGCGTTCAGCGACGCGGGGTCGAAGGCCGTACCGCTGCCGTCGCTGATCAGCGTGGCATCGAGGTCCAGCGGGATCTTGGCGATCTTGCTGTGGGTGTAGGTGGACAGCAACAGCGCGGCGATCAACAGGGCAGCACCCAGCCCCAAGATCCCGCAAGCCGCAATCCGCAGCGCCACTGCGCGGTTCAAACCGTGCCTCCTTCAACTGCGGTATGCCCGCAGAAACCCGTTTGACCCTAACAGCACAATTTAAGGTCGTCGTCGGTCCAGAGGCATCCGCCGACCCGTGGTCACCGTGGTCGGCTCCACCGGGCACACTGATTCAGTGGCAGTTTTGGTGGCCGGCGAGACTCGCGACGAGCAGGTGGGCGGAACCCGCGGATTCCTGCCTGCGGTGGAGGGCATGCGCGCCTGCGCCGCGGTCGGCGTCGTCGTCACCCACGTCGCGTTCCAGACCGGCCACACCGGCGGGGTCAGCGGACGGCTGTTCGGCAGGTTCGATCTCGCGGTGGCCCTGTTCTTCGCTCTCTCGGGTTTCCTGTTGTGGCGTGGGCACGCCTCGGCGGCGCGCGGGCTGCGGCCGATCCCGCCGACCGGCCACTACCTGCGCTCACGGATCGTGCGCATCATGCCCGGATACCTCGTCGCGGTCGTGGTGATCCTGTCGCTGCTGCCCGAGGCCAAAGCGGACCTGACCGTGTGGTTGGCCAATCTCACCCTGACCCAGATCTATGTGCCGCTGACGCTCACCGCGGGCCTGACCCAGATGTGGAGCCTGTCGGTCGAGGTCGCGTTCTACATGGCGCTGCCGCTGCTGGCGTTGCTGGTGCGACGCGTCCCGGTGCGGGCCCGCATTCCCGTCATCGCCGCCGCGGGACTGGCCAGCCTCGGGTGGGCGGTGCTGCCGATCGCCACATCGGCCGGCGTCAACCACCTGAACTGGCCGCCCGCCTTCTTCTCCTGGTTCGCCGCGGGCATGCTGCTCGCCGAGTTGACCGTCACACCCGTCGGATGGCCGCACCGACTGGCCCGGCGGCGGGTCCTGATGGCGGTCATCGCGGTCGCGGCCTTTTTGGTCGCCGCCTCGCCGGTCGCCGGCCCCGAGGGCCTCACGCCGGGCACCGTCAGCCAGTTCGTCGTCAAGATCGCGATGGGCGCCGTGGTCGCGGGTGCACTGCTCGCCCCGCTGGTTCTCGACCGCCCCGACACCCCGCATCGGCTGCTGGGCAGCACGACGATGGTGACGTTGGGACGATGGTCCTACGGACTGTTCATCTGGCACCTCGCCGCGCTGGCGATGGTGTTTCCGGTCATCGGCGAGTTCGCGTTCAACGGGCACATGCCGGTGGTGCTGGTTCTGACGGTCGTGTTCGGATTTGCGATCGCCGCGGTCAGCTACGCGCTGGTGGAGTCGCCGTGCCGAACGGCGTTGCGGCGCTGGGAGTATCGCCACACCCGGCCGGTGCCGCCATTGGACTCGTCGGTCAGCAGCGTGCCTGAGCCCGTCGCGAGATGACCTCGTCGCGCAGCGCCGAACGGCGCGCTTTGCCGGCGTCGTCGCGCAACGGCGCCTCGGTGAATTCGACCGTGCGCGGCACCTTGTGGCGCTCGAGCCGCTCGGACAGGAACGCGACGACGCCCGCCTCGTCGAGACCGTCGGCCTGCACGAGCGCATACGGCACCTGGCCGAGGTCGTCGTCGGGGACGCCGACCACCAGACACGAGAGCACCGCGGGATGCTCGGACAGCGCGGACTCGATCTCGGCGGGATAGACGTTTTTGCCGCCGACGGTGAACATGTCCACCCGGCGGTCGTTGAGGTAGAGGAAGCCGTCGTCATCGAAGTAGCCGAGATCGCCCAGCGAGTCCCAGCCGTCGCGGGACTTCGCCGTCGCGCCGACGTAGCGGTAGGTGGGGGCGCTGCCCGGCGACGGCCGCATGTAGATCTCGCCGACCACCCCGGGCGGGCACTCGTTGCCGTCGTCGTCGAGCACCTTCATCTCCCCGGTGACCACGACACCCACCGAGCCCGGGTGGGCCAACCACTGGCTACCCGAGATGAACGTCAATGCCTGTAATTCGGTGCCGCCGTAGAGTTCCCACAAGGTGTCCGGCTGCAGTATCTCGATCCAGGCTCGCTTGACCGCGGGTGGACACGGTGCGCCGACATGCCAGAACCGCCGGATCGACGACAGGTCGTAGGCATCGGGGTCGGCCCGGTACACGGGCAGCAGGCGCTGCATGATCGTGGGCACCGTCGTCAGCCACGTCACCCGGTGCTCGGTCACCAGGCGCAGGAACTCGTGCGGTTCGAATCGCGGCATCAACACCAGGTGATGGCCCTGCACGAGTCCGATCGCGAACGTGGTGAAGCCGGTGTTGTGGCTCGTCGGCACCGAGATCAGGTTGACGTCACCCTCCTGCGCCCCAAGCGGATAACCCACCAGCGGGGGGAAGCGGCTGTCGTTGCCGGCCTCGATCAGTTTGGGCCTGCCGGTGCTGCCGCCGGATGCCATCGCCTTGAACACCGGCGATACTTTTTCGGGCAGCGGTGCGTCCGACAATCCCCGATCCGGACTGAAACCCGCTGGCACACTTGCTATTCGGCCGGTGGGGTCGGCGCGGCCGACCACCAGGGCGCGGGGCCGCAGTTCGAGCAGCCCGCTCAGTTCGGCGTCGGGCAGTCGCGGTGAGAGCGGCTGCGGGACCGCACCCAGCTTCCAGATCGCCAGCACCGCCTGCACCCACTCGATGGAGTTCGGTAATACCACCGAGACGTAATCACCTTCTCCCACACCGAGTTCGGCGTAGGCGCGGGCCAGCCGATTGGTCGCCGCATCGAGCTCACCACGGGTGAGGGTGAGTCCGTCGCAGGTGACCGCGGGCGCGTCCGGTTCAGCCGCTGCCGGCCGCGACACCTGCGTGCTGATCGGCGGGGTCGGCTCCGGCATGTCAGTAACCGCCGCGCGTCTCGAAGATCCGGCGCGGGTTGTCGACGAGCATCGTCGTGAGCTGCTCGTCGGTGACCCCCCGCTGCTTGAGGGCCGGGATCACGTCGTTGTGGATGTGCAGGTAGTGCCAGTTGGGCATGGTCTGCTCGGCCAGCCCTTCCGGCAACCAGTCCATGTGGCAGGACGCGTCGTGCGACAGCACCATCTTGTCGGCGTGGCCGCGCTCGCACATCCGCGCCACCGTGTCCACCCGTTCCTCGAAGCCGAGGAACACGTCCACGCCGAACCGGTCCATCCCGATGTAGGACCCGGCGTCGATCAGCTGTTCCAGGTAGTCCAGATCGGTGCTGTCACCGGAATGTCCGATGACGACGCGCGAGAGGTTCACCCCCTCCTCGCTGAACACCCGCTGCTGATCCAGGCCTCGCTTGGTCGCGGCGTGGGTGTGCGTCGAGATCGGAACGCCGGTTTCCCGGTGCGCCTGGGCCACCGCGCGCAAAACCCGTTCGACGCCCGGTGTCAGGCCGGGCTCGTCGGTCGCGCATTTCAGGATCGCCGCCTTGACGCCGGTGCCGGCGATACCGGTGGTGATGTCGCGGACGAACATGTCGACCATCGGCTCGCCGAGCGGGGTTTCCGGCCCGCTGAAGTGGAAGAACATCGGGACGTCGTTGTAGGTGTAGACGCCGGTCGCCACGATGATGTTGATGCCGGTCTGCGCGGCGATACGCTCGATGCGCGGAACGTAGCGCCCCATGCCGATCACCGTGAGATCGACGATGCTGTCGACTCCGCGCGATTTGAGCTCGTTGAGGCGGACGACGGCGTCGGCCTCTCGTTGGGCCTCGTCGCCCCAGACCTCCGGATAGTTGGTGGTGATGTCGAGGGACTGGATGAAGACGTGTTCGTGCATGAGCGTGACACCCAGGTCTGCGGTGTCGATCGGTCCGCGGGCGGTGTTCAGTTCCGGCACGCGGCCGATGCTACGAGATAGCGGCCGATCAATCGGGTACTTGAAACTCGATTCATAGCGAAAGGCCAGAACCGTATGGCGGCATCATCCAGCGTCCGCGCCGCGCCGTCTGCGTGGGCGCCGCTGCGGTCGCCGATGTACCGGGCGTTGTGGATCGCGCAGCTCGTGTCGAACCTCGGGACCTGGATGCAGACGGTCGGCGCGCAGTGGATGCTGGTCGCCGATCCCGGCGCCGCGGTGCTGGTGCCCTTGGTGCAGACCGCGACGACGCTGCCGGTGATGCTGTTGGCGCTACCCTCCGGCGTGGTCGCCGATCTGATCGACCGGCGGCGCCTGCTGATCGCCACACAGTCGGCGATGGCGGCCGGTGTTTCGGTCCTGGCGATCTTGACCGGGGTCGGATTGACGACGCCGGCGGTGCTGCTGATCCTGCTGTTCCTGATCGGCTGCGGGCAGGCGTTGACGGCCCCGGCATGGCAGGCCATCCAGCCCGAACTCGTTCCGCGCGACCAGATTCCCGCTGCAGCAGCGCTGACCAGCCTGGCCATGAACACCGCGCGGGCGATCGGGCCCGCGATCGCGGGTGTGCTGGTGTCCCTGTCGGGGCCGACGATGGTGTTCGCGCTGAACGCAGTCTCGTTCGTCGGCATCGTGGTGGTGCTGTTCACCTGGCGCCGGCCGACGGAGGAACGGCTGCTGCCGACCGAACGGCCGTTGTCGGCGTTGACCGCGGGCGGGCGCTACATCCGCAGCTCACCGGTGGTGCGGCGCATCCTGCTGCGGGCGCTGCTGTTCATCGCTCCCGGCAGCGCGCTGTGGGGGTTGCTCGCGGTCATCGCCGATCGACAACTACACCTGTCGTCCGCGGGCTACGGCGTGCTGCTGGGTGCGCTCGGTGTCGGCGCGGTGTGCGGCGCGGCCGTGCTGTCCCGGCTGCAGATCCGGTTCGGGCGCAACGCACTGTTGACCGTGGGCGCGGTCGGTTTCGCGGTCGCCACCGCGGTGTTGGCCCTCGTCCCGGTGCTCACGGTGGTCATCGTCGCGATGATCGTCGGCGGACTGTCGTGGTTGCTCACCTTGTCGACGCTGAATGCGTCCATGCAGCTGAGCCTTCCGGCCTGGGTGCGGGCGCGCGGCCTGTCGGTCTACCAGCTGGTGTTCATGGGCGGGCAGGCCATCGGCTCGCTGGTCTGGGGTCTGGTGGCCGGCGCGACCAACAGCGTGACGGCGCTGCTGATCGCGGCCGGGCTGCTCGCCGCCTGTGCGGTGTCGCTGCTGTGGTGGCCGCTGCACCCGGGCACCGGCAACCTCGACGTCGAACCGTCGGGGCACTGGCCGGAGCCGGCGCTGGTGTTCGAACCCGCTCCGCCCGACGGCCCGGTCGTCGTGCTCAAGACCTACCGGGTCGCATCGGAGAACGAGGCGGCGTTCGTCGCGGCGATGGATCGGGTGAAGCGGTCACGCCAGCGCACCGGGGCCGTGCAGTGGCGGTTGTTCCGCAGCGGCGAATTCCCCAACACGTTCGTCGAGGCGTTCGTCGTGCGGTCGTGGTACGAGCATCTGCACCAGCACGTCGTCCGGCAGACGAACCAGGACCTGATCGCCGAGCGGGAGGTCGACAAGTACGTCATCGGCGAACCCAAGCTCGAGCATCTGATCGCGGTCAGCTGAGACGTTTCTCCGGCCGCACGGTCGATGCCGCGACCGCGGCCACCGAGATCAACGCCAGCAGCTGCACACCCCACGAATGCCCGACGTAGCCGTCGACCGAGCGCCACGGGTTTTGGCTCAGCACCGCACCGGCCGGGATCAACCCGCCGGCCGCGGCACCGACGGTGACTGCCTCGCAGAGCTTTTCGCGATTACGCAGCAGCCAACGGACACCGACCGCCAGCCCGACCACCGCGACGCCCGCGACTCCCGAGATCGCCGCACCGACAGCCAGCGTCGCGGCGCCGACGGCGACGGGGTGCGGTTGCCACACCGGTACCGGATCGGCCGGTGCCGGGCGCCTGCGCATCGGCAGAAAAGCGAGGATCGCGAGCACCGGCAGCAGGGCCAACCCGACGATCAGGCCGACACGGTAGGGCATGTTCGTCGGGAAGCTCAGCGTGACCGGGCCCGCAGTGCCAGGCGGCAGCACCCAGCCCTGCTGCCATCCGTTCACGGTGATCGGCGTCAGCCGTGACCCGGCGCTGTCGTGGGCGACCCAGCCGGGGTTGACGCTTTCGGGTACAACGAGCACCCGGGACGCCAACGACGGTGCGACCGTCACCTCGCGACGGTCTGCGCTCCACTGTCCGATCTGCACGGGAACGGTTGGCGCCGGGCGTATTTCACCGGCCCGCGGCCCGGCGAGTTGAGCTCCGTCGACAATGAATGCGGCGCCGGGGCTGATCACCAACTCCTGTTGGCCCTCGGGCAGCAGGATCGGCTCGGCCCGGCATGGACGTGCGGCCACGGGCTCGCCGTCGAGCAGTGCGCCGACGGTGGTGGTGAGCGAGGTCTGCACGAACTCGCCGGCAACACCGATGACCGGTCCCTTCCCGCAGGGCATCTCGATGGTGCGGTTCCGGTTGACCGCGGCGTCGGCGGCCGCGATCGGTTCGCCGCGGGTGTCGAGAGCCGTCACCTCGGCCAGTCCGGGCGGTTTGAGTTGGTCGAAGCCGAGCGCCGTGCGGTCGATGATGTCGTCCCAGTCGAGAATCGAGACCGTCACCGTGTCGGTGACCCTGGGTTTGAGATCCAGCGTCTGCGCACCCGCATCGCCGGCCACGGGCCGAATCTGCGGACCGTCACCGAGGTCGACGGCCAGCAGCGTCGGGCGTGCCGGCAGCTCAGACGAACTCGGCGTCACCCGCAGCCCGGCGACCTCGCTCCGCCTCGGCAGTTTCAGTGTCAGGGTCGGCGGTGTCCCCTGCTGCACGACCCGCTGCGGGGCGGTCCACGCGGTGTCCGGGTCACCATCTGCGGCGGCGTAGGCCGAGCCGAGCACGTCGATCGGATCGGCCTCGCCCACTGCGCGAGTGGTGCCGGGCGCGCTGATCAGGTCGGCCAGCTGCGGGCCCTGGCGGGCACGCACCCACACGGTCGGCGTCACCGCGATCGGTGCCGGAACCGTCAGTGTCCGGCTGAGGTTCACCGGCTCCTCGGCCGAGAGCGCCATCAACGCCGCGCACCGGTAGCCCGTCGGGCTCTGCGCGCAACCGGATCGTCCCAGCAACTCCGAGCCCAGGTCCCATTGCGCCACAACCGAATCCGGCGGAGGACCGGGAACGGCCACGGTGTGGCGCAGGCTGACGGGGTGGGCGAAGCCGTTCGCGTCGTACTGGGTGACCGCGAGGTCGGTGATCCCGAACTGCACGCCGGGGGAGCCGTCGTCGGTGGCCACCGCGGTGAGCCGCACCCACGGTGACTCACCGTAGGGCAGTGCGGCGGTGAGCGGCTTGCCTGCCTCGTCGAACCGAAGGGTGCTGGTGCCGTTGACCGTCGAGATCTCGATGCGGCGGATCTGTGCGCCGACCGCGGTGGCGCTGGGCGTGACCGTGATGGTCGCGTTGGTGACGGGGTGATCGAAGTCCACCTGCATCCACTGGCCGATCGCCGACTGCAGCGAGTTGGACACCCAACTGGTCGACGGGTCGGCGTCGACCGCCGCGGCCGGGCCGGCCGCGGGCGCGACGTTGGGAAGCGCGGTGGAATCGGCCGCCGAACTCGACACCGACACCCGGCCGCCATTCCACTGCCCGTAGACGAGATCGGTTCCGGGAGAGGGATAGTCGATGACCCGGTTGTGGGTGTGCCGTGGATCGTCGGGGGTGCGGATCGCCGACGAGTGGTCGTCGACGCGGCCGTAATCGGTTTCGCGCGCGAGTGGGGTGTCGGTGACGGTGACCAGCGGTGCCGGCACGCCCGCGCGTTCGGCGTCGGCGGTCAGGAGCATGGGGCCCAGCGGCGGGTGTTCGAGGAGTCGGCGCCGCTCGTCGAGCCGCAGCAGCGCCTCGGGTGCGCCGTCGACGCGCGCCATGCGGTCAGTGTCGACGAGGTACGGCGTCACCGGGGTTTCGGCGTGTACCCGGTAGATCTCGACGGCGGGGTAGCGCGGCCGCAGACCGCTGTCGGAGACGAACCCGGCCAGGGTGCCCGCGCCGACCGGATCGCCGAACTCGGCGACCTTCTCCAGGCCCGGCGAGCCGTCGATCGCGCGGTGCACCAGCAGCGGTCGCGCCGACCGCGACGACTCCGGATCCAGGTCGTTGCGCACCACCACATACGAAATGCCCTGGCGAGCAAGGGTGTCCGCGAGACCCGCAGATGGGCGGCCGGCGGCGAACAGCCGCTGCACGGAGTCCAGCGCGCGGATGGTCTGCGGCGGGGTCAGCGGGATCGAATCGCGTACACCCCAGGCGCTTTCGCCGAGTACCTGCAGCGGTTCGTCGTGGCTGTTGCCCCACACCTGGGTGGCGAACGGAGCGCCGGGCGCCACCAGGACGCGGCCGCCGGTGTTGTGCTCGTCGAGCCAGTCGGCGGTGTCGTGCCAGTACTGCGGGATCGCGTCGAAAGCGCCTGGCGGAGTGAGCCGCCCGGTCCATGCCAGCGACGTGCCCGCTGCCAGTGCGACCAGCACCACCATCCCCACCGCGACGCGTTTGTCCCGCTCGGGGTGCGCCCACGCGCTCGTCCACTGCGCCCGCGGCGCGCTACCCGGCAGCGGAATGCGGCCGAGCAGATGCGCCAACCCCAACGCCAGGGGCAGCCGCAACAGGGGTTCGAGCTTGTGCAGGTTGCGCAGCGGCGTCCCCGACGCGTCGAGAAACGCCTGAACCTGCAGCGCGATCGGCGAGCCCAGCCCGCCGGAGTAGCCGACGGCGAGCAGCGTGACACCGGTCAGCAGGATGACGATCAGGCGACCGCGGGCGGGCATCGACTTCAAGGCCAGCCCCGCCAGGCCTGCGGCGGCGACCAGGGTGGTGGCCAGCACCGCGACCGAACCGGTCACCAGGGACGCTCCGGCGGTCGCGTTGGGCGCGACGAACGGTGTCCAGGCGTCGGTGCCGCGCAGCATCTCGGTCAGCGACATCCACCGCGTGGTGACGCCGGAGGACTCGATGAAGTCGAGAAACGGTGGGCTGACCCGGCCCAGCATCACCAGCGCGACCGCCCACCACAGCACCGCCAGCGTGATGCCGAGCGCCCACCACGCCGTGAACCGCCACCACAGCTTGGTGGGCCGATGGCACGCCAGCCAGATGGCCGCGCACAGGCAGCCGGTGAGCGTGGCCACCGCGTTGACCGCACCCATCAACGCGATCGCCACCGCGGAGCGCATCGCCAGCACCCGGACGCGGGGATCCCCCTTCAACACGAGTATCACCGGCAGCAGCACCCACGGGGCCAGCATCATCGGGAGCGTCTCCGACGAGATCGCACCGAGGGTGGTCAGCGCGCGCGGCGACAGTGCGTAGGCGACCGCGGCGATCACCCGTGACGTCGGGCTGCCGATGCCGAGCGCCTCGGCCACCCGCAGTACACCCCAGAAGCCGACCACCAGCAGCAGCGCCCACCACAGCCGCTGGGTGACCCAGCCGGGCAGTCCGACGATGTCGCCGATCAGGAAGAAGGTGCCGTGCGGGAACAGATACCCGTAGGCCTGGTTCTGGGCCTGCCCGAAGGGCAGTTCGCTGTTCCACAGGTTGAACGCGCGCGAGAGGAACCGCAGCGGATTGGCGGTCAGGTCGAGCTTGGTGTCGGGCGAGATCTGTCCGGGTGACTGGGCGAACGTCAGGACCAGCGCCGCCGCAGCGGCCACCCACAACCAGCGCCGGGAGAGCGGGGCCGTCTCGGAGGCGGCCCGGGAGTCAGCTGCGGTCGCCGTACTCGACCCTGTTGAGCACCGAAGACGCCGGATCGCCCGCTTGCAGAGGAGGCTTGTTGTCCTGCTGCACCATCAGCGTCACACCGAACACGGCTGCCGCACCCAACAGCAGACCGACCACGATGCTGGCGGCGGCGGGCACGAGGAACCGATCCATGCGGCAAAAGTAGCATGCGGTCCATGTGCGCAGCTGAAGGCATGTTCTCGCCGCACACGCCGACCACGAGATAGAACTGAGCCACTACAGCCGTTAGTGTCGAGGCCCATGGCCTTGCCCCGCGCATTGTGTGCCCTCGCCGCCGCTCCCGTATTGCTGATGGCGTGCTCGCCTGCCGCGCAGGAAGCCGCACCCTCACCGACGTCCGCGCCCATCACCAAGGCGGCGACCGCCGTGCCCGCGGCTCCCGCGCCGGGTGCCCCCGCCGCGCCTGCGTGTGGCGCCGGCGAGTCGCTGCTGTCGGCCATGTCGACCCGCGACAAGCTCGCCCAGCTGTTGATGGTCGGGGTCTCGAACGCGGGTGACGCGCGCGCGGTCGTGGACACCCACCACGTCGGCGGCATCTTCGTCGGCAGCTGGACCGACCTGTCGATGCTGTCCGACGGCTCACTGGCAGGCATCGCTGCATCGGCGGCCCCGCTACCACTCGCGGTCAGCGTCGACGAGGAGGGCGGCCAGGTGTCGCGGTTGGCCGGGCTGATCGGTAGCCAACCGTCGCCCGCCTCGCTGGCGGCCAGCAGCACGCCCGACGAGGTGTACAACATCGCGCTGAAGCGGGGCCAGGCCATGCGCGGGCTCGGCATCACGATCGACTTCGCGCCGGTCGTCGACGTCGACGGGGGCGGCGCGATCGGTGACCGGTCGTTCGGCTCCGATCCGGCCGTCGTCACCGATTTCGCCGGCGCGTATGCCCGTGGCCTGCGCGACGGCGGTGTGATGCCGGTGCTCAAACACTTCCCCGGCCATGGGCGCGCCTCGGGCGACTCGCACACGGGCGGTGTCACGACGCCACCGCTCAGCGATCTGCAGACCACCGATCTGGTGCCGTACCGGACACTGACCAGTCAGGCGCCGGTCGGAGTGATGGTCGGGCACCTACAGGTGCCCGGGCTGACCGGCAGCGATCCGGCGAGCCTGAGCCCGGCGGCCTACGCGCTGCTGCGGTCGGGCAATTACGGCGGCCAGCCGTTCAACGGCCCGGTGTTCACCGATGACCTGTCCGGTATGCGGGCCATCACCGACCGGTTCGGGGTCGCCGAGGCGGCGCTGCGGAGCCTGCAAGCGGGCGCCGACGTCGCGCTGTGGCTGAGTACCGGTGAGGTGCCCGCCGTGCTCGACCGGCTGGAGAAGGCGTTGGATGCCGGCGAGCTGTCGATGTCCAGCGTCGACGCCTCGGTGCTGCGGATCGCTGGGATGAAGGGCCCCAACCCGCGCTGCTGATTCCCGCCCACGCCCGCTGCTGACGCCCTGGTGGCGCGCATTGCTTACCCTGGTGGGATGGCCGGAGGTACCAAGCGGTTGCCGCGCGCGGTGCGCGAACAGCAGATGCTGGACGCCGCCGTGCAGATCTTCTCGGTCAACGGCTATCACGAGACGTCGATGGATGCGATCGCCGCCGAGGCGCAGATCTCCAAGCCGATGCTGTACCTGTACTACGGCTCGAAAGAAGAGTTGTTCGCTGCGTGCCTGGACCGTGAGCTGGCGCGGTTCGTCGACGAGGTCCGCAGCCAGATCGACTTCAAGCAGAGCCCGAAAGACCTGTTGCGCACCGCGGTTCTGGCCTTCCTGAACTACATCGACGCGAACCGGGCCTCGTGGATGGTGCTCTACAGCCAGGCCACCAGCTCGCAGGCGTTCGCGCACACCGTGCGTGAGGGCCGCGAACGCATCATCGACCTGGTGGGCAGGCTGCTGCGCTCGGGCACCCGAAACCCCGAGCCCGACACCGACTTCGACATGATGGCCGTCGCCCTGGTCGGCGCCGGTGAGGCGGTGGCATCGCGGGTCAGCACCGGCGATGCCGGCGTCGATGAGGCCGCCGAGCTGATGATCAACCTGTTCTGGCGCGGCTTGAAGGGCACCCCGTCCGACCACCCCGTCGAGACTGCGGTCAAGTCACCGAACTAGACCGAAGCCAGCGGTATGTCGACCGTCGTGTACGCGGCTGTTGAGTTTTACTTCCCTACTGACCGTCGCTCGTGTACCGGATCGGCGGTCCAAGACCCGTGTAACACGCCGGGCCGATGACCTGTCCGCATAAGACGGCTCCTGCAAAGCTGTCGACGGGGGGGAACGGCGCCGCTGCCGCGGCGCTCGACGGGTCTGCGAAATTTGGGATGTGCTCAAAATCGAAGTCCTGGAAGTATGCATCCACGGTGAACGGCAAAGACAGCGCCGGCGGTGTAAGTACGGTGACACTCCAAGAGCCGTCGGGTGCCACAGGTGCACCTGCGGCCCAGAACTGACTTTGAGCGTCCTTTCGCGGACCTACCAGCACATAAACGAATTTGGCGCCAACGCGCGCGTGTCCCGCCGAAATTAAAAGACCTCGAGCGTCATCGAGTGTTGAAACCTTGTACGACGGATCAGCGGCGGCCGAAGGTTCTTGAATCGACGGTGACTTGCTTGCTGATTCCTGTCCTGAAGGTCCCCACGCCGGGGAAACGCCAGCTGGCTCTGGTGGCGGCACCGACACGGTGCTCGCGGGTGACAGAGGTGGTACTACAGCAGGAGGCGTAGAGGGCGATGTGACGCCAACAGTTGTGCTGCTACTTCCGGTGATCGTCGTGGACAGCGGGGTCGTTGTCGTAGACGGCGGTGGGGAGTTGTCGTCTCGCGAATACATGAGGAAAGCTCCACCGATGAGCGCCGCTATGAGGGTCGCTCCGGCAGTAATACACGCAGCAATTATCGACCCCGGGTACTCCGACTTCTTGTTATCTCCAGGCTCCGGGGCGCGCGGCGCTTCCTTACGCGGGCGCGCGCCAGGATTCTGCTCGGTCGAAGCCTCGGGTAGTGGTTCTTCCCCCGCAAGTTGCTCCGTCGATGAAACCTGCGACGCTGAGGACTCGTCTTTTGGCGTATCCGTCGAGGCCCCATCCTCCTGTGTGGCTTCCCCCTCTATAGCCATCGCATGAGTATATGAACGCGATCGTCAAAATCTACGGAATGTTTCGCCAATTTAGTGTAGCCCCGACGACCAGCGGTTTGTTACTCCTGTGACGTCGGGCGTGCTCTGCTGGCTCTGGCTGCGAGGCATACCTCGTGGCCTTTTGTGCCTCATCCGGATGATCCGGTGGGGGCTTTTCTCATATCTGGACGAATGCGATGACCGACACCTACACCTTCAAGCCATTGCGTCGTTGCGAAGGCCTCATGTCTGACGAGACGTGCGGCGACGCTGCTGCTTTCGAGGTCTGCGAAAACGGCGATACGCTCGACTACATGTGTGACGTCCACTTCGAGCTGTGGTTGGAGTACGCCCGTCCGATGCTGGGCAACCCCGCACGCGCAATGTAGCGCCGCACAAGGCAAGGCCCGGCCCCATGCTTGTCCATCTGCGTGGTGTGGGGCGGGTCCTTTTCTTTGTTCGAACTGCCAACGTATTTCGCATTCCACCACGTCACACCGCATCATGACTGGCGGGGAGTTCTGCCGTCTTATGATGAATCGGCACCGGATAAGGGGAGTCGAAATAGCTTGGCCTGCAGCGGATGACCCGAATTACCAGGCATATAAAGACGCATACAACGCGAGACGACGCAAACGCCGAAGCGATCCCGAATACATGACTCGATCACGTGAACGCTGGGCTGCGCAGAAGGAGCGGCGCGAGGCCGAGGAATGGGAGAGACGACATGGCAAGGAGGGCTGAGCCGCGAGTCATCGACTTCGGCCAATTTGGAAACTGGGGACATCGCGTGTTCGTCAACTCCCTACCCCGCCCGTGCGAAGTAGCAGGCCCCACGAAGTTCACCATCGACACAGATGGACAAGTCCGTTACCACACAAGGCCTGTGCCTGAGCATTGCATGAAACGCGCACGTCGAATCTTGTGGGAGTGCAAGCAAGATCCCGACTTTCGGTATCGGCCCAGCATGTTCTTTCGCCATCCTTCCTGAAGAACGTGCCCTATCCGGTGCTCAAGCAACTGGTCAAGGAAAGTGAGGGCGCTGACGCCCGCGAATAAGCCGGCGAACTTCCTTAGTCGTCGTCATCTTCGTCGGGCTGATAGCGATACCACTTGCTTTCGTCCGGTTCCCAGTACGATTGCTCGACATTCGGATCGGCATGATGGCGATAACGTCCGACCGGGAAGCGATATCCCTTCGTCGGATGGGTAGGAGGTTGGCCCCATCGACCGTCCCACCATGGAATCCAATGAAAGTCCCAGATGTCATCGTCGGCGGGCTGAAGTTCCTTGAACCGCGCACCAAGGTTGAAGATGATGTGCAGCATCTTGCGCGCCTGATCGACATCGCGGAGTGCCGTAACCAGATCCTCTTCGCGAATCTCTTCCTTGTACCGATGCTGCAGCCAGATTCCGTCCTCGTACTTCTCGAACCCTCTACTGCGGACGATGGTCATGACTCGATGCGGCTGCTGGCCCTCGATTGAGGGAACGTCGATCATGTGCGCGAGCTTGTCGCGGACGGCTTTGGCCTCTTTGTAAATCACCGAGAAGACTTGCGGGAAAGCGACACCCCAGACCCGGCGAACGACTTTCTTGTATTCCTTGAGGATGTAATCGTCGGCGTACTTGCCCTTGTCCGCGTACTCCTGCGCAGCCTCGCCCTCGAGCGCCAATAGCGTGTAGTCCTTCATCAAGGACTGGAGCTCGGTCCATCGCGCGAACAATTTGAGCACCATACGTTCCATACGAAGCATCCTCACACTCAAAACGCTGGGCGGCACACGCGTCGCTGAGGCGGCGCTGTCGTATGTCCGTGCTTCACTCGACTCATGTTTAAGAAAGTGATGCAGCGTTGGCTACACCTCTTGGTGTCGGTCACGGTCGTCACGTCTCTCGGGTTTCTGGTGTACGGCTTGCTTGAACATTGGGGTGCCGCGCAATGGGGCAGTTACGGACAATCCGTAGGTAGTGCGGTCACGTTCGCCGCCGTGGTCGTTGCGTTGCGCGAGGCCTTTAGAGCGGACCGAGCCAGATTGGTCGACCATGAGTTATCGCGGCGACGCGAGGCGATAAGCGCGCTATCTGAACTGTGGGCAGGTATAGACCGAATGAGTGCGCCCCTACTGATGTACTCAGGGTTTCTTGAATTTCTCCCTCACACGTTCGACCCCGAGGTTCCGTTGAGTGACCATGAACTGGAAGGCGGGATGATCACCGATGAAAAATCAGGTCGAGCAATCCAGTTGAGATCCATTGACTTCATGAACCAGTGGGGTTCTGAAATCGGCACTACCCTTGTTCAGAGCACTGACACTCATGAAAGGCACCTCCCTCGATCAGCCTCTTCACGAATTGAACAAGCAGATCAGTGCCATCAACAGCGCCATGGCGGAAGCGTCTGGCGTCGCTGTAGGTGGGCGCCGACCCTCGGTCGAGGCCGCGCAACAGGCTTGGCTGAAAGTCGTTGGACAACGCAGCCATTTTGTGAATCTCGCACGCGAACGGCTTGCGCTTGACCCAAGCGAGATTGAACAGCACCTGCGCCACCAGAAAACCCCACACCCGAAGGTGCAGGGGCTGACCGGGGTCAATCCTCGACGACGGCCGGCTTCGCCTTCTTGTCCTTCCTGGCGGCCTCACGATCAGCCGCCCACTTCGTGAACTTCGCCTTGAGCGGTGCGACGTCCTTGGCGGTGAACGCGTAGCGCGACCCCGGCCCGACGCCTTGCTCGGTGGCGCGCAGGAACACGCGCAGCGTCTTCGGGTCGGTGCCCAACTTCTCGGCGACGGCCTTGGTAGTGAGCGTGTTGTCGGTGGGTGCGGTCATGGGATCCTCTTTGATTAGATGGACTAACGATTAATCGTAAGAGGGTTGGTGCGCGAATCTAACTCCTACCAGCGGTAAGACTCTCGTCGTCCCGCGAGAGCATCTTGATGACATCGCGGAGCGGGCCGAACAGCTGGTCGGCGTCGAGGTTCATCGTCAGGTCCCCGTCGAGCCTGAAGTCGTCAAACACCGTACGGCTGCCCTCAGTGTGCGATGTCCACACGACGCGAAAGCCCATCTGTCGCAGCCGTACGTTGCGCGCCTCGGTGTCCGGTGCTTCCCACCAGTCGGAGAACAGTTCGCCCGTCGGCTCAAAACGCCATCCAGCGGGTTCGTTTGGCATGGCGGCTAATTCGGCTTGTCGCTCACTCAGTGCCGCGATGCGCTGATCGAGTTTGGCGCGCTGCGGAGTGCCGCGCTTGAACACGCGTGTGCCGAGTTGTTCGGTGAGGTCGGCAAGTGCTTCGTTCACCTCGTCGAGTTCGGTCGTGTGGTCATTGCGGCGAACCACACTCTTTGCCTGCGCTCCATCGGTCCGAGGTTCGCGAGGATTCGACGCTCAAGTTCTTCCTCGGCCCATTCGAGCGAGATCGTACGATTCGCGCATGGCTCGGTGTATTGCGCACTTGCACAACGGTAGCGAGGCTTTCGGCCAGCACCACCTTTCCGGTGGTAACCGGGACGACCACACACGCCGCAGTAGATGATGCGCAGTAGAAGGCCACTGCTTCGCTTCGTCGGTTCCTTGCGGTTCTCGCGTCCCGACAGTTCGACACCGACGCGGTCGAACATATCGCGCGACAGGATCGGTTCCGCACGAGCGATAGGCGAACCGTCATCACCGGCGACGAGCACGTCGTCACCGAACACTTTGCGGCCCTTGGCATCGCGCTGAGGTCGTCCCTGCGCGTCCAACAATTGCTCGCGTGTGACAACGCGATCGAGCAACGTTGGCGACGTCAGCGCTCGCTTCAGAGGGCCGGAATGCCACTCGTACCCCAACACTTCGCGACCACGCACTTGAGCAAAGCGATCTTTCGGTGTGAGTACGCCTCGTTTGGTGAGGTCGTGCGCGATCGCACGCAGCGGCTCGCCCTTCAACACGTGCTCCACTACGTCGTGAATCACGGCTACTTGTTCGGCGTCCTGGACGAGTCGCCACTCGCCGTTGTCGTCGCGCTCGGGTAGGTAGCCCCAGGGAGGAATACCGCCGCTGTACTTGCCACGCGAGTAGTTGTGTCGGAACGCCGACGCGTTGCGCTCGCTGATTGGTTCCAGTTCCATTTCCGCGACCCTGGCGACGAGCAGCGCGATGATGTCGCCGAAGTCGGTCGACAGGTCGAAGTGCGATTGCGTCGCAGAGACGACGGTCACGCCGTGCTGACGTGACCATCTGATGAGGTCCGCAAGGTCGAACAACCGGCGCACGATTCGGTCCACGCGAAAGAAGACGATGACGTCGTATTGGCTCGGATTGGATGGCCACTTGCCCAACTGCGGGCGGTCGAACGGCGTCGTCTTTCCAGCGGAAATGTCGAGGTCCTGCGCTATGCCGACGACTTCATATCCTCGTTGGCGGCACAACTCCTCGCACGCGGCGATCTGACGCTCGGGACTGGTCGTCGCATCGGTGACGCGTGATAGGCGGACAACAATCAGCGCTCTCACACAGGAATGCTACGCAAACAGGGGTGTAAAGTTCATTCATCGAATAGTCGATCGTGCACATACCACTATTTGGTCACAGCTTTGAAAAAGGCAGCGAACGTCTTCCGTTCCTAACGCCGTGATCGGTGCGCACGCGACTACAGCGAGCGGACCGTCCCGAACAGGTGCGGCTCGCGCTTCTTCATGTCGCGCAACGTCAGATCCCAGCCGTCGGACACCCGGTCGACGTACAGGCCCGCGCTCGCGGGCAGCACCACGGGCTTGGCGAACTTCACCGAATACTTGACCGCATCCGGCAGCTGACCCTCGATGTTCGCCAGAACCGCTGCCGCGCTGAACATTCCGTGCGCGATGACGGTCGGGAAACCGAACAGCTTGGCCGCGATGGAGTTGGTGTGGATCGGGTTGTGGTCGCCGCCCACCGACGCGTAATGCCGGATCTGTCCTGGCGTGATGCGCAGCATCGCGTTCGGCGGACCGAGTTTCGGCGGCTTCTGCGGCGGCGGCTTCGGCTCGTCGGACAGGCTCGTGCGCTGCTGGTGCAGGAACGTCGTGATCTGGTGCCACGCCTGCTCGTTGCCGACGTTGACGTCGGTCACGATGTCGACCAGCAGGCCGCGCCGATGCTCGCGCAGGTTCTCCGCGTGCACCTTCACCGAGACGGAGTCGGTCACCGCGATCGGGCGGTACTGGGTGATGTGGTTCTCGATATGCACCGAACCCATTGCCGCAAAGGGAAAGTCAAAGCCGGTGACCAACGACATCAGTGTCGGAAACGTCAGCGCGAACGGATACGTCAGCGGCACCGTGTCCCCGAACTGCAGTCCGGTGACCGCCGCGTAGGCCGCCACGTTCTCGGGATCGATCTTCAGGTCCTCGACGGTCAGCGTGCGGTCGGGCAGCGTCTCGCCGCGCGGCACGAACGGGAGGGCACCCGCCGCCGCGCGTGCCAGGTTCATCAAGCCGGACGGTTGCGACACGTCACGCCCCCAACCACGCCTGGCCGCACACCCGCACCGTGTTACCTGTGACGGCGTTGGACGCCGGACTCGCGAAGTAGGCGATGGTCTCGGCGACGTCGACCGGTTGGCCGCCCTGGTACAGCGAATTGAGCCGTCGGCCCACCTCGCGGGTGGCCAGCGGAATCGCCTCGGTCATTTTCGTTTCGATGAATCCTGGCGCGACCGCGTTGACGGTGACGCCCTTGTCGGCGTAGGCCTCCGACAGGCTGTCGGTCAGCCCGATCATGCCCGCCTTGGTCGCGGCGTAGTTGGTCTGCCCGCGGTTGCCCGCGATGCCGGCCATCGAGGACAGGCCGACGATCCGACCGCCCTCGCCCAGCACTCCGTTGTTCACCAGACCTTCGGCAAGGGCAAGCGGCGCAACCAGATTCACCGCGACGACCGAATCCCAACGCCCCTCGTCCATGTTGGCGAGCAGCTTGTCGCGGGTGATGCCGGCGTTGTTGACCAGGATGTCGACGCGACCGTCATAGTGGTCTCGCACATGCTCGGTGATGCGGTCGACGGCGTCGGCGGCGGTCACGTCGAGGGCCAGCGCGGTCCCGCCGACCTTCGTGGCGGTCACGCCGAGCGCTTCCTGCGCCCCCTCGACGTCGATGCAGATCACCTTCGCCCCGTCGCGGGAGAACACCTCGGCGATCGTCGCGCCGATACCGCGGGCGGCCCCGGTGACGATCGCGACCTTGCCCTCCAGCGGGCGGTCCCAGTCGGCGGGCGGCGCCGCGTCGTCGGGGCCGATCCGGAACACCTGACCGTCGACGTAGGCCGACTTGCCCGACAGCAGGAACCGCATCGTCGACTCCAGACCCGTCGCGGCGGGCTTCGCGTCAGGCGACACATAAACCAGGTTCACCGTCGCGCCGCGGCGCATCTCCTTGCCCAGCGAGCGGGTGAAGCCCTCGAGCGCGCGCTGCGCGATGCGCTCGTGTTCGCTGCCGGCCTGCTCGGGGGTGGTGCCGATGACGACGACGCGACCGGAGGGCCCGAGGTTGCGCAGCAGCGGGGTGAAGAACTCGTAGAGGCCCTTCAGCCCGGTCGGTTCGGTGATGCCAGTGGCGTCGTAAACCAGCCCGCCAAAGGAGTCGGCCCAGCGCCCGCCGAGGTTGTCGGAGACGACGTCGTAATCCTCGGCCAGTGCGGTGCGCAGCGGTTCGACGAGTCGGCCCTCACCGCCGATCAGCAGCGTGCCCGCCAGCGGCGGATCACCGGGCTTGTAGCGGCGCAGCGTCTCGGGCTGGGGGATGCCGAGTTGCTTGGCGAGGAACGATCCGGGCGCCGAGTGGACGATTTGCGAGTACAGATCGGATGCCATGAGGACGAACTTACTCCAGAGTAAGAAGGGTGGGTACTATGGGTGCATGCCTAGTGATACCCGCCGACGCGTCGCCATCATCGGTGGCAACCGAATTCCTTTCGCCCGCTCCGATGGCGCCTACGCCAGCGCGTCGAACCAGGACATGTTCACCGCCGCGCTGGGCGGCCTGGTCGAGCGTTTCAACCTCGAGGGGGAGACGCTCGGCGCGGTGATCGGCGGCGCCGTGCTCAAGCACAGCCGCGACTTCAACCTGATCCGCGAATGCGTGCTCGGCAGCGCGCTGTCGTCGTACACGCCGGCGTTCGACATCCAGCAGGCATGCGGCACCGGCCTGCAGGCGACCATCAGCGCCGCCGACGGCATCGCCGCGGGCCGCTACGAGGTCGCGGCGGCCGGCGGCGTCGATACCGCGTCGGATGCGCCGATCGCGCTCGGCGACGATCTTCGCCGCACGCTGCTGGGGCTGCGTCGCGCGAAGTCGAACGTCGACCGGCTCAAGCTCGTCGGCAAGCTGCCCGCATCCCTGGGCATCCAGATCCCGGTCAACAGCGAGCCCCGCACCGGCATGTCGATGGGTGAGCACGCCGCCGTCACCGCCAAGGAGATGGGCATCAAGCGCGTCGACCAGGACGAGCTGGCCGCCGCGAGCCACCGCAACATGACCGCCGCCTACGACCGCGGCTTCTTCGACGATCTCGTCACGCCGTTCCTGGGCGTGTACCGCGACAACAACCTGCGCGCCGATTCGTCCGCGGAGAAACTCGCCAAGCTCAAGCCGGTGTTCGGGGTCCGCAACGGCGACGCGACGATGACCGCGGGTAACTCCACGCCACTGACCGACGGCGCCTCGGTGTCCCTGCTGGCGACCGAGGAGTGGGCCACGGCGCATGGCATCGAACCGCTCGCCTACTTCGTCGACGCGGAGACCGCCGCAGTGGACTACGTCAACGGCAAGGACGGGTTGCTGATGGCGCCGACGTATGCGGTGCCGCGGTTGCTGGCCCGGAACGGCCTGAGCCTGCAGGACTTCGATTTCTACGAAATCCACGAGGCGTTCGCGTCGGTGGTGCTCGCGCACCTGCAGGCATGGGAGTCCGAGGAGTACTGCAAGGAACGCCTCGGCCTGGATGCCGCGCTCGGGTCGATCGACCGGTCGAAGCTCAACGTCAACGGGTCGTCGTTGGCCGCGGGCCATCCGTTCGCCGCGACCGGCGGGCGGATCGTGGCGCAGCTGGCCAAGCAGTTGGCCGAGAAGAAGAAGGAGACCGGTCAACCGGTGCGTGGGCTGATCTCTATCTGCGCGGCCGGCGGACAGGGCGTCGCGGCCATTCTGGAGGCCTGACCAGCCCGGCGGGTGAGGAAAAAAGAATACTGACGGCAGCGTGTAACGCCCCCCGGAACCGCGCCGATACACCGGATAGCTCCGTGCTGCCGTCTGACCCCCCGACCCGACGGCAGTACGGGGCTCTTAACGTTGTGGCGCCCATGCTTCGATGGTGCGATGCAGATCAGCGTCGCACTCACCGGACTCATCACCGATGCCGACGGCCGGTCGCCGGTCGACGTCGTCATAACGAAGCTGACGTCGTTGCGCGACGAAGGATTCCGCAGGGTCTGGATGGCGCAGCTGCCCTACGACCCCGACCTGCTGACAGTCCTGGCCGTTGCATTCCGCGAGATCGACACCATTGAGGTGGCATCGGGCGTCATCCCCATCCAAATTCAGCACCCCACCCAACTGGCGCAGCGTGCGCTCACGCTGAACGCCATCGCCGGCGGCCGCTTCACCCTCGGCATCGGGCTGAGCCATCGCATGGTGACCGAAGGGGTGTGGGGCATCTCGTACGACAAGCCGGTGCGGCAGATGCGCGAATACCTCGACGCGCTGCTGCCCCTGCTGGCCGGTGAGCCCGCCGACGCCTCCGGCGAGTTCTGGACGACGCGCGGCTCGCTGAAGGTGCCGGGCGCCCCGCGGCCCGACGTCTACCTCGCGGCGCTCGGCCCGCAGATGCTGCGCCTCGCCGGACGCCGCAGCGCCGGAACGATGACGTGGATGACGGGTCCCAAGACCCTGGCCGACCACATCATCCCGACCCTGCGCACGGCCGCCGTGGAAGCCGGCCGCGACGAGGGCTCGGTTCGGGTCGTGGCGTCGTTGCCGATCAGCGTCACCGATGACATCGATGGCGCGCGAGCCGAAGCCGCCGACCAGTTCGCCATCTACGGACAGTTGCCGTCGTACCGCGCCATGCTCGACCGGGAGGGCTTCGCAGAGCCCGCGGACGCCGCGATCATCGGCGACGAGGAAACGGTGTCACAGCGGCTCCACGAACTGGCCGCCGCCGGCGTCGACGAGTTCGTCGCCAGCGTCTTCGACTCCGACCCCGAGGCGCGTGCACGCACCCGGGCGCTGCTGCGAGCCACGGGCGAGTGAGCAGAAAATTCGCCCTGGTGTGATCTAGAACACCGGCGTACGATCGGTCGCACGACGGGTTCGGGAGGGCAACTAGGTGCGTCACATCAGTCTCGCGCGGTCGGCTTTCAACCCTTGCCGACTCTTCGGAAAAGCCACTCCCGAACCCGCCCTTTTATGTCTTGCCTCCATGCAAAACGCCCCCGGGAAGAGTCCGGGGGCGTTTTGTCTCAGCGATGCGGCTGATGGCTCTTAGAAGGCCGCCTCGTCGAGTTCCATCACCTCGTTGTCGAGGTTCTCGATGATCTGACGCGTGCTGGTCAGCATCGGCAGGAAGTTCTTGGCGAAGAACGACGCCACCGCGACCTTGCCCTCGTAGAAGGCGCGGTCGTCACCGCTGACACCCGCGTCGAGCTTGTCGACGGCCACCGCGGCGTGCTGCTGCAGGAGCCAGCCGATGACCAGGTCGCCGACGCTCATCAGGAAGCGCACCGAGCCCAGGCCGACCTTGTACAGCTCGGTCGAGTTCTCCTGCGCCGCGATCAGATAGCCGGTGAGCGAGGCCGCCATCGCCTGGACGTCCTCCAGCGCGGTCGCCAGCAGCGCACGCTCGGCCTTGAGCCGGCCGTTGCCCGACTCGTTCTTGACGAACTGCTCGATCTGACCGGCCACGTGAGCCAGCGCCACACCCTTGTCGCGGACGATCTTGCGGAAGAAGAAGTCCTGCGCCTGGATGGCCGTCGTGCCCTCGTAGAGCGAGTCGATCTTGGCGTCGCGGATGTACTGCTCGATCGGGTAGTCCTGCAGGAAGCCAGAACCACCGAGGGTCTGCAGGCTCTCGGTCAGCTTGGCGTAGGCCTGCTCGGAGCCGACACCCTTGACGATCGGCAGCAACAGGTCGTTGACCCGCGCGGCGAGCTCGGCGTCCACCTCGTGCACGGCCTTGGCCACCGGGGCGTCCTGGTAGGTCGCCGTGTAGAGGTACAGCGCGCGCAGACCCTCGGCGTAGGCCTTCTGGGTCATCAGCGAACGACGCACGTCGGGGTGGTGCGTGATCGTCACGCGCGGAGCCGTCTTGTCGGTCATCTGCGTCATGTCGGCGCCCTGCACACGCTCCTTGGCGTACTCGAGCGCGTTGAGGTAGCCGGTCGACAGCGTGGCGATCGCCTTGGTGCCCACCATCATTCGGGCCTGCTCGATGACATCGAACATCTGCGCGATGCCGTCGTGCACCTCGCCGACCAGCCAGCCCACGGCGGGGGTGCCGTGCTGACCCAGGGACAGCTCACAGGTGGCCGAGACCTTCAGGCCCATCTTGTGCTCGACGTTGGTGACGAAGACACCGTTGCGCTCGCCGGGCTCACCGGTCTCCGGGTCGAAGTGGAACTTCGGCACGAAGAACAGCGACAGACCCTTGGTGCCCGGGCCGGCGCCCTCGGGGCGGGCCAGCACCAGGTGCATGATGTTCTCGAACAGGTCGTCGGAGTCGCCCGAGGTGATGAAGCGCTTGACGCCGTCGATGTGCCAGGTGCCGTCGGGCTGCTGCACGGCCTTGGTGCGGCCGGCGCCGACATCGGAGCCCGCATCGGGCTCGGTCAGCACCATCGTGGCGCCCCAACCGCGCTCGGCGGCCAGCACGGCCCACTTCTTCTGCTCGTCGGTGCCGTTGTTGTAGAAGATCTCGCACATGCCCGCGCCCATGGCGTACATGTAGGCCGCGGGGTTGGCGCCGAGAATGTGCTCGATCAGCGCCCACTGCAGCGCGCGGGGCATCGGCATGCCGCCGAGTTCCTCGGAGAGGCCGACCTTGTCCCAGCCACCCTCGAGCAGCGCGCGCATCGACTTCTTGAACGAGTCGGGCAGCGTCACCGAGTGGGTGTTGGGGTCGAACGTCGGCGGGTTGCGGTCCGCGTCGGCGAACGACTCGGCGATCGGACCCTCAGCCAACCGGGCGATCTCGCCGAGCATCTCGCGGGCGGTGTCCACGTCCAGTTCGGCGTAGTCACCCTCGCCAAGCGCCTTGTCAACGCCGAAGACCTCGAACAGGTTGAATACCTGGTCACGAACGTTGCTCTTATAGTGGCTCACAGTTCCTCCTCGGTGAGACGGCCACTGTTGGTTGGGTACTTGTTGCTTAAGTTACCCACCAGTAACTGTCCGAACTATACCCATCAGTAACTTCAACTCAAACCACCTCGAAACAATTTCCGGGGCCTAACTAACCGCCCGGTTGGTCGGGGAACCGAAATCCGCAGTTGACAGCTGTCTGAGCAGGCGCTGAGGCCCATTGTGAGAATCGTCACGCCGGCCCGGATAGGGTGTTGCGATGCTTCGCATCGCGGTCTGGGGGACGGGCAACATGGGGTCGGCGGCCATCCGTTCGGCGGTGGCTTTCCCGGGGTTGACACTCGCCGGCGTCATCACGTCATCGCCGGACAAAGCGGGTAGCGACGCCGCTGCGTTTGCCGCCCTCGACGGGTCGACCGGCGTCACCGCCACCACCGACGTCGACGCGGCGCTCGCCGACTGCGATGCCGTCGCCTATATGGCCTCCGGAGACATCCGACCGGACGACGCCGTCGCCGACATCGAGCGCTGTCTACGCGCGGGCAGGCATGTGGTGACGCCGTCGCTGTACTCGCTCTACGACCCGCGCTCGGCGCCACCCGAGTGGGTCGACCGGCTCACCCGCGCCGCCGAAGAGGGCAACTGCACCCTGCTCGTCAGCGGCGTCGACCCGGGTTGGGGCAACGACGCGCTGGCGGTGATCGCCGCCGGCCTGTGCACCAGGATCAACAGCATCCACTGCCAGGAGATCTTCGACTACTCCACTTACAACCAGCCGCATTCTGTGCGGGTGCTGTGTGGTTTTGGGGGGTCCATGGGCGAGACCCCGATGATGTTGCTTCCGTCGATCCCGACCATGGTGTGGGGCGGCAACATCCGCTTGGTCGGCCGCACCCTCGGAATGGAGATCGACGAGATCGCCGAGGAGGTCGAACGACGCCCGCTGGAGGAACCCGTCGAGACGGTGATGGGCCGGTTCGAGAAGGGCACCCAGGGCGCGTTCTGGTTGAAGGTGATCGGAAAGTCGGCCGGACGTGAACGCATCGTCATCGACCACATCACCCGCATCCACTCGTCGTGCGCGCCGGACTGGCCGTATCCCGATGAGGGCGTCGGCGACCACCGCGTGATCATCGACGGCGATCCGCAGCTGACCATCACCACGCGCGCCGACGTGCCCGGGGGTACCCGCGCCGACGGCGGCAACACCACCGCGGCCAATCGGTTGCTCGGCGCCCTTGCCTGGCTCGTCGAGCAGAAACCCGGTATCTACGACGGGCTCGACGCACCGTTGCAGACGACGCTGCCGCCCGAGGTCCAGGCCCAGCGCTGGGCTCAATAGCCCCCTCGCGTGTCCGGCGAGGTCAGCCGGCCCCCGAAACCGCCTGCATCTCAGCTGGTTCCGCGTCGGGCAGCTGTCCGACGAGGTACTCGGCCAGCCCGCCGATCGTCGGATAGTCGAACACCGCGGTCGCGTTGATAGTGAACGCGCCACCGAACTGGCTGTGCAACCGGTTGCGCAGTTCGATCGCCATCAACGAATCGGTTCCGAGGTCCAGGAAGCGGCTGGTCGCCGCGGGCGGCTGGGCCAACCGCAGGAAGCCCTGCACCTCGCGTTGCAGGAACTCGGTGACGAATGCCGCGCGTTGCGGCACCGGAATCTCCTGCAGCTGACGCAGTAATTCGCTGTCGCCGACGGTTTCGCCTTCGGGACGGGGCAGCACGAGGTCCAGGATCGGCGGTCGGGCCGCACCCAACAGCTTCGCGGCCCGTTGCCAGTTGGCCTTCACGACGGTCGCCTGGCCGGTGCCGTTCGCCACGACTTCGCTGAGCGCGTTGAGCGCGGCCGACGGCGGCAGCGGCACCAGGCCTTGGGCGTTGAGGTTGGCGCGCACGGCTTCCGACGACGCCATGCCGCCCTCGGCCCACGGCCCGAAGTTGACTGCGGTGGCCGGCAAGCCCTCGGCGCGGCGCCGCGCGACCAGGCCGTCGAGCAGCGCGTTGGCCGTCGCGTAGTTGGCCTGCCCAGGTGAGCCGAAGACACTCGACACCGACGAGGAGACGATGAAGAAGTCGAGATCGTCGGCCCGCGTCAACCGGTCCAGGTGGTATGCACCGAAGGCCTTGGGGCGCAACGTCGTCCGGAAGCGGTCGAGATCCTGCTGGGACAGCAGGGCATCGTCGAGCACCCCGGCCAGGTGCGCCACACCGGCCAGCGGCGGCAACTCCGCGCGGATCCGGTCGAGTAACCGTGCCACCTCGGCCTCGTCGCCGACGTCGGCGGCGAAGACGTGGATGCGGCACTTGTAGCGTTCGGTGATCTCGTCGATCGCGCGCTGCGCGTCCGCGCCGGGTTCGCGACGGCTGGTCAGCACGATGTCGCCGGCCCCGAGCTGCGCCAGGTACCCCGCGGTGTGCAGACCGATCGCCCCGAGGCCGCCGGTGATCAGGTAGCTCCGATCGGGCCTGGGCTGCAACGGGTTCGGGATCTGAAGCACGATCTTGCCGATGTGGCGGGCCTGCTGCATGCGCCGGAACGCTGCCCTCGCCTCGGTGATCGGGTAGATCTCGGCCGGAAGCGGTGTCCACTCGCGGGTGGCCATCCCGTCCGAGACTTCGATCAACAATCGCTTGACGTGGTCAGGATTCTGCAAGGCGGTGAGATCCAATGCGATGATCTCGTAGGCGATATCGGGTCGGGCGGCCGCCATCTGCTCGGGTGTCCAGATGTCGCGCTTGGCGATCTCGGCGAAGCGACCGTTCTGGGCGGTGGCCCGTACGGTAGCTTCCACGAAACCCTCATTGGTCAGGCTGTTGAGTACGACGTCAACGCCCGCACCATCGGTGTCGGCCAGGATCTGATCAGCGAAATCCGTTGTACGCGAATCGTAGACATACTTCACGCCCATCTTGCGCAGCGTTTCACGCTTGTATTTGCTGGCGGTTGCGAACACGATCGCGCCGTGCTGCTGCGCCATCTGGACCGCGTAGAGTCCGACGCCACCGCTGGCGGCGTGGATGAGAACGCGATCGCCGGCCTTCAACTGCGCCCAGTCGAACGCGAGCCGAACCGTCAGCGCCGCGGCGGGAATCGTCGCCGCCGCAACCGCGCTCAGCCCGTCTGGCACCGGCGCGACCAGCTGCGCCGGCACGTTGAAGCGGCTCGCGAACGCGCCTTGCATGAAGCCGTAGACGTGTTGGCCCACCTCGAGGCCGGTCACACCGTCGCCCACGTGTGTGACCACGCCGGCGAAGTCGCCACCGATCGGCCCCGGGTCGCCGGGGTACAGGCCGAGAACATTGAGCACATCGCGGAAATTCAGCCCAGCGGCCTGCACACGGACCTGCACGTAGCCCGCTGCCGGTGGGGACAGCTCGGTTTCGGATAGCCGCAGATTGTCGATCGCACCGCGTTCGGTGGGCGCAAGGACGTACTCCGAGGACCGCGGCACCGTGAGGTGGCCGCTTCGCGCCCAGGGCAATAGTCGGGAAGCCAGTAACTTCCCTTGACGCAGAGCGAGTTCCGGTTCGCCTACCGGTGCCGCCAACAGACTGGTTACCGCGCGCACCGCTTCCGGCGTGCCGTCACAGTCGACGAGCGTGCAACGTAGCGCCGGCTCCTCGTTGATCGTGGTGCGCCCGAGCCCCCACAGTGCCGCCTGCGCCGGGTCGACGGGCTCACCGGATTCAGTGGCCACCGCTCGTTCGGTGACGATCCACAGACCGTTCGGCAATTTCGCCTCACCACGTGCAACGGTGTGCACCGCGTCGAGGAGGTCGGCGATGTCGGCTTCGATCCGGGCTGCCGCGTCGGTGTTCGACTCTCCCGGCCGCGGCGGGGTTGCCCGCCATACCGCACCGGAGAAGGGAATTCCGCGTCCGTGCGCGTCGGCCAACTGTCGGCCCAGCGGTTGCGCGTCGGTCCGCCGGTCGTAGGCGATACAGCCGGGCAGCGCAGCGGCCAGCTCGTCGAATCCCGCGACCAGCCAGGTACCTTCGGGTCCGGCCGCGTCGGTGTCGGGCAGCGGTACCTCGTGCCAGCCCAGGGTGTACAGCAGCCGGGTGGCATCGCCACCGAGGCCCCGCAGCAGCGCCTCACGAGGTGCGCGTTTGACGGTGAACTCCCTGATGCCGCCGAGCGGACGCCCGTCCCGGCTGACGAAGTCCAGGTCGAAAACATATGTTTCGCTGGTGATTTCACCTGTGCGCCACCGAGCGCGGCAGTAGAACCGGCGCGGCATCTTCTCACGAAGAGTCACCTGCCCATACCGCAGCGGCAGGAACAGGTCGTTGACGCCTTGTTCGATCGCCAGCTCCGATGGGAACGCGGGGAAGGTGACGCCGGTGCACAGATCCATCAGCACCGGATGCATCGGCTCGTCGCCGAGTTGTTCGGTCAACTCTTCGCCGACGAACAGGTCGCCGATGGCCTCACCCTCGGTGAACCACAGCGATTTCAGGGAACCGGACCAGGTCGGTCCCCACGCCAGCTCCATGTCGGCGAAGGTCTCGAACAGATCCTGCGGGCGCATGCGGTTGCACCGCTCGATCGCCTCGTCGATCGGATCCTCCGACGCCGGATGGTCACCGACACCGCTCACGACCGTTCCGTCGGCGTTCAACGACCATTCGCCGCCGCGTTCCCCGAACGGGCGGCTGTGCACCTGGAAGCGCCATTCGTCACCATCTCCCTCCGGCCGCAAGGTCAGCTGGACCTCGCGAGAAGCCCTCTCGGGCAGGATGATCGGTTCGTAAAAGATGACGTCGCGCACCTGCGCCGGTGCGCCGACCGCCGCGAGCGCCATCGCCGCATACGTCGCCCCGGGGACGACGACGGTCCCGTAGATGACATGGTCGGCCAACCACGGCTGTGACCTCACTGACAGCCTGCTGGTGAAGACGGTGTCGCCCGAGGCGAGTTCCTTCGCGCTGCCGAGAAGCCCGGACGCAGCGGCGCTGCTGGCCCCTTCGACAGGGATGCCGGAGGTCCTTGGCCAGAACCGACGCCGCTGGAATGGATAGGTCGGCAGTTCCAGGCGGCGACGCGGCTTGGGGTGCAACGCCGCGAAGTCCGGTCGCAGGCCACCGACATATGCCGCGGCCAGTGCGTCGGTGATCTGGCGCCGATCGGCGACGCCCTTGCGGAGCGAGACGATCGGACGTGGCGCGGCCACGTGCTCCGGCCACACCTGCACCGCGGCGCCGGTGAGTACCGGTTGCGGGCCTATTTCGATCAGCACCGAGCATCCCAGCGCCGCCACCGTGCGCACGCTCTCGGCGAACTGCACCGGTTGGCGCGAATGGCGCCGCCAGTACTGGGCGTCCAAACTGGCGTGGCCGGTCAGCACGGCCCCGGTGCGATTGCACACCAGCGGGATGGTCGGCGCGGCGAACTCGAATTGCGCTGCGTACGACTCGAACTCGTCGAGTACGGGATCCAACAGCTCGGAGTGGAAGGCATGGCTCGTTTCCAGAGCCGTGCAGCGGATACCCTCGCCCGTGAACCGGTCGACGATGTGTTCGACGTCGTCAGCGGGTCCCGACACCACCGTGTTGGGGCCGTTGTACGCGGCGACCGACACCCGCGGGTATTCGCCGACGATGTCCTCGACCTGTTTGGCATCGGCGAACACCGCCGCCATCCGCCCGCCCTCGGGCAGGCTGCCGAACAACCGTCCGCGCTCGGCGATGAGCCGGGCGCCGTCCTCGAGGCTGAACACCCCTGCCACACACGCGGCTGCGTACTGGCCAACGCTGTGCCCCAGCACGACGTCGGGTTCGATGCCCCACGACTGCCACAGCCGGGCCAGTCCCATTTCGACGGCGAAGAGCGCGGGCTGCGCGTACGACGTGTGCCGTAGGGCGGACCCGGTTTCCCGGTCGGCGGCAAACAGCACCTCGAGCAGCGGCTTCGGCAGGAGCCCGTCGACCGCATCCGCGCAGCGCTTGACGGTGTCGGCGAAAACCGGCTCGCTGTCGAACAATTCACGCGCCATGCCGGGGTACTGGCTGCCCTGCCCGGTGAACAGCCACGCGGTGGTCGGCGCATCGGCGCACTCACCGCGGAGGACGCCGGGACGGCTTCGGTTGTCGGCCAGGTCGGTCAGCAGCTCACCGGCGCTCTGCACCGAGTCGACCACCAGTGCGCCCCGATGCTCGAAATGCGACCGGCCGACACCGGCCGTGTAGCACACGTCGGCGATGTCGACCTTGGGGTTCGTGTTCAGCCAGTCGCCGTATCGCTGCGCCGACGCCACCAGCGCCTCTGGCGACCGCGCCGACAACGGCAACACCTGAAGCGGCTCGCGGAGATCGGCCGGTTCGGCCGGAGGACCGTCCGACGAGTATTCGTCCGCGGTGGCCGACTGTGGCGCCTCTTCGACGATCACATGCGCGTTGGTGCCGGTGAAACCGAAGGAGCTCACGCCCGCCCGGCGCGGCCTGCCGTTGGTCTGCCACGGTCTGGCCTGGTCGACCACCCGAACCGGCAGGGCGTCCCAGGGGATGTGCGGGTTGGGCTCCTGGAAGTGCAGGCTTTGCGGGATCGCCTCGTTCTGCAAGGACAGCACGACCTTGATCAGGCCCGCGGCCCCCGAAGCCGACTCGGTGTGCCCGATGTTCGTCTTCACCGAGCCCATCAGGAGTGGGCGGTCGGGATCGCGCGAGGCGCCGTAGACGGCCGCGGCCGCCTGCACCTCTATCGGATCGCCCAGTGGCGTGCCGGTTCCGTGCGCCTCGAGGTAATCGACGTCAACACCGGTCAGGTTTGCGCGTGACAGCGCCATGCTGATAAGCCGTTGCTGCGCACCACCGTTGGGCACGGTCAGACCGCTTGAGGCACCGTCCTGGTTGACTGCGCTGCCGGGGATGACGGCGCAGATCCGGTCGCCGTCGCGCTCGGCGTCACTGAGCCTCTTGAGCACGAGCATGCCGCAGCCTTCGCTGCGCACGTAGCCGTCGGCGGAGGCGTCGAAGGTCTTGCACCGCCCGACCGGCGACAGCATCCGGGCACGGGACGCGGCGATCACCGTGACCGGGCTCAGCAGGACGTTCACCCCGCCGGCCAGGGCCATATCGCAGTCACCCGAGCGCAATGCCTGGACGGCCTGATGGACGGCCACCAACGCCGAACTGCACGCGGTGTCGACGGCCACGGCCGGTCCCTCCAGGCCGAGGGCGAAGGCGACCCGACCAGAGACCGCGTTCAGCGCATTACCGGTGATGAAGTAGGGCTCGATCTTGTCGACGGACTCCGACGAGAGCAGGTGTGCGTACTCGTTGGCGGCGACCCCGGCGAAGATGCCGGTTCGGCTGCCTCGGAGGTTCGCGGGGGCGTAGCCCGCCCTCTCGAGGCCCTCCCACACGGTTTCGAGCATCAGCCGCTGCTGCGGCTCGATCCACACGGCCTCACGCGGCGAGATGCCGAAGAACTCGGGATCGAATCCGTCGATGCCGTCGAGGAATCCACCGAACCGTGTGTACGTCTTCCCCACGGCTTCGGGGTCGGGGTCGTAGAACTCGTCGATGTCGAACCGGTCTTCGGGGACCTCCCGGATCGCGTCGACACCGCCGGACAACAGTTCCCAGAACGCCTCCGGGTTCGACGCGCCGGGGAAACGGCACGACACCGCGACGATCGCGATCGGCTCATCGGTGCGCGGCGGCGCAGTGACTTTCGCCGGCCGAGATTCCGGCTGGGCCTGCTTGGTCAGCTCGAGTACCTCCCCGAGCAGGTAGTCAGCGGCGTCGGACAATCGGGGGTGGTCCATCACCAGCGTGACGGGGATCTCTCTGCCGAGGCCCTGTTCCAGCCGTCGGCGGAGTTCGACAGCCATCAGCGAGTCCATGCCCAGGTCGAAGAACCCCGCGTCCTCGCGTATTTCCGCGGCGTCGACGCGGGTCACCTCCGCGACCGCGTCGCGCAGGTAATTGGTTATCAACCGTTTACGTTGTTGCGCAGGAGCTTTGGTGAGCCGCTCGACGAGCTCGGTCGGACCCGACTGTGCCGACGGCGCGGCAGCGGTCGACGCGGCGGACACCTCACGCTCCAACTCGGCCAGGAACCCGCGGCGACCCGCCTGCTGGTAGAGCGGCAGGAACCGGGCCCAGTCGATCCGGGCCACGACCCCCTGTGCCGAGGATGCCGACACGACATCGGCCAGGCCGGTGAGCGCCTCGGCGGGGGAAAGCGTCTGAACCCCACGCTGTTCCAGGCGGGCACGCGATTCCGCGTCGGCCATACCGGCCGACCACGGCCCGAAGTTGACGCTGACAGCGGGGACGCCCTGTTCACGCAGCCGCCAGGCGAGCCCGTCGAGGAATGCGTTGGCGGCGCCGTAGGCCGTCTGGCCGAAGCCGCCCCACACCGATGCGATGGAGGAGGTGGTGACGAAGAAGTCGAGGCCCAGGTCGGCGGCTGCCTCACTCAGATGCCATGCGCCCCAGACCTTCCCGGAGAAGACGCGGTCGACTTCGGCATCGTCGAGGCCGCCGAGCGGTGCGGTGCTGATTACACCGGCGGCATGGACGATCCCCGTCAGCGGCGGGAGCTCGGCGTCCACGGTGGCCAACAGGCGGGCGACGTCGTGCGCGTCGGCGACGTCGGCGGTGATGACACGCACATCGGCGCCGTGTTGTGCGGCCAGCGTGTCGATGCGCTGCCCGATCGCGTCGCTGGGTGTGTGCCGGCTGGTCAACACCAGGTGCTTGGCGCCGTGCGCGGCGAGATGGGCAGCGATCTCCAGCCCGATCGCGCCCAGCCCGCCGGTCACCAGATACGTTGCGTCGGAGCGCACGTGCAGTGATGCGGGCTGTTCCACCCGGCGAGTCAATCGAGGTACATAGACGTCCGTCCCGCGCAGTGCGAGCTGATCGTCCCTGACGCCGGAACCTTCGGACGCGGTGATCCGGGCGAGCAGACCAGACCATTCCTCGACGGTGCACTCCGCCAGGTCGGCCAGGCCGCCCCACACCTGCGGCAGCTCCAGCGACGCGGCTCGTCCGAAACCCCACAGGCAGCTTTGGTCGGGGACCACGCTGTCCGCCGCGGTGACCCGCTGTGCGCCGCGGGTGACGATCCAGACCGGCGCGCGCCGTTCGGCCGCGGCCGCGGCGCGAAGGAGCCGCCTCGTTCCGCCCAGCACGCGGTGCTGCATGCGCAACAACGACCGCATGGACGGTGCCGCGGGGGAGTCCAGCGCTGCGGCGTGCAGTATCCGCAGTGTCGGTGCGTCGGCACCCGCAGCGCGCAACGCATCCGTCAGCGCGGCCTCGTCGGCGTCGGTGGCCGGAAGACCGACGATCCGGAACTCCTCGCCCCGGGTCGTCAGCGCGTCGGTCAGTGGCCGGACGGTGTCGGGGTCATCGGCGACGACGATCCATTCGCATGCGGGACCAGCCGTCGTTGGCGCCGCAGCGGCTCTGTCCCAACGGATCTCGTAGCGATCGGCCACCGGTTCAGCGGCGTGGTCCTGCGCCGGCCCGTCGCTGCGGGGGCGTTGCCCGGCGGGCTGCCGGTCGTCGCGGAACCAGTACTCGCGGTGTTCGAACGGATAGGTGGGCAGATCGACCTTCCGCACACCCGGTCGGCGCAGGGCATCGAACGCCGGTAGATGACCCAGCACATAGGCGTCGGCGAGCGCTTCGGATATCTGCCGGTGGTCGGCAACGCCGGGCCGCAGGGACGCGATCGCTTTGGGCGCGGTGGCGGGGTCGGGCCATGCCGCCAACGCGGCGGCGGTGAGCACCGGCCGGGGCCCGATCTCGAGCAGCATCTTGCAGTTGATCTCGGCGAGCGTGCGCACGCTCTTGGCGAACTCCACCGGTTGACGCGCGTGCCGGCGCCAATAGGTTCCGTCGAGCTCGACACTCCTGCCGAGCGCGGCACCGGTGCGGTTGTCGATCAGGATCCGTTGTGGCGCAGCGAAACTGAACCGCTGCGCATACGACTCGAACTCGTCGAGGATCGGATCCAGCAAAGCCGAGTGGAATGCATGGCTGGTCTCGAGCCACTCACACCGGACCCCGTCGGCCGACAGGCGCGTGACGGCCGCCTCCAGATCCGCTCCTGGCCCGGAAAGCACGGTGTTGGCGCCGTTGTAGGCCGCGACCGACAGGCTCGGGAAGTCGTCGGTCAGGTTCTCGACCCGCTCGCTCCCGGCGAACACCGCGGCCATCCGCCCGCCCGCGGGCAGGCTGCCGAACAGCCGCCCCCGCTCGGCGATCAGTCGCGCACCGTCCTCGAGGTCGAACACCCCCGCGACGCAGGCCGCCGCGTACTGGCCAACGCTGTGGCCCAGCACGACGTCAGGCTCGAAACCCCAAGACTGCCAAAGCCGGGCGAGTCCCATCTCCACCGCGAACAGGGCGGGCTGCGCGTACGACGTCTGCCGCAGCGTCTCGTCGGCCTGCGGGCCTTCGACATCGAAAATAACGTCGAGCAAAGGCTTTTCGAGCACATCGGCAACCGCCGAAGCGCACCGCCGCATGGTGTCGGCGAACACCGGCTCGGTGTCGAACAGCTCGCGGGCCATGCCGGGGTACTGGCTGCCCTGGCCGGTGAACAGCCACGCCGACTTCGGCGGCTCGTAGCATTCCCCGCGAACCAGGCCGGGCGCCGGACGGTCTTCGGCGAGCGCACCGAGAAGTTCGGTGGCCGAGTGGGCCGAGTTGATCACCAGCGCGGCGCGGTGCTCCAGGTGGGCGCGGCCCGCACCCGCCGTGAAGCACACATCGCTGAGCGCGGCATCGGGGAATTCGGTCATCCAGGCGCGGTAGCGTTCGGCGGTCTGGCGCAGCGCGGCCGGTGTGCGCCCCGACAGCGGGAGGACGCTGAACCGCGGCGCCGTCTGCACCGCTTCCGGCGCGGCGGCGGGCACCTCGGGCGCCTCTTCGAGGATGACGTGAGCGTTGGTGCCCGCGAATCCGAACGAGCTCACACCGGCGATCCGCGGGCGGTCGCCGCGCTTCCACGGGACCGTCTCGGTGACCACCTCGACCGGTAGCCGCTCCCACGGGATGTGCGGTGACGGGTTCTCGAAGTTGAGGTGCTTGGGCAGCGATTCGTGTTCGAGCGCCAGCACGACCTTGAGGACGCCCGCGATGCCCGCAGCCGCCTCCAGGTGACCGATGTTGGTCTTCGCCGAGCCGATCAGCAGCGGGCGGTCGGCGTCGCGCCCGGCGCCGAACGCCGCACCAGCCGCCTGCGCCTCGATCGGGTCGCCCAGCGAGGTGCCCGTGCCGTGCGCCTCCAGGTATCCGACGTCGCCGGGCCGCACACCTGCGCGTACAAGTGCATCGGTGATGACCCGCTGCTGCGCAACGCCGTTCGGCACCGTCAACCCGCCGGATGCGCCGTCCTGATTGACTGCGCTACCGCGGATCACGGCCCGGATCCGGTCGCCGTCGCGGACCGCGTCCTCGAGGCGTTTGACGGCGATGACGCCGCAGCCCTCACCGCGCACGTAGCCGTCGGCAGCCGCGTCGAAGGTCTTGCATCGGCCGTCGGGGGCGAGCATCCGGGCGTTGGAGAACGTGATCATCGTCGCGGGCGTCAACAGCACGTTCACCCCGCCCGCCAACGCGAGGTCGCATTCGCCCAGGCGCAGCGCCTGGCACGCCTGGTGAATGGCCACCAGCGACGAGCTGCACGCGGTGTCGACGGCCACGGCCGGACCCTGCAAGCCCAACCGGTAGCTGATGCGGCCCGCCGCTGCGGCGTTGGACGTCCCGATCGCCATGTAGGCCTCGATCTCGGAGTACGTCAGCTCGTCGGAGGCCATGCCGAGGTAGTCATGGGTCGAGAGCCCCATGAACACGCCGGTGTTGGTCCCAGCCAGCGCCGTCGGCGCGATACCCGAGTGCTCGACCGCGCGCCACGCCGTCTCGAGCAGGAGCCGGTGCTGCGGGTCCATCATCCTGGCCTCGCGCGTGGACATCCCGAAGAACGGCGCGTCGAAGCCCGTCGCATCGTCGATGAAGCCCGCTCGGCGGGTCACCACCTTGCCCGGCGCCCCGGGTTCGGGGTCGAAGAAGTCGTCGGCGCTCCAGCGGTCGGCCGGCACCTCGGAGATCGCGTCGCGGCCATCGCGCAGCAGCTCCCAGAACTCGTCGGCGTCGCGTGCTCCGGGGAAGCGTGCCGCGTATCCGACGATGGCGAAGCGGGGCGTCGGGTCGTGATCCGCGACCAGTGCCATGCCGTTGCCCCCTTCTGCATCCGTGGCTGATCGGTGGCTGGGGGTCCCGACTCAGTGACGCTCCCGTAAATAAACTCCCTCGGTCCCCACTATTCCACTACTCCGGTTGGGATGCGATGGCTCCCCCGCCCGTTTTTCAGTCGCGCCACGGCCGCTCGCGAGGCGGGAGTATGTTGATCCGGCAGCGGTTCCTGACGGGTCAGGAGCTCGGCAAAGTAGGCGAACCTGTAGAGGACTGAGGTTTTGCGCATCGGCAAGATTACCGTTGGGGCGCTTGATGAATGGTCCCTCAAACCGGGTTCCGTCACGTCCTGGCATCCGACGCCCGCGGCCGCCGAAGCGGCGCGACGGGCGCCGGTCAGTTCGGTGCCGGTCAGCTATATGCAGCGCCAGCACCTCCGGAACTATTGCGAGCGGACCGCGGCGGGATTGAACTTCTCCCGGCAGATCATTGCGAGCTGCGAGGTCTCCGGCGAATGCGATATCGCGGCCATGGATCAGGCCGTGAACTCCTATCTGCGTCGGCACGACACATTTCGCAGCTGGTTCGAATACACCGATGACGGCGAATTCATCCGCCACGCGCTCGCGGATCCGTCTGCCATCGAATTCGTGCCGATCGACCACGGCAGGATGACGGCCGACGATATCCGCGATCACGTCGTCGGCATACCGAGCCCGTTGGAATGGGGCTGTTTCACCTTCGGAATCATCCAGCACGAGGACCATTTCACGTTCTTCGCGGCGATGGACCACATTCACGGCGACGCCACATTGATCGGCACGACGATGCTGGAAGCCAACGGGATGTATTCGGCGTTGAGCGGGGGCGGTGAGCCGCTCGAGCTGCCCGGGCCGGGAAGCTTCGACGAATTCTGTATCCGCGAGCGCGAACGCACATCCGAATTGACCCTTGATTCGCCCGAAGTTGCGGCATGGGTCGAATTCGCCGAAAGCAACGACGGCGGCTTTCCCGAATTCCCTCTGCCCCTTGGTAACCCGCGCGAGGCGACCAGCAGCGACATGACGTCGGAAGTGCTGATGACGCCCGCGCAGACGGAGCGCTTCGAAGCTGCCTGCGCGGAGGCGGGCGCGCGCTTTGTCGGGGGACTGTTCGCCTGCCTCGCCCAGGTCGAACACGAATTGACCGGTGCGCTCACCTATTACGGCCTCACGCCGCGCGATTCCCGTGCGGCAACCGATAATTTCATGACCCAGGGCTGGTTCACCGGGCTCATCCCGATCACCGTGCCGATCGGAGCGGCCTCGTTCGCCGAGGCCGCGTGGTCGGCGCAGGCCTCGTTCGACTCGAATTTGAATATGGCCAAGGTGCCGTATTACCGCGTGCTGGAATTAGCGCCCTCGTTGAATTGGCCGCGGCCGAATTTCCCCGTGTCCAATTTCTTCCATGCCGGGGCCGCACCGTTGAATGCGGTTCTGGCGGCCGCGGACATGGGGCTCGCGGACAATATCGGGATCTACCCCGACGGCCGATTCTCCTATCAGCTGACCGTCTACATATTCCGCTATGGCGAAGGCACCGTCATGGCGATCATGCATCCCGACAATGCGGTCGCCAGCAAATCCGTTGCACGCTATATGAACACGATGAGATCGGTGTGCGAACGCGTCGCCGACTCGGGACAGTGGGGGCGCGTCGCATAGCGTGGGGCCGGTCGAATTGAGGACGATATGCGTCGGCTAGCCGATCTCGTGGTGCGGTGGCCGTGGGTGGTCATCGGCGTCTGGGTCGCGATGGTCGTCGCGCTGCCGCTGGCGGTGCCGTCGCTGGGCGAGATGGCCCAGAAGCATCCGCTGGCGATCCTGCCCGCCGACGCGCCGTCGAGCGTCACCGCCGCCAGGATGGCCGAGGCGTTCGGTGAGTCCGGCAACGACGACCTGCTGCTGGTGGCGCTGATCAACGAGAACGGGCTGACGCCCGCCGACGAGGCCACCTACCGCAAGCTCGTCGACGCGCTGCGCGACAACGTCACCGACGTCGTATCGGTGCAGGACTTCATTGCCACACCACAGCTGCGACCGTTCCTGACCAGTCAAGACAAGACGACGTGGGTATTGCCGGTCAGCCTCGAGGGGGAGCTGGGCACACCGCGGGCGTTCGACTCCTTCAACCGGGTATCGGACCTGATCGAGCAGAGCGTCGCAGGAAGCTCCGCCACCGCGTACCTGACCGGGCCGGCGGCCACCGTCGCCGATCTCACCGTCGCCGGCGAGAACGATCGCCTGCCCATCGAGATCGCGATCGCGGTCATGGTCCTTTCAGTGCTGCTGCTGGTCTACCGCAACGTGGTCACGATGTTGCTGCCGCTGGTGACGATCGGATCGTCGCTGTTGATCGCGCAGGCCGTCGTCGCGGGGTTCTCCGAACTGACGGGCGCGGGCGTCTCCAACCAGTCCATCGTGTTCCTCAGCGCGATCATGGCCGGTGCCGGAACGGACTACGCCGTGTTCTTGATCAGCCGCTACCACGACTACGTGCGGTCGGGCGACGGCTGCGACCATGCGGTCAAGGCGGCGATGATCTCGATCGGCAAGGTCATCACCGCGTCCGCCGCCACGGTCGGCGTGACGTTCTTGCTGTTGAGCTTCGCGCAGATGGGGGTCTTCCGGACCGTCGGTGTGTCGTCGGCGATCGGCATCGGCATCGCTTACCTGGCGGGCGTGACCCTGCTCCCGGCGATCCTGGTGCTGGCCGGGCCGCGCGGCTGGGTGAAACCGCGGCGCGAACTGACCGCGCGGTTCTGGCGGCGGTCCGGTATCCGCATCGTGCGCAGGCCCGTGCCGCATCTGGTCGCCAGCCTGCTCGCGCTGACGCTGCTGGCCGGCATCGCCGTGTTCGCCGACTACAACTACGACGACCGCAAGGTGTTGCCGGCGTCGTCGCCGAGTTCGGTCGGGTACGCCGCGCTGGAAAGCCACTTCCCGGTCAACCAGTCCATCCCCGAGTACATCCTGATCCAGTCCCCGCACGACCTGCGGACGCCGCGAGCCCTCGCCGATCTCGAGCAGATGGCGTCGCGCGTGGCGCAACTGGAAGACGTCGGCCTGGTCAGCGGTATCACCCGCCCGGTCGGCGAGGTGCCGATGGAATTCCGGGCGACCTTCCAGGCGGGCATCGTGGGGGACCGGCTGGCGGACGGGTCCGCGCAGATAGGCCAACGCAGCGGGGATCTGAACAAACTCAGGGACGGGGCCGACACGCTCGCCGACAGCCTCGCCGACGTGCGTGGACAGATCGACGCGATCGCGCCCAGCATCCAGAACCTCGTCGACACGTTCTCCTCGGCGCGCACGCAGTACGGCGGTGACAAGCTGGTGCGTGACGTCGAGACCGCGGCCAAGCTCGTCGCGAGCATCAACGCGCTGGGCAACTCGATGGGCGTCAACTTCCGCGCGGTCAAGGACCTGTTCGCATGGATCGGCCCGGTACTGACCGCGCTGCAAGGCAATGCGGTGTGCGACGCCAACCCGTCCTGCGTCGACACCCGAATGCAGTTCCAGCGGTTGGTCGCCGCGCGTGACGACGGGAGCCTCGACGAGATCAACGGTCTGGCGCAGGAACTCCAAGGTGTCGAGGACCGCCAGACCCTCAACGAGGCGGTGGCCAAACTCAACGCCGCGATGGCCAGCGTCGCCCGGGCGGTCAACACGATGGGGTTGGACCAACCCGGCGGAGTGCAGCGCGGTCTGACCGACCTGCAGCGCGGTGCAAACCGCCTCGCCACGGGCAGCCGGGAAGTGGCGGGCGGGGTGGACCAACTCGTCGAACAGGTCAAGGTGATCGCCGCCGGGCTGAACGAGGCGTCGACCTTCCTGCTGACCATGCGCAGCAACGCCTCGGATCCCTCGCAGGCCGGCTTTAATATCCCGCCGGAAGTGCTGAACCTGCCGGACTTCAAAAAGGCGGCCGCAGCCTACATTTCGGCAGACGGCCGGTCCGTGCGATACCTGGTCCAGACCAAGCTCAACCCGTTCAGCGCCGAGGCGATGGACCAGGTGAATCAGATCCACGACGTCGCCCGCGGCGCACAACCGAACACCGCGCTGGCCGACGCGACGATCTCGATGGGCGGCTTCCCGGCGGCGCTGCGCGACACCCGCGACTACTACCAGCAGGACATCCGGTTCATCATCGCCGCGACCCTGATCGTCGTGCTGCTGACGTTGATGGTGCTGCTGCGTGCGATCATCGCGCCGCTCTACCTGGTGGGGTCTGTGGTGGTGTCGTACTTCGCGGCGCTGGGTATCGGGGTGCTCACGTTCCAGCTGCTCCTGGGCCAGGAATTGCATTGGAGCGTCCCGCCTTTGGCGTTCGTGGTGCTGATCGCGGTGGGCGCCGACTACAACATGCTGTTCGTGTCCCGATTGCGCGACGAGTCGCCGCACAGCGTCCGTTACGGCGTGATCCGAACACTGGGGTCGACGGGCGGGGTCATCACCGCGGCCGGACTGATATTCGCCGCGTCGATGGCCGGCCTGCTGTTCTCCAGCATCGGGATCGTCATCCAGGGCGGTTTCGTGATCGGGGTCGGAATCCTGTTGGACACGTTCGTTGTTCGCACCATAACCGTGCCCGCGGTCGCCGCGCTGGTCGGGCGTGCGAACTGGTGGCCGTCACGAGTCGCGGGCGTGCGGCGCCCCGCGGCGATGTCGTCAAGCCGAGTGGAAGCGGATACCTCGTGAGCCCGTCAGATTCCTCGATCCTGTCGATGCTGCACGGTCGTGCCAGCATGCGCCCCGACGACGCCGGCTTCACCTTCACCGAATACTCGCGCGACCCGGCAGGGTCCCGGGAAACCCTCACCTGGTCGCAACTGGCGCGGCGCACCGTCAACGTCGCGCGCGATCTTCGGCGACACGGCACCACCGGCGACAGGGCGGTGATCCTCGCCCCGCAAGGCCTGGAGTACATCTCGGCGTTCCTCGGGTCGATGCAGGCGGGGCTCATCGCGGTCCCGCTGCCGTTGCCCCATCCCGGCTCCGGACACGACCGGGTGAGTTCGGTGCTCGCCGACACTCAACCCACGGTGGTCCTCACGACGTCGGCGGCCGCCGGCGACGTCGGGGACTTCATCGACCGGTCACGTCTGGACACGGTGCCCAAGCTCGTCGAGATCGATGCACTCGACCTGGACGCCGAGGGGCACACGGGACGCGATCCGGTTGAGCTTCCCGACATCGCTTATCTGCAATACAGTTCGGGCTCAACGAGGTTGCCGACGGGAGTGAAGATCTCCCACCGCAACCTCACGGCGAACTTCGATCAGCTGATGCGGGAGTTCTTCGCACAGTCACCGCTGCCGCCCGACGCCACGCTGGTTTCGTGGCTGCCCTTCTACCACGACATGGGGCTCGTGCTGGGGGTCTGCGCGCCCATCCTGTGCGGGCGACGCGCCGAGTTGATGAGCCCCGTCGCGTTCCTGGAGAAGCCGGCCCGCTGGGTGCGCGCGCTGGCCGAGAACCCGCACGCGTGGTCGTCGGCGCCGAACTTCGCGTTCGACCTCGCCGCCCGCAAGACCACCGACGAGGATCTGAACGGGCTCGATCTCGGCGGGGTGGTCGGCATCATCAGCGGTGCCGAACGGGTGGAACCCGCGACGCTGCACCGCTTCGTCGATCGGTTCGCACACTTCAACTTTCGCGATCACATGATGCGTCCCGCCTACGGTTTGGCCGAAGCAACCGTCTTCGTCGCCACGGGAACGTGGGACGAAGACTCGCCCGCGGGCCATTTCGACACCGAGGAACTCGGTGCCGGCCGGGTCCTGCCCTGCGCAGCGGGAAAGGGCACGGCACTCGTCAAATACCGCGTGCCGCAGTCGCCCTCGCTACGTATCGTCGACGGCGAGACCTGCCGCGAGCGTCCCGAAGGCGCGGTCGGCGAGATCTGGGTACACGGCGAGAACGTCTCCGACGGGTACTGGGGTAGAGGTCCCGACGCGCAGAGCTGTTTCGGGGCAACGCTTGTCGACCCGCCTCCGGGCACGCCGGCCACGCCGTGGTTGCGCACCGGCGACCTCGGATTCGTCCACGGCGGTGAGCTCTTCATCGTCGGCCGCATCAAGGACCTGCTGATCATCCGGGGCCGCAACCACTATCCCGAGGATGTCGAGGCGACGGTACAGGAGCTCACCCGCGGCCGGGTCGCGGCGATCGCGGTTCCGGTCGACGGAACCGAGCGCCTGGTCACGGTCCTCGAGCTCAAGAAGCCCGATGAGCTCGACGACGAGGTGATCCGTCGACTGGCTGCGATCAAAAGCGAAGTGAAGGCGGCGATCTCGAACGTGCACGGCCTGAGCGTCGAGGACATCGTGCTGGTGGCTGCCGGTGCGATCCCCACGACCACCAGCGGCAAGATTCGCCGGGCCGCCTGCGTCGAGCTGTATCAACAGAATCAATTCGCGCGATTGGACTCCAGATGAAGCGGTTCCTCGCCTTCGGCGCTGCGCTGACAACCCTCGGCGCCGCGGGGTTTCTGGGACTCGGGATCGCGGTGGCCGACGAGCCGTCACCGCCGCCCGCCCCGTCGGGCGACGGTCCACCGCCTCTGGGCACGCCCGGCCGCGGATATGCGCTGGGCGGTGCCCACGTGCTGGGCATCCCGTACGACGAATACATCATGCGCACGGGTGCCGACTGGTTCCCGGGACTGGACAGGCAGATCGTCGACTACCCCGCCGGTCAGGTGCAGGGCCACACCCTGGAGCGGTTGTTCCCGGGTATCGGCGCGTTCGGGGACCGCTATGTGCCGGGCCTCGGACTCGACGGGCCCAGCGTCGGGGAATCGGTCGACGTCGGCGCGCCGAACCTGATCGACGCGATCAAGGCGGGTGGTCCGGGCACCGCGATCGGGCTGTCGGAGGGCGCGATGGTGCTCAACGACGTGCAGGCGCGGCTCGCCTACGACCCGGCCGCCCCGCCGCCGAACGAGCTGAGCTTCGCGACCTACGGCGACCCGGTGGCCCGGCACGCCTTCGGTGAGAGCTTCCTGACGCAGATGTTTCCCGTCGGCAGCGTCGTGCCGTCGCTCGACTACCGCATCCCGCCGCCCGTCGAAAGCCAGTACGACACTTATCAGTTCATCTCGGCCTACGACAGCATCGCCGACTGGCCCGACCGCCCGGACAACTGGATCTCGGTGGCCAACGCGATCGTGGGCCTGGCGACCGGTCACACCGCGGTGGCGTTCACCGGTCCCAGCATGGTGCCCCCGCAGAACATCCGGACGACCGTGAACTCCCGCGGCGCGAAGACCACGACGTTCATGATTCCCGAGGAACACCTGCCGCTGGTGCTGCCGTTCAAGTACCTCGGCGTGGACAAGGACACGCTGATCAAGCTGGACGCGGTGCTCAAACCCTATGTCGATGCCGGCTATTCGCGTCACGACAACCCGCTGACCGCGCCCATCACCGTCGACCCCGTGAACGGTTACGACCCCGCGGAGGTCACCGCACCCGCCACCCAGGCCGCCTTCGGCGGTGGCGCGGACCCGGTGTCGCAGCTGCTCTCCGGGATGCAATACGTGTTGAACAACCAGCCGCCACCGAAGCCCTGAGCTACAGGCCGGCGAACCCGACCGCGAGCAGCACGCAGCCGATCACGGCGAGCAGTGCGCCGACTCCGCGACGGCCTTGTGCCCGCAGCCAGTCGTACAGCGTCGTCAATGCGGTACGGGTGCGGTCCGGCGCCACCAGATAGCACAGCAGCGGGATCTCCACGAGAGCGAAGGCCACCACGTTGAACAACAGCAGGGCGCCCAGCTGGATCGCGGTGGCGGCGCCGGAGGCGACGATCAGCGCCAACGCGGCGAGGTAGTCGACGGACGGCAGCGCGATGCCGAGTCCAGCGACTCCTGCCGTCCACAGCGACCGGCCCTCGAGCACTCGTCGGGCGCGGCCGGCGAGCGGTCCGACCCTGGCCTCGGCAAGGGCCGCCGCGTCGCGCCCGCGTGCCCATACGCCCGTGACCACCAGCGCCGCGTTCAGCAGCAGAAGTGCGCCGACCACGATCTGCACCATGGGCAGGGTGAAGCGCGCCGACCCCAGGGCCGGGCGCAGCATGAACAACACGACGACGCCCACGGCCGTGCCCATCGCGAAACCACCGCCGAGGAAGGCCAGCAGTTGGCGCGTCGGGTGCGGGCGGTTGAGCATCAGCACCGTCATCCCGACCCGAAACGGCTCCAGACTGACGGCAACGGCCATCAACAGGAGCGGTACCCACATGGGTTTCGTCGGTCCCCGGGCCTACCGGTCAACTGCGGATGGCTCGAGCATGCGCGTCACGTTACCTGTTGTGCTCACCACGATCCCGACCCTCACCGGCGCCGCATCCACAGCTGATGGCGTTCCGGTGGGTGACCCGGACGTGGCCACCGACTGCGGACGCGTGTGAAGATGGATGGGATATGAGCGCAACTGATCTCAGCCCGGCGACACTGCGCGAAGCGTTCGGGCATTTCCCGTCCGGTGTCATCGCGATCGCCGCGGAGGCGGAAGGCACCCGTATCGGACTGGCGGCGAGCACGTTCGTCCCGGTCTCGCTCGACCCGCCGCTGGTGTCGTTCTGCGTCCAGAACACCTCGGAGACCTGGCCCAGGCTCAAGGATCTCCCGTCACTGGGAATCAGCGTGCTCGGCGAGGCCCACGACGAAGCCGCGCGAACGCTGGCCGCCAAGACGGGTGATCGGTTCGCCGGCCTGCACACCGTGTCGCGGGAATCCGGCGCGGTCTTCATCGACGGCACCGCGGTATGGCTGGAAAGCGTGATCGAGCAACTGGTCCCCGCGGGCGATCACACGATCGTGATCCTTCGGGTCTGCGATATCACCGTGCACGCCGACGTCGCACCGATCGTGTTTCACCGCAGCACGTTCCGCCGCCTCAACAGCGGGTGATCCCGGTGCGCAACCGGTCGCCCGGCGAGCGGAAGCGCACTCAAATGGCCACGGTCAGGGCCGCGCGCTGAGCTCCTCGCGGTAGCCGGCCACCCGTCGCTCCAGCTCGTCGGCGTCGGCGACTCGGCCTTCCTTGCGGGCGAGAACCGCGCGGGTGCTGAGCTCGCGGATCGCGGTGCGAATGTCGTTGATGCTATGCGGGTGTCGAAGTGCCACGATGCAACCTTTCGTCGTTGATTGGCCGCTACCCGCAGGGTACCCACGTATCCGTGGATTTGTGTGCGTCGGCGGAAAGCCTTAACGGGTTGATCGCACGCACCTGGTGCATGCGATCAACCCGTTAGTGAGGTTCCGGCTCCTAGCGTCGCCGGCTCAAGCCGTCTTCTCCGGCTCCTACCGTCGCCGGAAGAGCTTGTCGCCGAGCCACACCACCGGGTCGTACTTGCGGTCGGCGGCCCGCTCCTTCATCGGGATCAGCGCATTGTCGGTGATCTTGATGTGTTCGGGGCAGACCTCGGTGCAGCACTTGGTGATGTTGCAGTAGCCCAGGCCGTGCACTTCCTGCGCGTCTTCGGCGCGACGCTCGTGCACGTCGAGGGGATGCATGTCCAGCTCGGCCTGACGCATCAGGTACCGCGGACCGGCGAACACCTCTTTGTTCTCCTCGTGATCGCGGATCACGTGGCAGACGTTCTGGCACAGGAAGCACTCGATGCACTTGCGGAACTCCTGTGACCGGTTGACGTCCTCCTGCGCCATCCGGTACTCGCCGGGCTGCAGGTCCTTCGGCGGCGTGAACGCCGGGATCTCCCTGGCCTTCTGATAGTTGAACGACACGTCGGTCACCAGGTCGCGGATCACCGGGAAGGTGCGCAGCGGAGTCACCGTGATGACCTCGTTCTCGGCGAAGGTCGACATCCGCGTCATGCACAGCAGCCGGGGCCTGCCGTTGATCTCCGCCGAGCACGAACCGCACTTGCCTGCCTTGCAGTTCCAGCGCACGGCCAGATCGCCGGTCTGGGTCTGCTGCAGCCGGTGGATGATGTCGAGCACCACCTCACCCTCGTTGACCTCAACCGAATAGTCCTGCAGCGCGCCGTCGTTGTCGTCGCCACGCCACACTCGCATCTTTGCCTGGTAGCTCATGCGTCTCTCCTAGACGTGTGGTTTGCGAGTTCTTCGGGGGTGAAGTACTTCTCCAACTCTTCGATGTCGATCAGCTCCAGCAGGTCGTCGCGCATCGGCACCTGGTCCTGACGGGTGATGTCGATGTCGGGCACCACGGTTTCACCCTCTGCCCGGCACACGAGCAGCGTCTTGCGCCACTTGGATTCCATCGACGGATAGTCGTCGCGGGTGTGCCCGCCGCGGCTTTCGGTGCGCTCCAGCGCGGCCTTGGCGATGCACTCGCTGACCAGGATCATGTTGCGCAGGTCGATGGCCAAATGCCAGCCCGGGTTGAAATGCCGGCCACCCTCCACCCGGACCCGCTTGTACCGCTCGCGAAGCTCCTTGAGCTTGTCGATGGCCTCGGTGATCTCGTCTGATTTGCGGATGATGCCGACCAGGCTGTTCATCGTGTCCTGCAGATCCAGCTGCAGGGTGTACGGGTTCTCGGCGGCATCGCCGTTGGACGGGCCCTCGAACGGATGCAGCGCCAACTTGGTCGATTCCTCGACCGCGGTGTCGGACACCTTCGGACGTTCACCGAGCGCGCGCACGTAGTCGGCCGCGCCCATACCGGCGCGCCTGCCGAACACCAGCAGATCCGACAGCGAGTTGCCGCCCAGCCGGTTGCTGCCGTGCATGCCACCGGAGCACTCACCGGCGGCGAACAGCCCCGGCGTCTTGGCCGCACCGGTGTCGGGGTCGACCTCGATGCCGCCCATCACGTAGTGGCACGTCGGCCCGACCTCCATGGGCTCCTTGGTGATGTCGACCTCGGCCAGCTCCATGAACTGGTGGTACATCGACGGCAGCCGCCGCTTGATCTCCTCGGCCGGCAGCCGCGAGGCGATGTCGAGGTAGACGCCGCCGTGCGGGGTGCCGCGCTCGGCCTTCACCTCGGAGTTGATGGCACGGGCCACCTCGTCGCGGGGCAGCAGGTCAGGGGTGCGACGCGCGGAGTCGTTGTCCTTGAGCCACTGGTCGGCTTCCTCGATGCTCTCGGCGTACTGGCCTTTGAACACCGCAGGGATGTAGTCGAACATGAAGCGCTTGCCGTCGGAATTCTTCAGCACTCCGCCGTCACCGCGCACACCCTCGGTGACGAGGATGCCCTTGACGCTGGGCGGCCAGACCATGCCGGTCGGGTGGAACTGGACGAACTCCATGTTGATCAGCGTCGCGCCCGCGCGCAGGGCCAGCGCATGCCCGTCGCCGGTGTACTCCCAAGAGTTCGACGTCACCTTGTAGGACTTGCCGATGCCGCCGGTCGCCAGCACAACCGCCGGTGTTTCGAACAGGACGAAGTTGCCGCCTTCGCGGTAGTAGCCGAAGGCACCGGCAATCCGGTCGCCGTCCTTGATCAGGTCGGTGACCGTGCACTCGTGAAAGACCCGGATGCGGGCCTCGTAGTCGCCGAACTCCTCTTTGTCCTCCTGCTGCAGGGAGACGATCTTCTGCTGCAGGGTCCGGATGATCTCCAGGCCGGTGCGGTCACCGACGTGCGCCAGCCGCGGATAGGTGTGCCCGCCGAAGTTGCGTTGGCTGATCCGTCCGTCCTTGGTGCGGTCGAACAGCGCGCCGTAGGTCTCCAGCTCCCACACCCGGTCCGGAGCTTCCTTGGCGTGCAACTCGGCCATGCGCCAGTTGTTGAGGAACTTCCCGCCGCGCATGGTGTCCTTGAAGTGGACCTGCCAGTTGTCCTTCGGGTTCGCGTTGCCCATCGCCGCGGCGCAGCCGCCCTCGGCCATCACCGTATGGGCCTTGCCGAACAACGACTTCGTAATCACCGCGACCTTCAGGCCGCGTTCGCGTGCCTCGATGACCGCGCGTAAACCCGCGCCGCCGGCGCCGATGACGACGACGTCGTAGGAGTGCCGTTCGATCTCCGATGAGCCGCTTGCGCGAAGAGCATCAGACTCCGATGAGCCGCTTGCGCGAAGAGCATCAGACTCCGATGAGCCGCTTGCGCGAAGAGCATCAGATTCCGCCATCAAATAAACCTCACTACCGTTTGGAAAAGGCTGTCAGCCAATAAATCTCAGGTCAGAGATGGCCCCGCTGGCCACCAGCATGATGTAGAAGTCGGTCAGCATCAGCGTGCCGAGCGTGATCCAGGCGTAGGTCTTGTGCCTGGTGTTCATCCTGCTGACCTGGCTCCACATCCAGTACCGGACAGGGTGTTTGGAGAAGTGCTTGAGGCGGCCGCCGACGACGTGACGGCAGGAGTGGCACGACAGCGTGTAGGTCCACAGCAGCACCACGTTCGTGACGAGGATGACGTTGCCCAACCCCAATCCGAAACCGTCGGGCGAACGGAACGCCGCGATCGCGTCGTAGGTGTTGATGAGCGAGATGACCACGGCGATATAGAAGAAGTAGCGGTGCGTGTTCTGGATGACCAGCGGCAGCCGCGTCTCACCCGTGTAGTGCGCCCGGGGCTCGGGCACCGCACAAGCCGTCGGCGACTGCCACACCGAGCGGTAGTAGGCGCCGCGGTAGTAGTAGCAGGTCAACCGGAACAGCAACAGGAACGGCAGCGACACCGCCGCATACGGCAGCCACCACACGTCGGGCAGGAACTGGCCGAAGTGGCTGGACTCCGGGATACACCCGGACTGCTCGGCGGCGTTCCACTTCGCCAGACACGGCGAGTAGAACGGCGTCAGATAGTGGTAGTCGGCGACGTAGTACCACTTCTGCATGAACGCCCGCACCGTGGCATAGATCAGGAAGGCCGCGAAGCCCAGGTTCACGATCAGCGGTGACTGCCACCACCGGTCGGTGCGCAGGGTGCGTTGCGGGATCTCGGCACGGCTCGGCGAAAAGACGCCGGTCGCCTTGCGGTCGGCGGTGGGTGCGCTCACTGTTGCCTTTCGGTGTTGAGTTGTCCCGGTGCTCGGCGGTCCGCGTCAGCGGACGCCGCCGAGCCCTTCGTCGTCGACGCCGCGCCAGAAATCGGTGTCGTACTGAGTGTCCGGGATCGGGATGCGGTCTCCGGCGTGGTGGTGCACCACGCCTCGGGCCAGCTCCAGCTCTTCGGCGTCAATGTCGAGACGGTCGATGTCGTTGAGGATGCGTTCGGCGTCGTTGACGATGCGACGCGTCGCCGGGGTGTCCCCGTATCTCGACGCCAACGATGTCACGCACCGCCGCAGGCTTCCGATTAGCTCGTGCAGCTCGGCAAGTTCGGTAGTGCTGGACAATTGACCTCCTTGGGCTGAAGGGTGTCAGGCATCACAGTACGACACCCGATGCTAGCTACATCATGCAGTGCACCGTGAGACAGATCACGTCAAATCGAAGGAGACGGCCCGATGCCCGACCAGGTCCTCAAAGAACGGGCAGACGCCCTGCTGGCCTTGCACGTACCGGGAAACCCGGTGATCCTGCCGACCGTCTGGGACGCCTGGTCGGCACGGCTCGCGGTCGACGCGGGATTTGCTGCGCTCACCGTCGGCAGCCACCCGCTGGCCGATTCCGTCGGCAAACCCGACCAGGAGGGCATGTCGTTCGATGACGTGATCGCCCGCGTCAAGCAGATCACCGCGGCGGTCGACGTCCCGGTCTCAGTCGACCTCGAGTCCGGCTACGCCCAGACGCCCGCGCGGCTCATCGAGGGGCTGTTGGAGGCCGGCGGCGTCGGGTTCAACATCGAAGACACCGTGCACAGCGAGGGCGGCCGGTTGCGCTCGGCGACCGAGCATGCGCAGCTTGTCGGCGCGCTGCGTGAGGCGGCCGATGCGACCGGCGTGCACGTGGTGATCAACGCCCGCACGGATCTGTTCCTGCGCCAGGACGGCGACGAGTCCGACCGCGTCGACCGTGCGATCGCCCGGTTGGCCGAAGCCGCGGCCGCCGGAGCCGACGTGCTCTACCCCGTTGGCCGTCACGATCCGGATACGTTGCGGCGCTTGACATCCGAATTACCTCTGCCGGTGAACGCGATCGGGCTGCCCGACCAGGACGACCCCGCGTCGTTCGGGCCGCTCGGCGTGGCGAGAGTCAGCTTCGGGCCGTTCCTGCAGCGCGCGCTGTCGGCGCCGGCCAAGGAGATGTTGCAGCGCTGGGTTTAGCACGGCGCTGAACTAAGGACCGGAGAACATGCCCGACGACGATCTGAACTGGCAGGACGACCAGTCGCTGGTGCTGGCCGCCGGCGTGGTCGCGGCCGTGCTGGTGGCGATTCTGATCTACGCGGTGATTCGTACCTCGGACGCCGCGAGGGTGCCTGCCTCCGTGCCGCCGCCGGCCGCCACGTCGATTCCGCTGACGTACACCACCACAACGACGACCACACCCAGCTACACCATGCCGAGTGTGGAGACGACGGAAGTCCGGGCCCCGGAGCCGCCGCCGACGGACACTTCTCCAGCCGTCACGACGACCGAACGCTGAGACGACGAAGCCGGTGGAACCTCTCGGGTTCCACCGGCCGCGGTGTCGGAGTGCTTACTTGCTTTCGATCGCGATCCGCTGCGTCTCGCGGCCCTTGTGGGCGTCGGTGATCCGCACCGTCAGCACACCGGCGTCGTATTCGGCCTTGATGTCCTGGCCGGTGACGTGCTCGGGAAGCTTGAACGATCGGCGGAACGACCCGTAACGCACTTCGCGCAGCGTGCGGCCGTCTCTGTCTTCGGATCGCTCGTCGCGCCGTTCGCCGTGGATGACGAGGTAGCCGCGGTCGACCTCGACGTTCACGTCCTTCTCGACGTCGAGGCCGGGAAGCTCGACGCGGACGAGCGCGTCGTCGCCGTCCCTGACGATCTCCGCGGCGGGGGTGAACGCCCCCGTGGCCCAGCCCTCGGCCGTCGCGGGGCCGAAGAAGTCGCGTACCCACCGGTCCAGATCCCAGGCGGGACGAGTCCGTAATGCCAACGTGCTCATGTCTGTCCTCCTCGCTGCGGGACCGGCACCGTGCCGGTCACTCATCCCATAGAACTTGAGTCACCTACGCTCATGTTCCAAGTGGGCGTTCGCTGGCAGCGAACCCATCGCACCGGTCTCACATCGGACGCCGGAGAATGTGAGCACACCGTGATCGCGGCTTCACACGAGGCGACATTGCGGCAATATCGGCTGCTTAGCGTCGGCGGCATGCAGTCAACGAGAAACGTGGTGGTGGTCGGCCACGGCATGGTCGGTCACCGATTCGTCGAGGCGCTGCGCTCCCGCGACGGGGACGGCCAATGGCGGGTGACGATCCTCGCCGAGGAGGCCGACGCCGCATACGACAGGGTCGGGCTCACCGGATACACCGAACACTGGGACCGCGGCCGACTGGCGCTCGCGGGTAACGGCTATCCCGGTGACGACCTGGTCGAGTTGCGACTGGGCACGCGGGTGACGGCGATCGATCGAACGGCGAAGGTGGTGACGACCGCCGACGGAGCGCAGGTGCCCTACGACGCCCTGGTGCTGGCGACCGGATCCTATGCGTTTGTTCCGCCGGTACCGGGCCGCGACCTACCGGCCTGTCACGTCTACCGCACCCTCGACGACCTCGACGCGATCCGGGCCGGCGCCGACACGGCGCTGGGCTCCAAGACGCCGGTCGGCGTCGTGATCGGCGGCGGTCTGCTCGGGCTGGAGGCGGCGAATGCGCTGCGGGCGTTCGGGTTGAAGACCCACGTCGTCGAAATGGCGCCGCACCTGATGGCCGCGCAACTCGACGAGGCGGGCGGCGCGCTGCTGAGCCGGATGGTCAAGGGCCTGGGCATCGAGGTGCACACCGGTGTCGGCACCGAGAGCATCGCACCGGCACAGCGCAACCGGCCGCTGCGCAAATCCGATCAAGACGACTCAGTGCGGTTGTCCCTGAACGACGGTAGCCATATCGACACCGGCCTGATCGTGTTCGCCGCCGGCGTGCGCCCGCGCGATGAACTCGCCCGCGAGGCCGGCCTCGACATCGCTCAACGCGGCGGTGTGCTGACCGATCTGTCTTGCGTCACAAGCGATCCCGACATCTACGCCATCGGTGAGGTCGCCGCGATCGAGGGCCGCTGCTACGGGCTGGTCGGCCCCGGCTACACCAGCGCGGAGGTGGTGGCCGATCGTCTGCTGGGTGGTGCCGCCGAGTTCCCGGAAGCCGACATGTCGACCAAGCTCAAGCTGCTCGGCGTCGACGTGGCCAGCTTCGGCGACGCCCAGGGCCGCACGCCCAACTGCCTGAACGTCGTGGTCAACGACCCGGTCAAGCAGACCTACGCGAAGCTGGTGCTCTCCGATGACGCCAGGACGCTGTTGGGCGGAATCCTGGTCGGCGACGCGTCGGCCTACGGGGTGCTGCGTCCGATGGTCGCCAGCGAACTGCCCGGTGACCCACTGTCGCTGATCGCGCCCGCTTCCGAGGGCGGGGCGGCGGGATTGGGAGTCGGGGCGCTCCCCGACATCGCGCAGATCTGCTCGTGCAACAACGTCACCAAGGGTGATCTGAAGGAAGCGATCGGCGGTGGTTGCACCGATGTGCCCGGCCTGAAGAAATGCACACTCGCTGGTACGTCGTGCGGTTCGTGTGTGCCGCTGCTCAAGCAGCTGCTGGAGGCCGAGGGTGTCGAACAGTCCAAGGCGCTGTGTGAGCACTTCTCCCAGTCACGCGCCGAGTTGTTCGAGATCATCAGCGCCACCGAGATCCGCACCTTCTCCGGTTTGATCGAACGCTTCGGCACCGGAAAGGGTTGCGACATCTGCAAACCGGTGGTGGCCTCGATCCTCGCCTCGACGAGCAGCGACCACATCCTCGACGGGGAGCAGGCCTCACTGCAGGACTCCAACGACCACTTCCTGGCCAACATCCAGAAGAACGGCAGCTATTCGGTCGTCCCGCGGTCACCGGGCGGTGAGATCACACCCGAGCAGCTGATCCTGATCGGCGAGATCGCAAGGGACTTCGGCCTGTACACCAAGATCACCGGCGGTCAGCGTATCGACATGTTCGGCGCCCGCGTCGACCAGCTTCCGCAGATCTGGCGCCGCCTCGTCGACGGCGGCATGGAATCCGGGCACGCCTACGGTAAGTCCTTGCGCACCGTCAAGAGCTGTGTCGGCAGCACATGGTGCCGCTACGGGCAACAGGACTCCGTCGACATGGCCGTCGAGATCGAGAAGCGCTATCGCGGTCTGCGCGCCCCACACAAGATCAAGATGGCGGTATCGGGCTGTGCGCGCGAATGTGCGGAGGCCCAGAGCAAGGACGTCGGCGTCATCGCGACCGAACAGGGCTGGAATCTCTACGTCTGCGGCAACGGCGGGATGTCGCCCCGGCACGCGCAACTGCTGGCCGGCGATCTCGACGACGAGACGCTGATCCGCTACATCGACCGGTTCCTGATGTTCTACATCCGCACCGCCGACCGGTTACAGCGCACCGCGCCGTGGCTGGAGGCCATGGACGGTGGCCTGGACCATCTCCGCGACGTCGTCTGCAACGACACCCTGGGGCTGGCCGCCGAATTCGAAGCCGCGATGGCCCGCCACGTCGAGGGGTACGCATGCGAATGGAAGGGCGTGCTCGAGGATCCGGACAAACTGTCGCGCTTCGTGTCGTTCGTCAACGCCCCCGACGTCGCCGATCCCACTGTCGAGTTCACCGAGCGGTCCGGCCGCAAGGTTCCCGTTCCCATCGGAATGCCGAAGGTGCCGCAACAATGACAATTCTCAACGAGGTTCAGGTTTGGACCACGGCCTGCCATTACGACTTCCTGATTCCGAACCGCGGTGTCGGCGTGTTACTGGCCGACGGCAGTCAGGCGGCGCTGTTCCGTCTGGATGACGGATCGCTGCACGCGATAAGCAACATCGACCCGTTCTCCGGGGCCGCGGTGATGTCGCGCGGCATCGTCGGCGATCGGGGCGGCCGCCCGACCGTGCAGTCGCCGATCAAGAAGCAGGCCTTCGCGCTCGACGACGGTGTGTGTCTCGACGATCCCGAGGTCTCGCTGCCGGTCTACCCGACGCGCCTCACCGCCGACGGGCAGGTCGAAGTCCGCGGCTGACGCCTCCTCCTCATTCGCGGGCAAACCCCTCAGGCCGCCAGCGGAACGCGGGCCCGGCGGAACCGGTTGGCGATCAACCGCACCATCGCCGGATGGGTGCCGAGCGGATCGGCGACCGCATCCGCCCCGCTGTCGCGCAGTCTGTCCTGAAACAGTCCCTCGGCCAACAGGTACGAGGCCACCACCACCCTGCGCGCACCCGCACGGCGTAGCCGCGCCACTGCGTCGGCGACGCGTGGTTCGCCGGTGGCGGCATACGCGAGCTCGACCCGATCGCCGAGCACCGCCGACAACAACGCGGACATCTGCCGCAAGTCCGACAACGCACCGGCATCCGATGTACCCGCCGCCGCCAGCACCACCGAATCACCGGGCCGCCAACCGCATTCGATCAAGCGGTCCATGAGTACACGCGTCAGCGCCGGGCTGGGTCCGAGCGCCTCGGCCACGGTCACGCCGGGGTGTCCGCTGGCCGCGACGTGCGCGGGGATGTCGACGTTGACGTGGTAGCCGCGCGCCAGGAACGCCGGCACCAGGATCGTCCGATCGGTCAGCGTCTGCAGCACTTCACTCGGTGTCGGGCCGAGAACGTCGACGAACGCGACGTGGACTGCGGCGCCGAGCGCCGTGGACACCCGGTCGGAGAGGTTTCCGATCAGCGCGACACCGCTTCGTTTGCGGGTGCCGTGCGCCACCAGTAGATAGCTCATGGTGCGTACGCCAAACCGTCCTCGACCGCCAGGCGGTAACCCCGCTTGACCACGGTCGACACGATGTTCTTGTCGCCCAACGCCGTTCGCAGTCGCAACACGGCTGTTTCAACGGCGTGGGTGTCTGTACCGGTGCCGGGCAGAGCCCGCAGCAGGTCGGCGCGCGACACCACCGCTCCCGGGCGGTGGGCCAGCGCGCGAATCGTCGCCATGCCTGCCGGCGACACCGGCTTGACGGCGCCGTCGACCAGGACACAGGTGCCGCGTATCTCGAGCAGGTGCCCGGCCACCCGAACGGTGCGCGAACACAACAGCGGAAGTTCATCGGTGATGTGACGGACCAACGCGCCCAACCGCATTCGCTCCGGCGCCGATGTCGGCACGCCCAGTCGGACCAGGGGCCGGGCGGTGACGGGGCCGACGCACATGGCGTGCACGTCACCGCGGAAGGCGGCGATCACCCGGTTCTCCAGGTCCATCTCTTTGGCCCGCAGGAGCACCGACGCGACAGCGGGCGCAGAGGTGAAGCTGACCGCGTCGAACTTCTCGTCGGCGATGCCGGCCACCAGTTGGTCGAAGTCGCCGTTGTGCGGGGCCGGGTGCCACCGGTAGACCCGGATCGGAACGACCTCGGCACCGGCCGCACGCAACTCGTCGAGGAACTCGGGAAACGGGTCCCAGTCCTCGGTGGCTCCGTGCAACTGCACCGCGACCCGTTGCCCGGTGATACCGCCCTCGACGAGGTAGTGCAGCAGTTCGCGTGACGACTCCGAGTCCGGGGACCACTCCTCGGGTAGCCCGGCGGCGCGCAGCGCACCGGTCGCCTTGGGTCCGCGCGACACGACGCGCGCCTTCGCGAGCGCCGCGGTCAGGTCGTTCGCCAGCCCCCAGCCGTCGGCCGCGGCGATCCAGCCGCGGAACCCGATGCCCGTGGTGGCGATCACGATGTCGGGCGGTACAGCGATCAGGCTTTCGGTGTGGGTGCGCAGTTCGTCGTCGTCGGGCAACGGCACCATCTCGATCGCGGCCGCGCTGGTCACCGTCGCCCCGCGGCGGCGTAGCAGCGCGCTCAGCTCGTCGGCGCGCCGAGCGGACGTCACGGCCACCCGGAATCCGGTCAGCGGCGCCCAGTCCGGCTCAGTCATGGAACCTGTGTAGGCAGCGCATGTTTCCAAGCGATTACTTGGTCATTTCCGAAGCGTGTCGGCACCGCCCGCAGCCTGCAGCCCTCCATGAAATCGGACGTTAACGAGGCGTTATTGCATCAACATGCCGGGCGATGACCCCGCCGTGAACTTCCCCTCACCTGACACGCGGCACGGGTGTGAGTCTCACCAGACGTCGCCGTCGCGCCAGTCGCACGTGATCTCGGCGGTGGTGTCGAGCTCGACACTGACGGGCAGCACGAACAGCGCGTTGTCGTCGTCGGGAGTGCGGGTCAACCCGGCCGGCGCCAACACCGACGTGGGCCCCTGCCACGGCAGCCAACCGCGGGCCGTGTAGATCGGCCTGCCGGCGTCGCTCGCGCTGAGGGCTCCGAGCTGATACGCCCCGCGGATCACCTGCTCGGCGGCGTCCATCACCGCGCGGGCCAGGCCCTGCCCGCGCCAGTCCTCGCGCACCGCGACCGCTTCGACGTATCCACACCGCAGCGCGGTGTTGCGGTACAGCAGCCGGCGTTGCACCACCGCCGCGTGCGCGATCAGCGCGCCGTGGTCGAAGATCATCGCGTGCATGCCGCCGAGCGAGTGCTCCCAGTCGACTTCGGTGAACTCGCCTTCAAAGGCGCCGATGACCATGCGCTTGGCGTCCGCGCGGGTCTCCGGGTCGAGGTCGGAGGTATGGATCAGCCGTGCGCTGTGGATGCGCACGACGGAAGTCAGTGGATCCTGAACATGCACACTGCTTTTCTACCAGCGTCGTGTGACTAACGGTCCCCGAACGGTCGGCGCGGCTGCGACCAATGCATCCGCACGGTTTGCCCGGGACGCACCTGAGCGACCTTGTCAATGTCCTCGTCGGCGACCACACCGATCACCGGGTACCCGCCCGTGACCGGGTGATCCGGTCCGAGAATGACGGGAAAACCGTTCGGCGGCACCTGAATTGCGCCTCGTGTGGCGCCCTCGCTCGACAGTTGCCGGTCCGGCCAGCGGTACTCGAGCGGCCTGCCGACCAACCGCATGCCGACACGGTCGCTCTTGTTGGTCGCCTGCCAGTTCGTGCGGATCAACACATCCGGGTCGACGAACCAGTCGTCGCGCGGGCCGGGCACCACGGTCAACTCGAGCACGTCGTCCTCGATGGCCGCGACCGGAGCCTGGTCGAGTTCGGGGAAGTCCTCGGTGTGTTCGCCGACGGGCAGCACATCACCCGCCCGCAGCGGTTGCGGGCCGATCGCCGACATCACGTCATACGACCGCGAGCCCAGCACCGGCTCGACGTCGATGCCGCCGCGCACCGCCAGATATGTCCGAAGACCGGAGCGCGGGGCGCCGAGCGAGATCACCTCGCCGTCACGGGCATAGTGAATGCTGTTGGTGCCGAACAACACTCCGTCGACCGACGGATCGGTGTCGGCGCCGGTGACCGCGATCGCGATATCGCCACCGCGTACCCGCGCCGCCAGCCCGCCGAACGTCACCTCGATGGTGGCCCGATCGCCGGGGTTGGCCACCAGGCGGTTGGCCAGTGTGTGCGAGCGGCGGTCGGCGGCCCCGGAGCGGCCCACCCCCATGTGCGCCAACCCGGGACGACCCAGGTCCTCGACCAGAGCCAACGGGCCCGAGCGCAGAATCTCCAGCGTCGTCGTCATGACGGGACCGCCCGGAACTGCACCCACATGCCCGACGTCAGCAGCGCCGGGTTGTCCCTGTTGATGTCCCACAGCACCGCTTGATCTTTCGAGGTGCGGCCGATCAACTGCCAGCCGCCGGGGGACTCACGCGGGTAGACGCCGCTGAACTCGCCCGCCAGCCCAACGGCGCCGGCGGGCACTTTGGTCCTCGGCTCGGAGCGCCGCGGCACCTCGAGTCGGCGGTCACCGCCGACGAGATAGGCGAAACCGGGAGCGAACCCGCCGAACCCGACCCGCCACAGGCTGCCGGTGTGTGCGGCGATGACGTCGTCGCGGCTCAGCCCCGTGAGCCGGGCCACCTCGTCGAGATCGGGCCCGTCGTGGACGACGTCGATGGTGACGTCGGCACGGCCGTCGGCCGGCGGTGTCAACTCCGCCTCCGGATCGGCGTCGATGCGTAAGCCGCCGAGACGCTGACGCGTCGGCGCCTGGTACCGGGGGCCCTCGAGTTTGACCAACACGGTGCGCGCGGCCGGCACGATGTCGAGGACACCGGGCAGGTCGGCCCGTCGGATCGCATCGGTCCACGCCAACACCTCGGCGGTGCTGTCGAACTCGAGCAACAGCGCCCGGTCCCCGTAGTCGCGGATCGGAACGGCGCCGGCGCCTCGCATGCCACGTTCCATTTCGGCTGTCACGGTCATACCTGAGAAATTACCCGCGAGTAGCTTGCAATACCCCTGCTCTATGAGCCTTGCCAGAGGAGTTTTAGCGATGCCTCAAGCGGCGGGCCGATACGTCGGCTCGCGACGCTTGATGAAGGCGATCACCCGGTACGTCACGGGCAGCACGACCACTTCCACCCCGGTCTTGTAGACCCACCCCAGCGCCACGTAGACGGCGAAGTCGCGCCATGTGTTGATCCCGATGGCAGCCGCGGCGATGCTGCAGAACACCAGGGTGTCGGCGAACTCGCCGACGACCGTCGACCCGATCAACCGGGCCCACAGGTGCTTCTCGCCCACCCGGGCCTTGATCTTCACCACGACCCACGCGTTGAGCGTCTGCCCGACCAGGAACCCGGCCAGCCCCGCGATCACCAACAAGGTGAACGGTTTCATCACGGCCTCGAACGCCGCCTGGTTGGTGTAGAAGTCGGCGGGCGGCAACACGGCGGTGAGCCAGAACGTGAACGCCGCCAGCGCCTCCATCACGAACGCGATGTAGATCGCGCGCCGGGTGGCCCTGAACCCGTACACCTCCGACAACACGTCGCCGATCACGTAGGTCAGCGGAAAGACGACGAATCCACCGTCGGTGATCAGCGACCAGTCCCCGATGATCGGGCCGAAGGCGACGCCCTTGGTCGCCGCGACATTGGAGATCAGCACCAGGCCGGTGAAGACCGCGACCAGCGTCGGATAGTAGGCCGATCCCGTGGTCGCGAACCCGCGGTGTTTGGCCTCGGTGTCGGCGGTCACCGCGCAATCTTCTCAGGCCAGCGCTTGGGCGATGCGCGGCGGCAGTTGATCGGCCACCAGGGGATAGGACAGCGGTGAGGCGAACGCGATCGCGCCGGCGAGTTCCTTGCCGGTGAAGATGTTCGCCGGGCCCCGCTCGGCGATCTTCGGGTCGGCCAGCAGCGCTGCCTGTTCCTCGTCGGACTCGGTGGCCCAGATCAGCACGTCGGCGTCGAGTCCGTCGGTGACGTTCAGGCCCATCGCGGTGAGGAACTCGGCGCGCCATGCGGGTGCGAGCGCCCGGGGTTCACCGCCGGACAGATGACCGTGCAGCAGCGCCGCCGTCCTGCCCGCGAAACCGGGATTGCTTTCGGCGACCGCGATGAACCGATCGCCGACGGTCACGATCAGGGCTTGCATCTCATCGTGTTTGAACACCGCCTGCCCGATGGTGGTGGCCTGTTGTTTCCACGGCTCGAAAAACGCGTCGGCGCCCGATTGCGCGACGGTCGGCGCGATCTCCGACAGCCTCGAGTAGGTGTCCGAGTCGAGTCCGGCGTTGGTGGCGACGATGAGGTCGGGGTTGAGCGCGGCAATCTGGTCCACTTGGACGCCCTCGGCGAGGCTGAGCACGGCTGGTTGCGCGGAGCCGAGTTTCGGTCGCGCCCAGGGCCACACTGCGAACGGTTCACCGCCGAACCATTCGGTCACTGCCACCGGTACGACGCCGAGCGCGAGAAGGTCGTCCTGCCCGGTCAGTCCGGCGCTGACCACCCGCGTGGGCGGTGCCGGGATCTTGGTCTCGCCGAAGGCGTGCTTGACGGTGACCGAGCCGTCCTTGGCCACGGTGCCCGGCTTGTCCGAACCGCATCCGGCCGCGAATCCCGCGGTGGCGAGCGCCGCGCCCGCGCTCGCCGTCAGGAACCCTCGCCGAGTCAGCCCCTTGGCCACCCGGCGAGCGTAGCTAACGGACTTGGAAGTTCCCGAACAACACGACGGCCAGTCCGAGGGCCACGACGATGTTCACCACGGTCGCCGACGCGAACAACGCGATCGGGCGCCATCCGGCCTCCCTGAGTCCCTTGAGCGAGAACTCCAGGCCGATCGCGACGAACGCGAAGATCAGAAACCACGTCCTCAGATCGTTGACGGTGCTGATCGCCGATTTGTCCCCGCCCCATGCCAGATACAGGGTGCCGACGATCGACGCGGCGATGAATCCGAGCACGAACTTCGGAAAGCGTTCCCAGAATTGCCCGAGCGACGGCCGGGCCTCTGCCGCCGATCGCCGTTCGACCTTCAGCGCGAAGTAGGCGGTCAGCGCGATCGCGACCACCCCGATCAGCGCGTTCTGCGTGGTCTTGACGATCGTCGCGATCTGCAGCGCGTCCTCGCCGGCGATGGCGCCGGCTGCGGCGACGGCGGCGGTGGTGTCGATGTTGCCGCCGATCCAGGCACCGGCCACCGCGTCGGAGAGGTTGAAAACGTCTGCCAGCCAAGGCAACAGGAAGATCGAGGGCAGAGCGAACGCGATCACCAGGGACGCCGCATAGGCGAGTTGCTCGCGCTTGGCCTGCACGGCGCCGGCCGCAGCGATGGCTGCGCTCACCCCGCAGATCGACACCGCCGACGCGAGCAGTGCGCGCAGTTTGTCCTCCAGGCGCAGCACTCCGCCCAGCCACCAGGTGAAGCCGAACACGATCGAGATCAGCAGCAGCGCCTGGATGATCGCCGGGCCCGCCGCGGTGACGAGCACCTTGAGGTTGATCGACGCGCCGAGCAGCACCAGGCCGGTCTTGATGAAGAACTCGGTGCGAAAGCCGCGCGCCAGCGCGTCGCGCAGGGCCAGGCGTGACAGCACGAAGTTGCCCAGTAGTCCCAAAGCGATGGCGTACACCGGGAATTCGATGGATTTCGCGACTCTCTCGAACGCGGTGCCATCGGCCCACTGCGGCACCTGCGCTTCCAGGTAACGCGTGACGGCGCCCAGTCCGAGTACCACGAGGACCCCGGCGACGGCGTAACCGACGCCCGAAGTCTGCGGCCTCGTCGTTGCGGTCGTCTGCTCGGTCACGGGATCACGCTTCCCGGGATCGCACCCACCAGGACGAGCGCGAGCAGCGAAAGGCCGACAATGACGGCGAGCCAGTCCTCATTCATGCGCGGACCGTACGTCGGGCGACGCGCGCAGGCATCCGTTGCGATCAGCGCGAATCGAACCTCAGCAGATGATGGTGGTCGATTCGATCGGCGGCGCCTCGCCGGACGCGGTGAGCACGTCGCCGCGGTTGATCTGCGTCCGCTCGATGTCCTTGAACAGCACGCCGACGTTCTCGCCGGCGCTGACCTCGTCGCGCTGCTTGCGAAACTGCTCGATGGCGGCGACGGTGATGCCGGGCCCTCCGTTGATGTGCACGGTGTCACCGACACGCAGGGTGCCCGCCTCGACCCGGCCGGTCGCGACCACGCCGCGGTTGCGGATCGTGAAGACGTCCTCGACCGTCATCCGAAACATCAGGAGCGCGACAACTTCTTGTTGGCGTAACGGGTCAGCCAGCCCGGCGAGAACCGCGACGCCAATGTCATCACCTTGGTCTGCGTTCCGACTGGGAAGTGCACCTGGTGGATGGTGCGCCGAAGCCGCGACGGTTCGACGGCCTCCACGATCGCATCGGCGATGTCCTGCGCCGTCAGCCGGATGCCGAGGGATTCCGTCGTGCCGGTTTTGACGTCGTGGGTCATCGCGGTCTGCACGTACAGCGGCCACATCGCGATGACGCGGATGCCGTAGCGGTTCCACTCGATGTCGAGCGCCTCGGTGATCCCGCGGACGAAGAACTTCGTGGCGCTGTAGTTGGCCAGCTCGGCCTGACCGTAGATCGCCGACGCGGACGACAGATTCACGACGACCGAGTTCGGGGTCTTGCGCAGGTAGGGAAACGCGGCGTACAGACCGTTGACGACACCCTTGGCGTTGATGTCGATCTCCTTGTGGTGGCCGGCGATGTCCATCTCCTCGAAACGTCCGGCCCGCAGGATCCCGGCGTTGTTGATCATCACGTCGAGCCGATCGCCTGCGGCCGCGGCGAATTCGCCCACCCGCGTGGCCATCTCGTCGGGGTCGGTGACGTCGAGGTGACCCGTGTGTGCGACGCCGCCCAACCGGTCGATGTCGTCGGCCAGCGACTTGAGCCCGACTTCGTCGATGTCGTATCCGCCCACGACGAATCCATTGCGGGCGAACGTGAGCGCGGTGGCGCGGCCGATGCCGGCGGCGGCGCCGGTGATGAATACGGCCTTGCGGGAGCTGGGAGGCATGGTCACCACCTCTTCATACCCGCTTGGGTGGGGTCGGCATCACCCGATTGCGTCAGGCGAAGGCCAACGACAGCCCGAGTCCGACCATCGCGGCCGCGATCACCCCGTCGAGGACGCGCCACGTCGTCGGTGTGGCGAACCACCGGGCGAGCTTGCGCGCCCCCAAACCGAGGCTGAAGAACCAGACCGCACTGGCGGTGACCGCGCCGACACCGAACAGCCAGCGTCCGTCGCGGTGTTCGTTGGCCAGCGCGCCGAGCAGCACCACGGTGTCGAGATAGACGTGCGGATTCAACCAGGTCAGCGCGAGGCAGGTGAGGAGTACCTCGAGCAGGCGCGCCGACCCCTCCTCGGAGGGGGTCAGCGCAGAGGGCCGCAGGGCGCGTCGCGCCGCGAGGACCCCGTAGCCGACGAGGAACGCCGCCCCGCCGTATCTGGCCACCTCCACTGCACCGGGGTGTGCGGCGATCACCAGCCCGAATCCGGCGATGCCCGCGGCGATCAGCACGACGTCGGACACGGTGCACACCGCGGCGACCGCCAGCACGTGCTCACGCCGAACCCCCTGGCGGAGCACGAACGCGTTTTGCGCGCCGATCGCGGCGATCAGGGCGAACGAGGCCAGGAAACCCACCAGCAGCGGAGACGTCACGCCCCGACGTTAGGAGCGTGGCGAGCATCAGTACAGCTAAATATTCTGCATATGAATTAGCATTGCTAATGTGACCGTCGATGCTGCGCAGTTGGCGGCGTTCGCCGCGGTGATCGAGCACGGTTCGTTCGACGCGGCGGCGGCGCGGCTGCACGTCACGCCGTCGGCGGTCAGCCAGCGCATCAAGGCGCTCGAACAGCGGATCGGACAGGTGCTGGTTGTGCGCGAAAAGCCCTGCACCGCAACCGCAGCCGGTATCCCGCTGATACGTCTGGCGACGCAGACGGCGTTGTTGGAGGCCGAGGCGCTCGCGGAGATGGGCGGCGGAGGTGGCGCCGCTCCGCGAATCGCCATCGCGGTCAATGCAGATTCGATGGCCACGTGGTTCACCGAGGTGTTCGCCGCCCTGGACGATGTGCTGTTCGACATCCGCATCGAGGACCAGGACCACTCGTCACGTCTGCTGCGCGAGGGTGTCGTAATGGGTGCGGTGACAACCGAACGCGCACCGGTGCCGGGGTGCCGGGTGCAACCGCTGGGGGTCATGCGCTATGTCCCCGTGGCCAGCCCGGAGTACCGCGACCGGTATCTGCCCGACGGCTTTACCGCGGCGGCGGTCGGTCGGGCGCCGTCGCTGGCGTGGAATCGTGACGATGCCCTTCAGGACATGTTGGTGCGCAAGGTGTTTCACCGCGACATCTCCCGACCACAGCATTTCGTGCCGACCGCGGAGGGCTTCGGCGCCGCGGTCGAAGCCGGTTTGGGGTGGGGTATGTTCCCCGAGGCGCTGGCCCGGCCGCAGTTGGACGACGGATCGTTCGTGCGGATCGCGAGGGCGCATCTCGATGTCCCGCTGTTCTGGCAGTGCTGGAAGCTGGACAGCCCGATCGTCGGTCGTGTCACCGAGGCGGTCACCGCTGCAGCGGGCGTACTCGCACCTCGTCGCCGGCGCTGACGGTGCCGACGGCGACAACTTCGGCGTAGACCCCCGCGCAGGGGAGCTTCCCTCCGCCAGGGACCTCGACGCGATTGTGTTCCAGCAGGTAGCGCACCGCATCCGGGAGTCGCTCGGTCGCACCGTGTTTGAGCGTCGGAACGGCGCAGCGCGGGGTGGGGAGGGTGACGCGCAGCGTGACCTCGCCGAGTTCGATCTCGGCTCCCACCCATTCGTTCTCGACGAAGGGCTCAGACCCGACGTCGACGACGACGTTGGGCCGGTACCGCAGTGCCTCGGATATGCCTACACCGATCGCGTCGAGCGTGGCCGTGGTGATCAGATGCACCGGGGAGTGGTCGACGAACGCGCCGCCGGGTGCGCCCTGCCCGAGTTCGAGCAGCACCGGATCGAACTCGGCGTCGATGCCGTGTTCGAGCACCTCCAGTGGGTCGGACCGCTCGAGAACCACGCCGGCAGCCCGCTCGTCGGCGATATGCACTGTGCGCCCGAGTAGTTCGGACAGCGGAGCGGCAGCCTCGGTGACCGGCACGCTGCGCCCGTCGGGCAAGGTGACGGTGACGCTACCGTCCTCGCTGGTGGTCGACGCGCACTGCAGCAGTGTGCTCCACCGCCTCGGGTGCTTCGCGGTGGCGACGCGCCCGGTCTCCTCGTCGATGAGGGCGTACCGGCGGTCGCCGTCGACGCCCAGGGGCCCGATCCGAACCCGGTCGCGTACTTCCCCGAGCATCGATTTCACCGGGTAGCGCTGCAGCGCGGCCACGCGTCCGGTCATGTCGGTCAACCGATCTCGATTTCATCAGGGTGCGGGGGTGCGGTGGCCTCACCCGAAGTGAAATGGTCGACCAGGCCCGTGATCTCCAGGACGCGGTCGAGCTGCGGCGGCCGGTTGTCGAGGTGCAGCACGGCACCGCTGCGTGCCGCCTCCCGATGGATCACCAGCAGAGCCGACAGTCCCGTGGAGTCGAAGAACCCCAGCTCGGTGCAGTCGAGGCGCAGTTCTTTCACGCCGGCGTCGGTGGACAGCAGCTCGGAGACGACATCCAGAAGGGGTGCGGTATGTCCGTAGTCGAGGTCGCCGGCGAGGTGGATGCGTGCCGACGGAATCGTGACGTCGGTCTTCAGGGTGAGTTTCATGCGGTCGGTGTGGTGTCGGGGGTCAGGGCGGTACGCGCAGCGGCCAGGTGACGCTGAGCTCGTGGAAAGTCTTGCAGCTGGGCGGACAGCAGATCCAGTGCGGGGATCAGCGACGTCGCCGGGACGTCGCGGGAACTGAGCACCTCGGCCGTCCACGCGATGAAGCCGGTGAACAGGTCGGGGTCGTCGATGTACAGGGCGGTCGCGAGGAAGTCGACGATGTGGGCGATGTCCTCGGTGGTGTGGTCGCGTTGCGCTTCGCTGTAGTCCTGCATCGCGGGGAATCGGTTTTCCAACTCGGCGACGGTGAACTTGACCAGCTGCGGTTTGGCCGTGCTGACCATCGAGTACTCCTGGTCGGCCAGGTGCGGCAGCTCGTCCGTGGCGGGCCGGTTCGGGGTGAGGCGAAGCCGGCCGACGCCTGCGCGCAGGCACTGCGCGGCGGCGCGGGCATCGGGTGCCCACGCGTCGGCACCCAAGAGTTGCGCGTACCGGCCGTCCGGTCCGAACGCCGCACCGCCGACGAGCACGGAGACGCCTGCGGCCTGGCACGCACTGATCGCGGCATGCGCTGTGGGTAGACGGGTCGGGATCGAGCACGACAGCGCGACCGCGTCGGGCGCGTGCTGATGCAGGTGCGCGACCAGGTGGGGCGTCGGCACCTGCGCACCGAGGAAGTCCACCCGCCAGCCGCGTAGACGCAGAACTTCGGCGAGCAGCCGCGCGGGTAGCGCGTGCCATTCGCCGTCCACGCAGGCCACGGTGACGCGCCCGGCCTCGTCGGGGGATCCGGCGGCCGGGTGCTGCGACAAAGCCGCGATGACGCGATCGTTGATCGCGGTCGCCGCGTGCTCCTGCGCAACGGTGATCCGGTTGGCCGCCCACTCCGTGCCGACCCTGCGTTGGACGGGCGCGATCACCTCGAGCAGCGCGTCCTCGGGCGTCATGCCCGAGTCCACAGCGGCGAAGACGGCGGTGACCGCGGCCTGCTCGTCGGCGTCGATCGCCGCTTGCCACAGACGTTCGCGCACCGCTGCGGGCTCGGTCGCGGTCACTCCCGCGCCGATGTCCGATCCGCTCACGCTATGTACCTGCCTGCGGTGTGGCCGTCGACCGCGCTGAGATGTGTCCGGCGCGGCGCCGTGATGGCCACGACGGCCATGTCGTCGTGTTCCCGGCCGGTTACCCACTCCGAAGCGAGCATCATCATCCGCTCGACAACTGCCTCGGCGGGCAGTTCTGCGCATTGCGCCAGCGCGCCGATCAGGCGCTCGTCGCCGAAGGCCTCCTGACCGAGTGGGCCGCCGCGGGCCTCGGACAGGCCGTCTGTGTAGAGCAGGCACGTCTCACCCGGCGCGAGCGAAACCTCGGTCGACCTCGCTTTGAACTGCGGCAGGGCGCCCACCAACATGCCGCGGGTGTCTGCCTGCTCCACTGTCCCGTCGTTGCGCACGATCAGCGGGGGCGGGTGCCCGGCACAGGTCAGCCGCAGCCGCAACTGACCCTCGCGGCGCGCGACGGAGGCGAGCACCATCGTGGCGAAACGGCTGTTGTCGGGGGTCAACAGCGCGCTGTTGAGCAGCTTGAGCACCGCTTCGTGCTGGTCGGCGAGCGGCGCCAGCGCTTGCAGCGTGTTGCGGATCTTGCCGCTGAGTACCGCGGCCTCCAGACCCTTGCCGCAGACGTCACCGAGGACGACAAGCGTCTCGCCATTAGGGTCCGCGGCGGGATGGACGTCATAGAAGTCGCCACCGACAAACTCATGGTCGGCTGACGCACGGTAGCCGCCGGCAAGCTCGAAATCCCCGTTCGGTCCCAATTGAGGCGGCATCAGGTCGCGCATCAGGGTGCGTGTGATCGCCGACTGTTCGGCATACAGCCGCGCCGCGGAGAGCGCCGCACCCGCACGGGTCGCGAACAGCCGGGCGAATCGTTCCTCACTCTCGGTGAACACCGTGTGCGTGTCGCGGCGTAGCAGCACCAGCGCGCCGGCGGGAACGCCGTGCCCGGGCAGCGGCGTGATGAGGACCGACCCCACCTGCCCGACGAAATGCGAGGGAATCAACCAGTCCGGCAACGAGGCGGGATCGATCCAGCGGGATGGCACCGGCGGGAACCCGCGAAGCGCCTCGCCCAGGCCCGACACCTCGGCCGGGTCGGCATCCACGCTGCGGTGTTCGGCGGCACCATCGGGTCCGCTGCAGACCACGGGCATCCGCGCACCTCTGACAGGCGCGACGACCACCGCCGCGTCCGCCAGATGGCGGTCCGCCATCTGCGCCGTCGCCTCCATACAGCGCTCGAGGTTCAGCGACGCCATCAACACCGCCGAGACGTCATCGAGAAGTGCCGCGCGTTTCCGTTCCCTGGCCAGCTCCTGCTGCACGTCCCACAGCGACCGGTGGGCGTCCTCGACCAGCCACCACGCGACCTCGCCGCCGGCCAGCGCCGCGGGGCGTGCCTCGAAATCGCGCCCATTGAGCTTCCCGGTGGTCGACGCTTTCCCGGTGTCGGCTGACTGATCGCTTAGAAAGCGGTCGTGGGCGCGCGCCAGCCACGGCGTCGCGTCCGCCAGCCTGGTGCCGATCTCAGCGTCGGTCAGCAAGGCGCGCGCGGACGCACTCAATCCCTGAATGACTCCCGAGCGGTCGACCTTCACCACGGGGTGAGGAACCGACTGCCAGGCGGCTGCCTCGTCGGGCGCCTCGGCTCTCACGCTCCCGTCGCTGCTCATCGGTCAGCCGCGCTGACGATGCATTGACGCGAAACGAGCGGTCGCGTTCGGGTCGTCACCGTGCAAAGCGACGTCGGAACTGGAAAGCATCACACCCCTGCAGACAGGCACATCATTGGGAGGGCGTGGGCTCAGCCCCTGATGAAAGCGACTCTACCCTGCACTGGCCCGGCGTTGTCTTGAAAAGACGCCGCACCGCTCGTTCAGAAAGCGATGACGCCGCGGATGTTGCTTCCGGATCGCAGATCCTTCATCGCCTCGTTGATGTCGTCGAGCTTGTACTTCTGCGTGACCAATTCGTCGAGCTTGAGAGTGCCGGCCTCATACATCGACAGCAGTCTGGGCATGGCTTCGCGGGGATTCATCTCGCCGTAGAGGACCCCTTTGAGGGTCTTACACGAACTCACCATGTCTGGCAGGCTCAGCGGAACCATCAGGTCGCTGACCTTCGCCATGCCGGTGAGCACACAGGTGCCGCCCTTGCGCAGCAGCATCAGCGCCACCATCACGAGGTCGACCGGCACCACACCCGGTGTCAGCACGACACGGTCGGCCATCACACCCCAGGTGATCTCCTTGACCAGTTCCAGCGCCGCGCCGGCATCGACGGCGGTATGCGTCGCCCCGAAGGTGGGCGCGATCTCGCGTTTGAACTCGTTCGGGTCGACGGCGACGATGTGCTTGGCGCCGGCGACTCTCGCGCCCTGCACGGCGTTCATGCCGATGCCCCCCACTCCCACCACCACGACGGTGTCACCGGGTTGGGTTCCCGCCGCCACGGAGCCAGAACCGAAACCCGTTGTGACGCCGCAGGATACGAGGGACGCAGCCTCCAGCGGGATCCAGTCGTTGACCTTCACCAGCGAGCGTTCGGACGCCACGACGTACTCGGAGAAGGTGCCGACCTGCATCATCGCCATCAGGTCTTCGTCGCCGACATGGCGTCTGCACGTGCCGTCGGTGGTCATCGCCTTGCTGTAGATGTCGGCGCCGACGTCGCACAAATAGGTGTGTCCGGTCACGCACCAACGGCAGGTCCCACAGGCGGGGAAGAACGAGATCGCCACGTGGTCACCGGGTTTGAGCGTCTTCACCTCGGGGCCGACCTCTTCGACGACGCCCGATCCCTCGTGGCCGCCGAGCATCGGGAACCATTCGGGCACCGGCACGCCGGACGCCCGCATCAGCTCTTCCATCTCCGGGCTCGGCACGCTGTCGCCGGTGTAGAAGTGCTCGTCGGAATGGCAGATCCCCGCGTACGCCATCTTGACCAGAACCTCGCCTGCGCGGGGCGGGTCCAGCTCGACGTCGGTGACTTCCCAGTCGATGCCCACTCCGCGCAACACGGCCGCTCGTGCCTTCATCTACGACTCCTTCGGCCAGCCGACAGTTTTGGTTTCGGTGAAGATTTCGAGGCCTTCGATGCCGCACTGCCGTCCGACACCGGATTGCTTGTAACCGCCGAACGGGGCGTCCGCGCCGTACCAGAGACCGCCGTTGATTCCGAGGGTCCCGGTGCGGATCCGGCTGGCTACGGACTTGGCACGGTCCAAGTCGTTGGCGAACACCACGCCCGACAAGCCGTAGATGGAGTCGTTGGCGATGCGCACCGCATCGTCGTCGTCGTCGAATCCGATGACCGACAGCACCGGGCCGAAGATCTCCTCCTGGGCGATCGTCATCCGGTTGTCGACGTCGGCGAAAACAGTTGGCTCGACGAAGAACCCCTTCTCGAGGTGAGCCGGAATGTTGCCGCCGGTGACGACCCGTGCCCCTTCCTGCTTGCCCTTCTCGATATAGCCCATCACCCTGTCCTGCTGGCGTTTCGATACCTGGGGGCCTTGCAGCACCGAGGGGTCGGTGGGGTCACCGTACTTGTTCTTCTCCATGGCGACCTTGACGATTTCGACCGCCTCGGCGTAGCGACTGTTGGGCACCAGCAGGCGGGTCGGCATGGCACAGCCCTGCCCGGCGTGCATGGAGATGAACGCGCTGCCGCCCACTGTTGCGCTGATGTCGCCGTCGTCGTCGAGCACCAGATACACCGACTTGCCGCCGAGTTCGAGGAATGTGGGCTTGACGGTGTCGGCGGCCGCCTTCATGATGCGTCGCCCCGTCGCCGTCGACCCGGTGAAGGCCACCATGTCGACGAGGGGAGAGGTCGAGAGCACTTCACCGACCAGATGGTCCGACGAGGTGACGATGTTGATCACTCCCGGCGGAATGTCGGTCTGCTCGGCGATGATCCGGCCGATACGGGTCGCGTTCCAGGGCGTATCGGGAGCGGGCTTGAGCACCATCGTGTTGCCCATCGCCAGGATCGGCCCGATCTTGTTGAGGATGATCTCGATTGGGAAGTTCCAGGGCGTGACGACGCCGACCACCCCGACGGGTTCCTTCCAGACCTCACGTGCGGCGAGGGTGCCCATGCCGAAGGCGTCTTTGTCGGGAAGCGTTCGCTTCCAGGGGAACTCGGCGATCATATCGGCCGGCCAACTCAAGGCCTCTCTGAGCGGAACGTCGAGCTGCGGTCCGAAGGTGCTCAGCAGTGGGCAGCCCGCCTCTGCGATGAGCTCTCCGCGGATCTCCTCGCGTTCGGCCTCCAGCGCCGCCTGCAGTTGACGCAGTCCTGCGGCCCTGGCTTCACCGTCTCGCGACCAGTCGCTGTGGTCGAAGGCGTGGCGGGCGGCCGCCACCGCCCGTTCCATGTCGGCACGGGTGCCGTCGGCGGTGCCCCCGAGAACCTCCTCGGTCGCGGGGTTGATGTTGTCGAACTGCTGGCCCGTTTCGGATTCGACGAGCTTGCCGTCGATGAGCATGCGTGATTCGTGGGTCACCGGGTGTCCTTCACCACTGTCGAAGTTCGGCCACGGCGCCCGATGGTCTGGGAGCCAATGTCAGATAGGGGATGAAACTGCTGTTACCGCAACGAAGTACGTTGTGCACGACGTCAACGAGGTGATCGGCCTCGACGAGACCGCCCTGCATGTAACCGTTGTCCATCCAGAACCGGATGGCGTTCTCGAGCGCCTGCGGATCCCAGGTCTTGTTGAACTCGGTCTGGGAATCTCCCTCACCGCCGAAGCAGTCGCCGACCGCCAGGCGGGTGAAGCCGATGTTCGGGTGTTCGATGCGCCAGGCCTCGACCAATTTGTCCAGCGCCGCCTTCGATACGGCGTAGGCACCCAGCAGGGGCCATGGGGCGGAATAGGAAGCGCTGAGCGACGAGAGGTACACCGCCGAACCCGCGTTGGCGGCCAGGTGAGGTGCCGCCGCCGCGGTGATGAGTGAGGCGCCGGTGACGTTGGTGGCGAACAGATTTGCCCATTGCTCACCCGTCACCTCGGTCAGCGGGGCGAGGACGCCGACGCCGGTCGTGTAGACCAGGGCGTCGAGACCGCCGAATTCTTCGACGACGGCTGTCATCGCGCGTTCGCAAGCGTCCGCGTCCGTGACGTCACACGCGACGGCTACCGCACCGCTGCCCGCCTCCTTGGCGGCGTTCTCGAGGCGGTCACGACGCCGCGCGAGGAACGCGACCCGGGCGCCCTCCTTCGCGAGCCCGATACCGATGCAGCGGCCGAGACCCGCGGACGCTCCGACTACGGCGACTCGCAGCGGTGGCGCGTCTGACATCAGATCTCCTTGAGACGAGGGCGAAGCAACATTATCAGTCCGGTAGAAGAAGGATAATCAAAAACGGAAACGCTCATTTCCGTACGGTAGGCGATCACCCTGAGACGCGAATTGATCATTACTACCGCCTGACCACCTTGCGCGGTTCCGTCGCGAAGCTGAGCAGAAGCCGGTCGAGGATCCGTGCCGCACGACCGCGTGCTCGGCCGGGGCTTTTCGCGTGTGCCACCAGGAGCGCGCCCTCCTCGAGCGATGCGACGAGCATGTGCGTGAGCTCGGCAACGGGCAGATCGTCGATGCTGCCTTCGGCGATGGCATTGCGCACCATCTCGTTGATCAACGCGATGCTGTTGTCCTCCTGGATCGCGCGCAGGGTCCGCCAGCCCAAGACGACGGGTCCGTCAACCAACATGATGCGCTGCACCTCGGGTTCGAGCGCCGACTCGAGGAAGCCGTGAAGACCGGCGCAGAGGCGTTCCCACGAGTCTGCGCCGCGCGGCGGGGAGGACAGCGAGCGCAATGTGAGGTCCCGCTCGACCTCCTCGAACACCGCGCGGAAGAGTTCGGCCTTGTCTTTGAAGTGGTGATAGAAGGCGCCGCGGGTGCCGACGCCCGAGGTCTCGACCAAGTCGCCGATGCTGGTGTTGAAGTAGCCCTTCTGCACGAACAGGATGCGCCCGGCATCGATGAGATGGCGACGGGTTTGATCTCCGCGAGCACGTCGTTCGGAGTCCGTGCCACCACGCTTGGCCATGCCGAGCATGGTAGCAACATTCACGGTGTAGGTTAGCGTTGCCAGACAACCTGCATGTTGTATGTTGCTGGATGTGGCAGACGAAGGTGTTCGCGCGTACGGATCGGTCGCCCCGCTGAAAGTCGGCCTGCTCAACGACTATCCGACCAGGTCCGGCACCGAGGACGACACGCTCGACACGCTACGGCTGGTATTTGACGAAGCGGTATCCGCCGGGCTCGTCGACCGGCCGATCGAGGTGGTACGCCGCGACGTCATCGGCCTGCCCAACGGCACGTACCACGCCGTCGAACGCGGTTACGACGAGCTGGTCGCCGAAGGCTGCCTGGTGATTTTCGGCCCGTACGTCTCCGACAACGCGGTGCCGCTGTCCGCGCACGCCAACCGGGTCGCCACGGTCCCGAATCTCATCCTGTCGGGATCGGAGGAGGCGCTCGGGGAGTGGACGTTCGCGCTCAACAACGGGTCGATGCCCGAGGAGCCCGTCATGCTCGCCGCGGTGATGCTCGGCGATGAAAGGTCGCGTATCGCCATCGCATATGAGGCCTCTCTCATCGGCAAGGAGTATCTGACGTTCGCCGAGAAGGCTTATTCCGCAGCGGGATTGAAGGTCGTGGCCACGGCGGCCATCCCGCAGGTCGAAGCGGACAAGGCGGCGGTGGTCGCCGAACTCCGGGCCACCGGTCCCGATGCCCTTGTCCACGTTGGCTTCGGCCACGGGTTGTGGGGCTTCTCGGACGCCCTGGAGAGTGCCGGCTGGGATCCGCCGCGCTACACCACGACGGCGTTCGAGATGGCGCACATCAACGCCGAGTGGATGCGCCACCTGCGCGGCTGGGTCGGTCTCGACAGCTACGACGAGCGCAACGATGTCGGGCAGGCCTTCCTCGACCGATTCGAAGCGCGTTACGGCCGCCGGCCGGCGCACTCGATGCCGGGCCTGTGCCACGACGTCGCGACCGTGATCGCGCGGGGTCTGGCGGCGGCGAGGCCGCTGACCGGCGGAGGGGTCAAAGAGGGAATCGAGCAGGTGAAGCTCGTGCCGTCGGCGAGCGGAGCCCCGGGTACCTTCCTCCGGTTCGGCCGTTACATCAGGCAGGGTTGGCTGGGCTCCGATTACCTGATCGCGCGGCGGGTGCTGCCGGATGGAAGCGGACACGTATTCCACGCGGCGCCGAGCGACAACATTTCGCGCGCGGTCGGTATCCGCCGAGACTGAGCTTGTGCCCGACGATGGCGCGAATTTCCCGCAGGCTCAGTTTCGGCGTTGGCTACCCAGCTGGATCGCACCGAACACCGGCGCCGTGACGATCCCCGGCGGCTGGGCCCTCACGTAGGGGATCGCCCGGACAGCGCCCATCGCGATCATCAGATGCCCCGGTTGGGCGTGCTGTCCGCTGGGCACCTGGCCGTCCCAGCCGACGTCGAGTGCGAGCTCGAAACTCGGTTCGCCCTTGATGACGGCGCGGATCAACGGCGCCTTCTCTCCGGCGGCCAGCGGCTTCAGTCCCCACTGGGGTAGATCGCGCGTCAGCACCCATTCCTCGTGAATCGCCAACAAGGGGCGGCCTGACCAGTGTCCGACCCATGAGAACCGTTGGCCGACGACCGTTCCCGCTTCGATGGTGCCCGCCAGCACCTCGAGGTCGTGCGGAAGCGTGGTGGCGTCGACGGACACCTCGACGTGCGAGAGCGTGACGCCGAGAACGTCGGCGGTGGCGTTGAGCGCCTGGCGGTACGCCATGTCGAGCTTCTTGATGATCGGCGAGTCCACGCTGACGTCCTCGGGCGGTCTGCCCATGCCCATAAGATCGACGAGCATGGGTCGGCTGTCGACCGCCGAAACATCGGTCGCTTCGTAGAGGTCGATTCGATCGATCGTCTTGCTCAGCCCCGTCACGGTCGCCACCAGGCGTTCGAACATGAAGCCCGGATTCTCGCCCGCGGCGTGGAATCGGGACTGTCCCGCGCGACAGGCTTCCGCGAAGGCCGCTTCAGTCTCGGCGCCGTAGGTGGGCAGGTGATTGTAGGACGTCGTCGTTATGACGTCGGTGCCCCCCGCGAGCAGTCGGCAGATGTCGTCGGCGTTGGTGTCGACGGCATGGGCCTTGCTGGCGGCATGGATGACGACGTCAGCGCCGAGTCCGAAGATCTCGTTCTTGTCCGTGGTAGCGAGCACGCCGGTGCTCGCCGGAAGGCCGCAAAGCGACCCGGCATCCTGACCGGCCTTCGCCGGGTCGTACACCAGCACCCCGGCCAATTGAAAATCAGGGTTCTCAATGAGTTCCGCCAGCGCCGCGCGACCGACGGCGCCCGTGGCCCATTGAACGACTCGAGTTACCAATCGAACGCTCCCGGTGTGCTTTTCGCTGAGACAATGGCTTGGCTTCGGCCCAACGTACATGATGGAGGTCGGCAACCACCAGGGTGTATGTTGATAGCGGCCGATCCGCAGTGAGGAGTCGTCGCATGTTCGAGCCGGCGAGCGTCGAGGATCTCGAGCAGAGCATTCGAGACGCCCAAGACAAATTCAATGCAGGCATGGGCGCCGACGGTGACGCCACCCCGTATCCCTTCCTCAAGGAGCTGCGCGCGCAGGCGCCGGTGCACGCCGGGTGGCCCGAGATGGGCATGATCGGCAATTCGGGAGACGGCCCGCCGACCTTCACGGCGTACACGTTCGACACCGTCAAGGCGATCTTCACCGACAACATCACCTTCAGCACCCGCTGCTACGAGGACGTCGTGCGGCCACTGCAGGGCCCGACCATCCTCGAGATGCAGGACCCCGAACACGCGATCTACCGCAAGCTCCACGAGTTCGCCTTCGCTCGCTCATCGATGAAGCGTTGGGATACCGAACTCGTCGGCCCGCTGGTCGACCGAACAATCGCGAAAATCAAGGACGCCAAGCGTGCCGACCTGGTCGACGCGGTGTTCATGCCGATTCCGGTGCGGGTGATCGCAGCCCTACTGGGACTTCCTGATTCCGATGTCCTGCACTTCCACCGACTGGCGATCGACCTACTGGGCTTCCGCGGCGATATGGACTGCGCGATGCGGGCATCGGCGAAGATGAAGGAGTATTTCGTCGGGATCCTTGCCGACCGGCGCAAGGAGCCCAAGGACGACATGGTGTCCATCCTCGCGGCCGCAGAGGTCAACGGCGTGAAGATGTCCGACGAACAGATCTACGGTTTCATGCGCAACCTGCTGCCCGCCGGCGCCGAGACCACATCACGCTCGACCGCCAGTCTGGCCTACGCACTGCTGACCCATCCCGATCAGCTCGACGCGGTTCGCGCCGACCGCACCCTGCTGCCGCAGGCCATCGAAGAAGGCATCCGCTGGGAAACCCCCCTGCTCAACTTCATGCGCGAGGTCACCTGCGACACCGAGATCGGCGGAGTTCGCGTACCCGAAGGCGCGACGATGATGCTCAGCCTCGGTAGCGCGAACCACGACGAAACACGGTGGAACGAACCGGAGAAATTCGACATCTTCCGGGAACGCAAGCCGCACATCGGGTTCGCGCACGGGGCCCACGTCTGCCTGGGCATGCATCTGGCTCGACTCGAGACCACGAAGATCTTCAACGCGTTGTTCGACGAATTACCCGGATTGCGGCTCGATCCCGACGCCCCGGCGCCCTACATCACCGGAACGATGTTCCGCTCGCCCCCTCGACTTGACGTCGTGTGGGATTGAGGTAGCGACCGTATGACGCGAGTGATTCAGTGGGCGACCGGAGTGACGGGGATGATGGCGCTTCGCCACATCCTCGGCAGGGCCGATCTCACGGTCGTCGGTGTTCGTGTCTACGATCCGGCAAAAGCCGGTGTCGACGCGGGCACGTTGTGCGGCGTCGGCGAGGCGGGAGTGGTCACCAGCGACGACCGCGACGCCATCATCGCCACCGACGCCGACGTGGTGCTCTACATGGGCAAGGTCGAGACCGACACCCCGGGCTGCTTCGCTGACGTCTGCGATCTGCTTGCCTCGGGGAAGGATGTTGTCGCCACGGGCAGCAGGTTCATCCATCCGCGCTCACTGCACGATTCGCTGGCCGACGGCATCGAAAATGCCTGTGAGGCAGGCAAATCATCGTTCCTCGGGGTGGGCCTGTACCCGGGCTTCTTCGGCGAGTCGATCGCGCCCCTACTGTCGCGGCTCACACAGCAGACGAACCGGATCACCGTCCGCGAAGTGCTCAACTACTCCACCTACGCCAGTCACGACCTGATCTTCAATGCCATGGGTTTCGGGCACGCACCCGACGACACAACCCCACTGCTCGCCAACGCCGAGTACGCGGCGAGTGCATGGATCGGTAGCGCGACGGTGCTTGCTCAGGCGCTCGGCCTGCGAATCCGTGCGGTCGAGGGCTTCCGTGAGGTCGTGACGACGCCGCGCGCGCTGACCGTCGCCGCGGGTGAGATCCCCTCGGGCACCGTCGGTGCCATGCGGTTCGGCGTGGTCGTCGACTGCGGCGAGACGACGATATCGGTCGAGCATCTCACCCGCATGGCTGACGATCTGGCCCCGCATTGGCCGAACGAGATTGGATACGAGCTCGCCTTCGAGGGTGAGCCGAATATGCGAATACACCTCGAAATCGGTTCCCGCGGTGAAGACCACGCCGAACAGGGGTGCCTGGCCACCGCGATGCATGCGATCAACGCGATACCCACGGTCATCGCGGCTGAGCCGGGGCTGTATGACCTGTCGGTCATCGCGCCGTTTGTCGCGCACTGGACCAGCCGCAGCGGCTAACTGACGCCGAGCGATGTCAGGGCTTGTTGCCGAATCCCGTGTAGCTGCGAATGAGTGGCAGGTCCGCCATCGTCGCGAACCCTGCGGGCGCCGCGCAGACCGCCGGGATGGCATTGACGACCTGCATCGCCACCGTGATGAGGCCCGCGCGGACGTGCTCCTCAATCGACGCCTCGCGCGAGAAGCTGGCCAGCGGAAAGAAGTGCGTGCGCATTGAGGGATCGCCCTCGATGGTCAGAGTCCAGCCATCGAGCGGTTGCGGCCAGTGGTCGGGATACTCACCGCCGACGGTCCAGAGCGTTTCGAATTCGATCAACGGTTCACCGTTCCGATGTCCGATGAAATTCCAGCGCTGTCCGGCCGTGCTGCCCTGCCGCACCACGTGATCGAAGATCTGGAGGTCTTTGGTTGCCGGCACCGTTTCCAGGGTCACCGAGACGTCGTCGATGTCGGCATTCAAGCTGTCGGAGATGAACCAGGTCTGCTCGACGAACAGCTTCGTCAGAAAACTCAGGTACGTGTTGGCCGTGGGGGTCACCTCGTCAACCGGTCGGCCGAACCACATTCCATCGAAGGTGATTCCGGTGCTCTCCCACAGCGTCCAATCGGCCCTCTCCTGGAGCGTCAGGCGATCGATCGTGCGACTCATGCCCGACAGTGCCAGCGGCAGCACACCAGACAGATTGCCCGGGTTGAGCCCACTGCCGTGGATGGTGCTGTTGCCCTTCTCGCACGCCGCCAGGACCTTGTCCCGGTCGGCCTCGGGAATGCGCCGAGGGTGGAACAGAAATGACGGCGTTGCCACGTTCTTTCCGCTCTCGAGCAACGCACAGACATCGTCGAGGTCGGTGAAAGACGGTGCGTACAAGACGAGGTCGGCGTCCAACTCGAGGATTGCGGCGACATCAGTGGTGGCGGTGACGCCGATGGGGGTTCTGTTGACCAGGGTCCCGATGTCGACCCCGTTCTTGGCGTCGGAATACACGCGGGCTCCGACCAACTCGAGGTCGGGGCGGTGATCGAGGATGGTGGTGATCATTTCGGAGCCGACAGCGCCGGTGGCCCATTGAATGATCCGCAGTGGGCGGCTGCCGGCGGTCATGGGGCGGCCCCGTTCGAAACCGTCACAGTGCGACAGTACACCGGTGATAACGTAGGTTCTCACAATCGGTAAATGAAATTCTCTACAGGAGCGCGCCGTGGACGATGTGCTGAGGTACCGGGGCAAGTCGGTGGTTGTAACAGGTGCGGCGTCGGGTATGGGCCAGGCGACCGCGCAAATCCTCGTCGATCTCGGTGCGACGGTCACCGCCCTGGACATCCAACCGACGACCGTTCCCGTTGCCCGCGCGCAACAGATCGATCTGCGCGACGCCAAGAGCATCGAAGAGGTCGCTGCCTCCATCGACGGCCCCGTCGACGGGCTCTTCAGCTGTGCGGGGCTGCCCGGTCCGCCGTTCAGCGAATGGGACACGATTCTGGTCAACTTCGTCGGGGCACGTCACCTGGCCGAGCAGCTCGTGCCGAAGATGCCCGAAGGGTCGGCGATCAGCGTGATCTCATCGTCGGCCGCGATCGGTTGGCAGGACCACATCAAGGTCATCACAGGCCTGCTCGAAACCAAGGGGTTCGAGGCCGCTGTCGAATGGCTCACCGCCAACGAAAAGTTGTGGTCGTGGAGCGGCTATGCCTACTCGAAGTACATCATCGATGCGTGGGTGGGCTGGTGGTATCCCGAACTCGGCCGCCGCGGCATCCGCATCAACTGCATCAACCCCGGCCCGACCGAGACGGCGATGATGCCGGCCTTCCAGAACCTGATGGGCAAGGAGACCGTCGATGAGGCGGTCGGACCGGTCGGACGCTATTCGACTGCCGAGGAACAAGCCTGGCCGCTGGTCTGTCTCGGCAGCCCGCGGTTCAGTTATGTCGGCGGTGAGGTGCTGTGGACCGACGGCGGGTGGAACGGCGCCATGACGATGGGCCGGCACCACGCGCAGTGGGCCGACACGGCCGCCGCAGAGATGTCGAAGAACAGCTGACCGTTCCCTCGCACCCCCGATGGAGCCCAGCCGCCGAATCCAAATCCCCCGACTGGCAACGTCTATCGGCCGGCGCTCAGGCGGGGGGCCAGGTGCACGATGTCGCTCACGACCGTGGGATTGGCGCGGGACATGGCGATCAACGACAGCATGGCGTTGGCCACGTCGTTGACGGCGGACATCTTCGCCGGAATCTGACCCTCCTGTGCCCAGGCCCGGTAAAGATCGGCCAGTAGGTCCCGGTCCGCCCCGCGGAGGATCTCGGTGCCCTCCGTCGGGCCGACGCTGACACGGATGACGGCCAGTTCCGGATGCTCGGCCCGCCATGATCGCAGAATCTCGTCCAGCGCGGCCTTGCTGGCGTGGTAGGCCGCGACGCCCGCGCGTGGCCTACCGACATCGTGACTGGACGCAACGAGCACGACCGCGTCGTCGGCGAGGTGGGGGAGCGCGGCACGCAGCACATGCGATGCGCCCACCGCGTTGACGGCGTAGGCGTGCAACCACGTCGTGACGTCGGTTTCCTCGATCAACGCGAACGGCACCACGGCGCTGGTGAACACCACCGCATCGAGGTGGCCGAACGTCGTGGCCACCTCGTCGACGACCCGCTCGATCGCGCGTGGATCGGAGACGTCGAGCTCGTGCGCGGAACCGTCGAGCTCTTCGGCCAGCCCGGACAGGAGCTCGACCCGTCTGGCCGCGAGCGCGACACGGGCACCCCTGGTGTGAGCCGCCCGCGCAAGCGCGTGACCAATGCCCGAGGATGCGCCGATCACGAGCATCCGCGCGCCCTCGATATTGGAGTGTCGATCGCTCATGCCGTGCTTCTCCTACCTGATTTGTGTTTCCGCTTCCGCGGATTTGATGATCGAGCGGATCGTTCGTCGGCACCTGCCACAGTCCGATCCGGCACCGCAGGCGTCGGACACCTGACGCGACGTCCTGGCGCCTGAGGCGACGGCATCGGAGACCGCCTCGATCGTTATGCCGAGACACAAGCAGACATACATCAATGCAGATCCGTCCCGGCCGTCTCGGCCAGCCGCATCGCATGGACGAACCGCCCGACGAAGACCGGCGGATATGCGCCGACGCCGGCGGAGGTCAGCCACTCCGAAGCGATGTCGGAGTCCGCGATCCACTGCAACGCCGTACGGGCCGTCGCAAGCTGATGAAGGAAGAGCACTTCGCGAGGGGTGTCGAAGGCGCGGTACACGAGTGTTCGGCGAATTCCTGAGCGGTCGAAGTCGGCGAGTGATTCGCGCACGCGAGCCATGAAGACCTCGACGTTCTGGACCCGGGTGACGGCGGCAACCACCACCTCGGTACCCGGCTCGGGGGGCTCGCCGAGGTCGAATCGCTCGACGACTTCGCCGGCGAAGACGGCGGGGAGATCTTCGATGCCGACCGCGTCGAACCAGTCGAAGAAGTACGGGGAGCGGAGGAGGTCGAGCAGCGGCCGCTCGGTTCGGATCCCGATGACGACCAGAACCTTCCCGGGGTCGACCACCGACTCGTACACGAACGCATACCGCGCGCCGAGATCGCGAAGACTTTCCTCGTGCTGCGCGAGCACCGGTCCCACGCGCTCGGATTCGGCGATCCGGAACTCGACGGCGAAGATGAAGTTGCGTACGGCGGCTGGAGCCATTGCCGCCTCCTTCGATCCCGTTCTCTGCAGTCGCACCCGACCTCTCCTCGATGCGAGAATTCATATTCTCATACGGGCGTTTGTGACGGTAGACGACTGCGACGCGGGCGCTCGGCGGCGCGCACCGGGAGGCCGTGCCGCGAGAAATCAGCCATGACGACGACCGATAAAGCCTATTCTCACAGGGTGACCTACAGGGTGAAGGTTGAGCCGTACTACGACCCGTTCGACTTCGACATCGACGACGATCCCTACCCCGTATGGAAGAGGCTGCGCGACGAATCGCCGCTCTACCGCAACGACAAATACGGTTTCTACGCGCTGACCAGGCACACCGACGTCGCCCGTGAGCTGGCCAATTGGCAGGATTACCGCTCGGGCAAGGGCACCACCATCGACATCATCCTCAACGGCGTCGAGGTACCGCCGGGCATCATCCTGTTCGAGGACCCTCCGATCCACGACTTTCATCGCCGCCTGTTGTCGGGTGTGTTCACGCCACGGCGAATGGCTGCTATCGAACCGTTGGCGCGAGAGTTCTGCCGGCGCGCCTTGGAGCCACTCGAGAACGCCGAGACGTTCGACTTCATCGCCGACCTCGGAGCATGGATGCCGATGCGCACCATCGGATATCTGTTGGGCATACCGGAGGACAGGCAGATCGCGATCCGTCAGAACACCGACCGGCTTCTCGAACTCAAAGACGGTGAACTGGTCGAAGTGGCCGACGACATGCTGACGCGACAAGGCTCGATGCTGGAGGAGTTCATCGATTGGCGGTATGACCACCCATCAGACGATCTGATGACCGAACTGGTCAACGCCGAGATCGAGGAACGTGACGGTAGCCGCAGGCGGTTGACTCGCGGAGAGGTGTTGACCTACGCCGGCACGCTCGTCGGCGCGGGAAACGAAACGACGACGCGGCTGATCGGCTTTGCCGGACAACTGCTGTCGGACCACCCGGACCAACGCCGTGAATTAGCAGAAGATTTCAGTCTGATCCCCGCGGCGATCGAGGAGGTGCTGCGCTACGAGGCACCGTCGCCTGTACAGGCACGCTATGTCGCTCGTGATGTCGAACTCTATGGCCAGACGGTCGCCGAGGGTTCGGTGATGTTGCTGATCAACGGTTCGGCGAATCGGGACGAGCGCCAGTACCCGGACGCGGACCGGTTCGACATCCACCGGCAGGCCACTCATTTGTCATTCGGTCGCGGAATTCACTTCTGTCTCGGCGCCGCCCTCGCGCGGATGCAAGCGCGGGTGGCGCTCGAGGAGGTTCTGAGCCGATGGCCGGACTGGGAAGTCGATTACGCGGCGGCCAAACGCGCTCACACCACCAGCGTCAGAGGGTGGGCCACGCTTCCGGTGGCGGTATGAGGTGACCAATACCGTTGACCGCACACCGGACTCCGCTCCCGGAGAACCGACCGAAACACACTTCTCCCCGTGGCCCGCCAGGATCGGGTGGTCGCTGTTCTTCATCGCCTACCTGGCGTTCGCCATCGTGACGATCGCGAACATTCAGACAGGTCTGCACGGGGACCCGAAAAAAGCGAACCCGGATCCCGGCCCCGATCCGTATCCGCCCTTTCTCGGCTTCGACAACTGGCCGCTGGCCGTCTCCATCAGCTCGATCCCGTTGGCGATCGGCCTGATCACCGTTCTGGTGTGGTTGTCGTGGCGGCAGCGAAAGGTGCACTGGGCGGTCATCATCGCGTTCGCCGGCCTGATCACCGGGGCGCTGGATCCACTGGCGAACTGGGCGACGTTCGCGATATTCGATCCCCGCATGTTGCACTTCCCGCTGTCCTGGCCGTACGTGAACATCTCGCCGAATCTCGAACCGGCGCTGGCGTTCCTGGGCGGCTACGCCGCTTACTATCTGCTGAACGGTTTGGGGTTCTTGAAGTTGCACGACCGGTTCTTGGATCCGGTGATGCGTTGCATCGGCTGGTTGGCGCCGCGCAGACTGCTGCGGGTGTTCATCGGTGCGACGATCATCGCCGTCCCGATAAACGGGCTCATCCAGTTCACCTGGATGAGAGCCGGAATCTTCTACTACACAGAGGCAGTCGGTCCGGTGCTGCACATCGGTCATATCCACTTTCCCCTGATCATGGCGGTCTACGACGCTCCGATCTTCGCCATGGTCGCCGTGATGTGCGTGCGGGACGAGAGTGGCGAACTGGTCTTGATCAACCGCCTTGCGTGCTGGATGCCCGCGAGGCGGGGGCGCCCGAAGGTGACGTTGACCCGGCAGTTGTTGATATCTGCGACGGTGGGCCTGGTGTCGTTCGCTGTGCCGCTGGCCGTGTTGTCCGGGCTGCGGGAGGCAGGTCTGTCGCGGCCTTCCTTCGATCAGAACCCCTATCCGAATGTAAACCTGTACGACCCATACGGTCATCTCGAGGAAGCCGGCAAGCCGGGACCGTTCTACCACTGACATGGTCTGTCCCAGGCCTGTCCCACGATGACGCGAACTGTTGCCCTGCAGGGGCGAGGAGGGAGAGAACCGTGACCGACTGTCGTCGCTATCGAGTCGTCCACGTCGGCACCGGGTTGACCGGCAGGGAGGCGTTGCGCGCGGTCATCGAGGACCCGTCGCTAGATCTCGTCGGGGTCAAGGTATCGACACCGGAGAAGGCCGGGATGGACGCGGGAGAACTGTGCGGTGCACCAGCTGTCGGAGTTGGTGCGACCGATGATCTCTCAGCTGTTCTCGCGCTGAAACCCGACTGCGTGACGTATTGCGCGACCGCCGTCCGACGCGAAGAAGAGGCGATCGCGGACATCGCCACGTACCTCAGAGCCGGGGTCAATGTGGTGACGTTCTCGCTGATCCCGATGATCTATCCCCCGGCCGCACCCGCGCCATGGAGACAAGACCTCGAAAGGGCAGCCGCTGAGGGTACTTCAACGTTCTATGCCACCGGTAGCGAGCCGGGGTTCATCAGCCTGAACATCCCCACGGCTCTGCTGGCAGGAGCAGGTCGAGTCGACTCGTACCGGATGGACGAATACGCGGTCGACCTCGACAAGGCATACCCCATATGGGACGTCCTCCATGAGTCGATGGGATTCGGTAAGCCCGACGGCCATGTGCCGGTTCGAATCGCGTCTGGAAAGGTCGACAAAGACTGGAGCACGGTGGTGACCTACATCGCCGACATCCTCGGACTCGAACTCGACGGGATAGAGCTGGATTGGGAGACCCTGCTCGCGCCGACGGACCTTCCGACCGCGCTCGGTGTCATCCCCGAGGGGACGATCTGTGCGCACCGGTGGCAACTCGCCGGGATCGTCAGAGGTCGCCCTGCCGTCGCGGTTCAATACTTCGCGACGGTCAGCAGTACGCCGTGGCCCGATCGTTGGCCCAAGCCGGCACGCGAAGGCCAAGGCGGAATGGTGTTCCGCGTCAACGGCAATCCCAACATGAGCCTCGAACTGCACCTCGAGCAATCGAGCGACGACCGGGTGAATCCCGGTGTCGTGGCGACGGCGCTCGCGGCGGTGAACGCCATCCCGAGCGTTGTTGGAGCTCCACCCGGCGTGATCTCCAGCCCCCTGTCGGGGCCGTCGGTCGTCACCCGGCAGTCCAGCGTTTAGCTGCCCGTCACGCCGACGTCCACCGGAATGGCGGCAGCCGTGACGAATCTCGCCTCGTCGGATGCCAACCACGCGACCGCATTGGCGATGTCGTCGGACGTGGTGATCGCGTCCGGCAGGAGTTGCTTCGTGAACCCGGGGCGCAGCGCCGGATTCGACTTCCCCGCCTCGGCCATCGCCTCGATCATCCGACCGCTTCCCATCGGCGTCGCCACCGAGCCGGGGTGCAAGCTGTTCACTCGGATGTGGTACTTACCGAGTTCGGCGGCGAACGAACGGGCCAGCGCCGTGACGGCGTGCTTACTGGCCGTGTAGGCGATCATGAACGGCTCCACGGTGAGGCCGGCGGCCGACCCGACGAGGATGATGGAGCCACCCCGCCCGCCGGCGATGATGTGCTTGGCTCCTGCCATCACCGTGTTCCAGGTGCCGACGATGTTGATGTCGATGGTGTCCCGGAAGTCGCGCGGCGACACGTGATCCCACGCGGCCGGCACGCAGATTCCCGCGTTGGCGACGATGACATCGAGTCGGCCGAGCTCGGCGACCGCGTTGTCGACGGCGGTACAGAGACCGTCGTAATCTCGGATGTCGACGACCGCCGTCACCGACCGCCGGCCATTGGCTTTCACCATCTCCACCGTCTCGGCCAGATCCTCAGGCGTGGCGGAATCGTAGGGGACACTCGGTGGTAGCGGGCCGGCGATGTCAACGAGAATGACGTCGGCGCCATCGGCGCTGAGCCTTTCGGCGTGAGCGCGTCCCTGTCCGCGGGCCGCCCCGGTGATGAGCGCGACCTTGTCGGTCATGTCGGGCACACGCGCACGCTACCGCACCCGAGAATTCGGATTAACGGTTTTGGAGAGCGTCCGTTGCGTAAGTGATAGCTTCTCCGGTCATGGGTGTGCTCGACGGTCAGACGGCGTTCGTTCTCGGTGCATCTGCCGGGATCGCTCAGGCTTCAGCCAGACTGCTGGCCATCGACGGCGCGACACTGTACCTGCTCGGGCGATCCATGAAACGGCTGGAAGCGACGCGTGACCGAATCCACGAAGCCGCGCCGGATGCGGAGATTGTGCTGCACAAGGGGGATCCCGAAGACGAGGACACCGTGAGGGCCGCGGCACAGTCGGCCCACGATGTCCACGATCGGCTGAACATCGTCATCGGCACCGTGGCCAGCGGCGGCACGGGGCCGCTCATCGAACAGGACCTCGAAACCTTCACGAATTTCGTGATGGGCAACCTGCGCTCGAACTTTCTGGCGCTGCGCTATTCGGCGTCGCTGATGACGGACGGCGGTTCGATCGTGTTCATCTCGTCGACATCTGCCAAGATTCCGATGGAGGGGCTGGGGCACTACTCGGCGGGCAAGGCCGCGCTCGAGATGTTCATCCGCGTCGCCGCCTCAGAACTGGGCCCGCGCGGCATCCGAGTCAACGCGGTACGTCCGGGCCTGACAGAAGCGGCCACGACCCAGGGCTACATCCACCTCGAGGAGCTGACGAGCAGTTTCCTGGAACGGGTGCCGCTGGGCAGGCTGGGTGTCTCCGATGACATCGCTCCCGGCGTGCGCTACCTGGCTGGACCCGAGTCCGGCTGGATGACGGGGCAGAGCTTTGCGATCGATGGAGGAAACGAGGTCCGCGGCGCGCCACGCGGACCGATGTTCACGGTCTAACCGAAGTCAAGTGCGTTGCGGGGTGCCGTGATCGGCAGATCCAGCGACGTGGCGATTCCCGGCGCCGCTTCGACGACGTAGGGGATGGCGTTGACGACCCGCATGGCCGTCGCCTCCATTGCGTTGGCGTTGCCTGACTCCGGTGTGTCCTCGGTGCCGAGTTTCAGGTCGCACCGAATGTGGGGTTGGCCCTCGATGATGAGCCGGTAGGTGCCGTTGGGCGCCGACGCCCACTCGGGCGCCAGGTCGGGGGCCATCCGGTTGATGTGCTCGATTGTGATCACGGGGTGGCCATCGACGACGCCGGTCGTTTCCGCTCGCACCGCGCCGCAGGTTCCCGCGGGAATGGTGCCGCACGCGACATGCAGATCTCGCGGGGTGAGGACCCGCTCGTAGGATTCGGTGACCTTCTCGAGCTCGACACCGAGAGCCTTGGCCACCAGCCCGATCGGCGGTCCCCAAGCGAACTGCTGGGCACCGTCGAGTTCGAGTAGCGGCGTGAAATCGAGCGGCTTGCCGAAGCCCATCGCGTCGATCATGAGGTCCCGGTTGGGGTACGCCGAGTAGTCGAAGATCTCCTGCGCCCGTATGGACCGGATGGTGTTCGACAGCGTGCTCAGCAGCACCGCCAGCTGGTCGCCGGCAAAGCCGGGTTCGATACCCGACGTGTAGATCGTGGCTCCTCCGGACAACGCGGCGGCACGGACCTGATCGGCCAGCTGCGGGATCCATCTGTCCGGGAACATCATTCCCGGGGTGTTGGTGGTCACCACATTCAGTCCGGCAGCGAGCAGACGGACGTAATCGCGCACCGCGGCGGCGTCCATCTCCGGGCTGGCCGCACCGTAGACCACGCAATCGGGCTTGGCGGCGATGATGTCGTCGAGATCACCGGTCGTGGCCACCCCGATGGGACCCAGTCCGACGATCTCGCCGGCGTCGCGCCCGACCTTCTCGGCGCTGTGTACCCACACCCCGACCAGGTCCAGGTGCGGCCGTCGGACGATCGCACGGATCGACAGGCTGCTGATCCAACCGGTGGATATGACGGCGACCCGTAATGGCTTGTCAGTCACGGATTGAACTCCTTCGGTATCCCAGGGCGGGGATCGGGGAGGTGGCCCGGTTCCAATGCCTCGTCGCGAATGTACCGGAGCGAGAATGCAAGTTTCCGATAATGGGAAACCGTCTTCGCGAGAGCTACGGACTCACCTCTTGGACAGGAGATCACTGAGCTGTTTGGCAAGGTCCGACTTCTTGACCTTGCCGGTGGCGGTGAACGGCAGCGCCTCTTTGACTGTGACCCAGATGAACTTCGGGACTTTGTATGCCGAGAGGCGGCTGCGGACGTCTGCCCGCAGCGCCTCGGCGTCCAGCTGTGCGTCGCCGCGCGGAACCACCGCCGCGGCCACGATCGTTCCGTTGTGGCCGTCCTCGGCCCCGACGACATACGCCTCGAGAACGCCGTCGCAACTGGACAGGGCCGATTCCACTTCTCCCGGTGTGACGTTGGTACCGCCACTGGTTTTGATCAGGTCGCCCAACCGCCCGGTGAACGTGATCCAGCCGTCGTCGTACTGGACTCCGCAGTCACCCGTTCGGTAGTAGCCGTCGGGTGTGAACACGTCCTCCCGCTCACGCTTGTACAGCCGCTGCATGAGCGAGTAGCCACGCACCCAGATCTCACCGTCACGGCCCGGGGGGGCGGGGTCTCCCGTCTCCGGGTCGACGAGAACATGCGACAACCCCTCGATCGAATAGCCGCCCGTCACCGAGCGATCGACGGGTTGCGGTGGATACGGGTCGACGCCGATGTGGTTGCCGCAGAGTTCGGTCATCCCCAGTGCATTGGGCCCCTTGGGCCGGCGTTCGGGGGGCACGATGGCGGGCATGCTGGTGCGCTGCACCGAGCTCAGGTCGCGCCGCGCGAAGTCCGGGTGCTCGGCCAGCGACTTGCCTTGCTGTGGCCAACCCAGCGTGATGGTCGCGCGATGACGCTCGATCAACTCCAGCGCGTCAGCGGCGTCGAACGCCGGCTGGGTCACCAGCGTCGCACCGTGGTGGATCACCGCATGGATTCCCGTGATCAATCCACCGACCCAGAAGAACGGCATCGCCGTGAACATCACCGTGGTGTTCGTGACGCCATAGTCGAAGGTCAGGTTGTACGTGTGGCGCACCAACGTACCGTGCGTGTGCACAGGGCCTTTCGGGTCTCCCGTGCTGCCCGAGGTGTAGATGATCATCGCGTCGTCGGCCGGTGTCACGCACGACTCGACCTCCGCCAAGAAGTCGGAGCCGTATCGCTCACCCGCCCCGACCGGCAGCGTCGTCGCCCACGGCCGGTCGCAGCGTCCCCACACCGCGATCGTGCGCAGAAACGGCGCACCCGACACGGCCAGCCTGCCGGGACTGCACTGGCCGGCGAGGCCGGGCAGCGCCTCCTCGAGGCGGTCGAGGAAACTGTGGCCACGGAAGCCCGACAGCGCGAGGATTGCGCGTAGATCCGCGTGCCGGGCCGTCCACGCCAACTCGGAGGCCTTGTAGAAGGTGTTCAGCGGCACCGCGACCGCGCCGATACGGGTGGTTGCGAACCAGGCGATCGCCCAGTCGACGCTGTTGGGCATCAGGATGCCGACGTGGTCGCCCTTGCCGAAGCCCTCGTCGAGCAGCGCCGTCGCCAACCGAGCGGACTGCAGATCCAGGTCGGCGTAGGTCAGCGTCTGACCCTCCGAGATGAGAAACGGCTTGTCTCCGAACCGCGCCGAAGACGATCTGACGAGGGCGGGGATCGTGGGCGTGAGTGTCGGGAAGGGCACGGGGTGGTTTCCTTAGCAGTCCTGCGCTCGGACGGGCTGGCCTCAACAGGATAGCCATCATCTCCGGAAACGAGAATATCGGTTCTCGCTGATTGCCTCCGGCTTTAGACTCCGGCCATGTCGGTATCCGACCGGGTGGATCGACTCGAGTCCAGCCTCGAGATCGCCCAACTGCCCAGCCGCTACGCCATGGCGCTCGATGCGCGGGATCTCGATGCCCTGGTGGCGTTGTTCGTCGACGACGTGCACGCAGGGTCACACGGCATCGGTAGAGCTGCGCTCAGGCAGTGGTACGACGAGGTGCTTCGCAGGTTCTATCGAAGCATCCACCTGATCTGCGGGCATGCATTCGATTTCGCCGATCCTGACCATGCGACGGGTTCGACATACTGCCGGGCCGAGCATGAGGACGGCGACGGGTGGTATGTCATCACGATGCGTTACGACGACGTCTACGAGCGTCGCGACGGCGCCTGGTACTTCGTCAAGCGACGCGAGCATCCCTGGTACTCCGTCGACGTGACCGAGCGGCCCGGCCCGGAATTCATCCGGTGGCCCACCGATGTGCCGCTGCGCGCACAGATGCCCCACCGCATGCCGACCTGGCGGGCGTTCTGGGACAGCGGTGACCCGGCGCTTCCCGAGCGCCTGTCCCGGCGGCCGTAGCGCGCACGCAAGCCCCACGATAGTGTGATTCTCAAATCTGAAAATGCCCGTTAACGCCTGTAGGAGGACGACATTTCCGTCGATAACGTGCTCAGCGGAGTTCGGGTGCTCGAGGTCGCCGCATGGACTTTCGTGCCGTCAGCAGGTGCAGTGCTCGCCGAGTGGGGTGCCGAGGTCATCAAGGTCGAACCGCGTGACGGCGGTGATCCGCAGCGTGGTCTCGTCACCATGGGGATCGTCGACGAGGGCGGTGGTTCGGTCAACTACATGATCGAGATCCCGAATCGCGGCAAGAAGTCGATCGGTGTGGATCTGAGCACGCCGGGCGGTCGGGAGGTGGTGCACGCGCTGGCCAAGACCTGTGATGTGTTTCTGACCAGTTATCTGCCGGAGCGCCGCCGGAAGTTCGGGATCGACGTCAACGACATTCGCGAAGTGAACCCGAGCATCGTGTACGTGCGGGGATCCGGCCACGGCCCCAAGGGTCCGGACGCCGACAAGCCGGGCTACGACGGCGTCTCGTATTGGGCGCGCGGGGGGATCGCCACCGCGTTGACGGAGGAAAAGGACGAGCTCGTCCGCTCTCGCCCGGCATTCGGTGACCTGCTCGGCGGCATGACCATCGCGGGCGGTATCGCCGCGGCGCTGTACAAGAAGGCCACGACCGGCGAGGGATCGGTCGTGGACGTGTCGCTGCTCGGCCTCGCGGCCTGGAACCTCAGCCCCGACGTCGCGGTGAGCCAAATCCACGGTGGCAGCGCCATTCCCAAATTCGGCCATGCGGATGCGCCCAACCCTCTCGTGGGGACGTACCGCACGAAGGACGGGCGCTACGTCCAGTTGATGATGCTGCAACTCGACAAGTTCTACGCCGAAGCGATGCGCGTGATCGGGCTTCCGGAATTGATCGACGATCCCCGATTCGCCGACCCGGCATCGCGGTTCGAGAACCGGGTCAGCCTCATCGCCTTGCTCGACGAGGCATTCGCCAAGCGCACCCTGGCCGAATGGCGGGAGACGCTGGCAGCGCTCTCAGGCGCGTGGGGCATTGTGCAGACCCCGGGTGAGCTCTGCGAGGACCCCGCCATCACAGCCAACGGATATGTCGCACACACGGAAACCGTCAATGGCGTGCCGTTCTCGCTGCCCACCAACCCCGTTCAGTTCGACGAGCGGTCGGTCACCCCCGGTGGTGCGCCCGAGCACGGTCAGCACACCGAGGAGATCCTCATGGACGCCGGAATCGAGTGGGGCACCATCGAAGAGCTCAAGGAATCCGGAGCCATTTTGTGAGCGCGACGCCGCATCACGTCGCTGGGCGGCCCGTCGAATTCGACCCGTTTTCGCAAGACTTCTTCGACGGCGCGTACGACACCTACCGCCGCCTGCGCAACGAGGCGCCGATCTACTACAGCAGCAAGTGGGACTTCTGGGCGCTGACGCGCTACGACGACGTGGCGCCCGCCACGAAGGATTATGAGACCTTCTCGTCGGCCAGGGGCGCCACCCTGGACATGGTCAAGGCGCACGACGACGCCATCCCGGTGCCGAAGGTGATCATCTCGATGGATCCGCCGGAGCATCAGAAGATGCGGCGACTGGTCAGCAATGTGTTCACTCCGCGCGCGATCGCCGCGTTGGAGGACATGGTGCGCGAGAAGGTGTACGAGCGCATCGACGCCGTGAACCCCGAGCAGTTCGACGTCGTCGCCGACTTCTCCGCGCTGTTCCCGAACGAGGTCATCACGACCATGCTCGGTGTCCCGAAGGCGGATCGGGACCAGATCCGACGCTGGCTCGATCTCCTACTCGAACGCCGTCCCGGTGAGATCGCGGTTCCCAGAGACGGATACGAGGCCTCAGTGAACACCGGCCTCTACTATTACGACCTCGTGCGACAGCGTCGCGCGGCGCCGCAGGACGACATGATCAGCCGTCTGATCGAGACCGAGATCGAGCGTGACGGCGTGGTGGAGAAGCTCTCCGATGTCGACATCACTGGCTTCGCCACGATGCTTGGAGGCGCCGGCGCGGAAACGGTCACGAAGTTGGTGGGCAACGCGATGGTCGCGTTCGCGGACTTCCCCGATCAGTGGCGAAAGCTGCGCGATGACCGCAGCAAGATCCCCGCCGCGGTCGAGGAACTGCTGCGATACGAAGCGCCGTCGCAGTATCAGATCCGTACCACTACGCGCGATGTCACCTACTACGGCACCATGATTCCCAAGGATGCGGCCGTGTTGCTGGTGACCGGGTCAGCCCTGCGCGACGAGCGGATGTTCGACGATCCTGACCGACTCGACATCGACCGGGACCGCAAGATGGGCTTCAACCTCGCTTTCGGTTACGGCATACACAGTTGTCTCGGAGCGGCCCTGGCGCGAATGGAAAGTCGTATCGCGCTCGATGCCCTGCTCGACCTCATCCCCGAGTACGAGGTCGACCGAGACGGACTCCGTCGCGTGGCCATGTCGAACGTGTGCGGCTATTCCAACGTCCCGGTGCGCCGGACTTCCTGAAGCAGCTACCGCCGGCGCCGGGAGTTGTCGACGAATCCGTTCACCGCGTATGCGCGTACGAATTCGGCCACGGCGTCGTCGTTGCGCATATCGATCACGGCTGACGGAGTGGTGAACAGCGAGAACAACATTCGGGCGAACCACTCACACGCCGACGGCACGTCGAGGTCCGAACGGACCTCACCGGTCAGCTTCGCCGCGGTCACATAAGGGGTCAGAAAATCAGCGCATTCCTTCAGGAGCGTGGCAGCGTTCTTGGTCATCATGAGGCTGACTTCTGCTGCGTCGAAGTACGCCTCGGGCTCAACCACCCGACGCGCCTGGGCGACGAAGACCGCGGCGCGTGTCAACCGTCCCTCCAGCGTGCTGCCCCCGTGGCGGTCGATGGCCTTGGCCATGTTGCGGTAGAACCGTTGCGACGCCGCCTCGGCGCACGCTTCGACGATCGTCTCCTTGTCCCGGAAGTACTCGTAGAAGGTGCTGCGTGACACGTCGGCGGCGCGGGCGATGTCGACGATGGTCGTCTTGGCCAGCCCCCGCGTCCGGAAGCAGGAGAAGGCGGCCGAGATGATGACATCCCGGGTGTCGACCGCCACCGACTGAGTCATATCAGACGCCACCGCACGACATTAACCGCTCAGCGGTCCGGCGCCAGGATGAGGCCGCTGGTCGGGACGCCGGTGCCCGAGGTCACCAGCACGTGTTCGACATCGTCGACCTGGTTGTACGAGGTGCCACGGATCTGGCGGACGCCTTCGGTGATGCCGTTCATCCCGTGGATGTAGGCCTCGCCCAGGAGCCCGCCGTTGGTGTTGATCGGCATCCGGCCACCCAGCGAGAGTTGGTCGACCGAGACGAAGTCCTTGGCTTCGCCCCGTCCGCAGAATCCGAGTTCCTCGAGTTGAGTGAACACGAACGGGGTGAAGTGGTCGTACAAGAACGCGGTCGAGATGTCCTTGGGCTTCAATCCGGAGTTGCGCCAGAGCTTCTCGCCGACCACGCCCATCTCGGGAAGGCCGGTGATGTCCTCGCGGTAGTAGCTGGTCATCACCTCGCCGTCGTATGCGGCGCCCTGGGCCGCGGCCGTGATCACGGCGGGCGGCTTGGCGAGATCACGCGCGCGCTCGACACTGGTCACCACCATCGCGACCCCGCCGTCGCTTTCCTGACAGCAGTCGAGCAGACGCAGCACCGGCTCGATGATCCAACGTGATTCCTGATGCTGTTCAAGGGTGATCGGCTTGTCGTAGAACCAGGCATCGGGATTCTTGGCCGCGTGCTTGCGGTCGATGACGGAGATCTTGCCGAAGTCGGCGTTGGTGACGCCGTACGTGCTCATATAGCGCTGAGCGTGCAGAGCAACCCACGCCGCCGGTGTCATGAATCCGAACGGGGCATACGGGGCCATCCACAGCGGGGTGACACCGGGTTGGCGCCCGGCACCACCGAACCGAAACCCGGAGCGCTCGTTGAAAGCCCGATAGCAGACCACGGCCTCGGCCGCACCCGTTGCGACCGCCATCGCGGCCTGCATCACGGTTCCTGCGGCGGCGCCGCCCCCGTGCGGCACCCGGGTGAAGAAGGTGAGGTTCTCGATACCGACGTTGCGGGCGACCTCGATCTCTTCGTTCTCGTCGACGGAGAACGTCACCATGCCGTCGATGTCCTTGGGGCTCAGGCCCGCATCTTCGATGGCCGCCTTGACCGCTTCACATGCCAGTTGCATTTCGGTCCGGCCGGATTCCTTGGAGAATTCGGTTTGACCGATGCCGGCGAGCGCGGCCCTGCCGCCGATGCCGTCCTTAGCCACGCCTCGACTCATGCCTCGACGCCCTCGAGCAGGCTCAGCACCGCCGTGCCCTTGACGTGATCGCCCAGACTGTTGGCGCCCTTGAAGGTGACCTCGATGAGCCCCTCGCCGTCTGCCGAGGACTTGTCAGTGACGCTGCCTTCGAATCGCAGCGGATCGTTCGGATAGGCGGGCACCCCGAGCCGGATGGACAGCTTTTTGACCATGGCCTCGGGTCCCGCCCAGTCGTGTAGAAACTTCACACACAGTCCGTTGGTGGTCAGGATGTTGAGGAAGATGTCCTTGGAGCCTTGGGAATTGGCGAAGTCGCGGTCGTGGTGCACCGGCATGTAGTCACGGGACGCTATCGCACCGGCGACGATCAACGTGGTGGTGACGGGAACGTCGAGCGGCGTCACCTGGTCGCCGACGTTGACGTCGTTGAACGCGAGCGTGGTGGTGCGCTTCAGGGTCGAGGTCATTGGTTTGGTCCTTCCGCGTATGCGTTGCCGAGCCGGGACAGCTGCTGTGATGCCGAGCCGAGCGCGAGTTCAATCTGCTTGGCCCACAGGAAGTAGCGGGACAGGGGGTAGGTGACGTCGATGCCCATGCCGCCGTGTACCTGCTGGGCGGACGCGGTGACCCGCGCTCCGGCCTCGGCGGCCCAGAACTTGGCGATTGCTGCTTCGCGCTCGGCGGGCCTGCCTTCGGCGATCAGCCAGGCCGCATGCCACGTGGTCCAGCGGATCGCTTCGGTGTCGATGAATGCGTCGGCTAAACGCTGTTGTACGGCCTGAAACGATCCGATGGGGCGGCCGAACTGCTCACGTTCGCTGGTGTAGGACGCGGCCAGCTTCAGCGCACGGTCGGCGACGCCGATCTGCATCGCGCACAACCCCACCAGCGCTCTGCTGTACAGCGCGCGGACGATGTCGGCATCGGCTCGCTCGGTCAGCCGCGACCCGATGGCATCGGTCAATTCGACGTCGGCGAAGGGCTCGCCGTTGGTCGTGGGCGCCGCCGTCACATCTACGCCGGTGTCGCCTGTTTCGACGACGAACAGGCCGGGTCCGTCGTCCGTCGTGGCCGATACGACGATGGCCGACGCGATCTGCGCCGCGGGCACCAACTCTTTGGCGCCGGTGAGCCGCCAGCCCTGCCCGTCGGCCCGCGCGGTGGTCCGCGGCGCGGTCGGATCCGAGTTGCCCGGTTCGGCCAGTGCCGCGGTCAACAGGGTGCTGCCGTCGACCACCCCGGGCAGCCACCGCCGTTGAAGCTCCGAATCGCCATGCCGGGCAATGGTATCGGCGCCGAGGGCGAGCGTCGCGTAGACCGGGACCGGCGCAACGCTGTATCCGACCTCGCTGAGCAGCACGCCCAACTCGAGAAAACCTCCGCCGGTGCCGCCGACGGATTCGGGCAGCGCGATTCCGAGCAGGTCGGCCGACGCCAACTCGGACCACAGTGCGGCGTCATACCGCACCTCGCCGGCCTCGAGCGCGGTCAGATGCTCTGGGGTGGCGCGGTGCTCGAAGAGCTGTCGGGCGACCTTGGCGACGGTCTCCTGCTCCTCGGTGAAGGTGAAATCCATGTGTGGCTTCCTCTAGTTCAGCGCGCGGGCCGAAACTGGTGCAGCACCAGTTCTTCCCCGCTTGGCAGAGCCTCGAAGGTCTCGTAGAAGACTTCGACGGGCATTCCGACCTCAATCGCCTCGGGCTCGATATCGCACAGGTTCGACACGATGCGAACACCTTCATCGAGTTCGATCAGCGCGACGACGTAGGGATACTCGAGGAAGGGCAGCGGCGGGTACTTCGGCATCACAAAGCTGTAGACCGTGCCGCGTCCGCTGGAGACGACGTAGTCCCAGTTGAGCGACTGGCAGCTCCCGCACATCGGTCGCGGCGGAACGCGGAAGGTCTTGCAGTCGGTGCAGCGCTGGATGCGAAGCTCGTGGTCCTTGAGCCCGGACCAGAAAAACTCCGTGTCCGGACTGATCGAGGGGGCGAGTCTGCTGGCCATCAATCACTCCCACCCGTCTTGAACCGCAGCGTGCGGAACCACTGGCGGCCGATGACTTCACCGTTTTGATCGCGGTAGGTGGTCACCCATGTGACGAAGAACCCGTTGCCCATGGCCGTCTTCTTCTCATCGGAGATCGAGTCGAAAACCGTCTCGGAGGTGATCTCGTCTCCCACCCGCGGATAGCGCTCGATCTCGAATTCGGAGTTGGTCGCGATGATGCCGGTGTAGCCGGCGTCGGCGAGAAACTGCAGCGGATTCTCACCCTTCATCTCGATCGGCACACCGCCGCGCTCGTGGATGCCCTCCAGCTTCGGCGGCGGCATCGTCCAGGTCTGCAGCATCACCGGCGGCGACACGATGTCGCCGTAGCGGGAGTTCTGCGCGAACTCGGGGTCGAGGTAGGCCGGGTTCATGTCGTTCAGGGCGTATGCCCAGTGGCGAATCATCGCCGCATTCACCGGGTCCGGTGCGCGCACCGGCTTGCCGACACCGTCGGTGGGCTTGCCGATGAGCGCGTCGAGGCGTTCGCGCAGTTCGTCTTTCGCTGTGGTCACTGCTGGATTCCTTTCTCAGGACGCTCGCATGTCGCGGGGTGCGCGTGGCATCCCGAGGCCCGCCATGGCGATGATGTCTCGTTGTAGTTCGTTCGCGCCGCCTCCGAAGGTGTTGATGACGGCGAGGCGGTAGGCGCTTTCGAGTTCCCCCTTCAGAGGGGCGTCGGAGCCCCTGCGGGTGCCGGCCTGGCCGACGACGTCGAGAAGCTCGCGGGCCACCTGCTGGGTGAGCTCAGTTCCGAAAACCTTAGCCGCCGAGGCCTCTCCCATGCCGAGTGCGCCGGAGCTCATGTTGCTGTTGACCCGCAGGTTCAGCAACCGGTAGGCAGAGACCTGCGCCTCAACACGCGCGAGGGCCTGTTGCACCCACGGCTGGTCGATGACGCGTCCGTCGTCCAGCGGTGTGGTCCTGGCCCATTCCACGGTCTTGGCGAACAACGGTTCGAGTGCACCGAGGTTGCCGAGCGCCGCGCGCTCCAGGTTCAGCTGGTTGGTCACCAGCTTCCAGCCTTGGTTCTCGCCGAGCACGATCGCGCTCTCGGGTACCCGCACGTCGTCGTAGAACGTGTAGTAGGTCGACACACCGGGCATGGTGTGCAGGGGTTTCCACGAGAACCCCGGCGAGTCGGTCGGCACGATGAACACGGTGATGCCCTTGTGCTTCTTGGCTTCTGGATCGGTGCGGGCCGCCAGCCAGATGTAGTCGGCGAACTCCGCGCCGCTGGTGAACATCTTCGAGCCGTTGATGACGAACTCATTGCCGTCGCGCACCGCGGTCGTCCGCAGCGAGGCGAGATCGCTGCCCGCCCCTGGCTCGGAGTAGCCGATCGCGAAGTCGACGGTGCCCTTGAGTATCGCGGGAAGGAACTTCTGCTTCTGTTCCTCGGTGCCGTACTGAATCAGAGTGGGTCCGACGGTGTTGAGCGTGATCATCGGCAACGGCGCATGCACGCGGCGCGCCTCCTCGCTGAAGATGTACTGCTCCAGCGCGGTCAGTCCGCGTCCGCCGTACTCCACGGGCCATGCGACACCGAGCAGACCGGCCTCCCCGAGTGCGCGCCTGCATTCGGCCATCGCCGCGCCACCCTCCATCAGGCCGGAGACCGCCGCACGCCGCTCGGGGGTCATCACCGCCTCGAGGCGCTCCCGAAACTCCGCGCGGAGTCGCTCTTGTTCGGGGGTGTAGTCGAAGTCCATCACACACTCGCCTTCAGGCGCACCGGCATGCGTTTGACGCCCGGCACCATCGTGGCGCGCAGGCGGGTCACGTCCCCGGTCAGCTCGATGCTCGGATAGGTACCGAAGAGCACCTCGAACATGATCCTGGCCTCGAGCCGTGCCAGTTGCGCGCCCAGACACGCATGCTCGCCGGCGCCGAAGGCGATGTGCGGGTTCGGGTTCCGGGTGATATCGAACTCCTCGCTGGTGGGTCCGAAGATCTCCTCATCGCGGTTGGCCGCGCCGTAGAGCATCACCACCGTGTCGCCGGCCTGAATCTTCTGGCCGCGGATTTCGACGTCGGCGGTGGCCCTTCGCGCCATGTGCGTCACCGGACTGGTGAAGCGCAGCATCTCCTCGACCGCGCAGGTCAGAAGCGACGGGTCCGAACGAAGCAGTGCGAACTGATCGGGATGATCCAGCAGCACAGCCGTACCGAGCGCGATGAGATTGCGGGTGGTCTCGTTGCCGGCCACGAGGAGAAGGAAGGAGAAGTTGAGCAGATCGGCGTCGGTCAGGCGTTCCCCGTCTACTTCGGCGGCGGCCAGGATGCTCAACAGATCGTCCTGTCCGGAGACCTCGCCGGAGCGCCGGGCCTCGATCAACTTGGTGAAGTATTCGTACAGCTGACCGAGTGCGACCAGGTGATCCAGCTCGATGTCGGGGTCGGCGGTGCCGACGGCGGCATCGGACCAGGTGCGGAACTTTTCCCAGTCTTCCGGTGCGGCGCCGAGCATTTCGGCGATCATCCGGGTGGGTAGGGGAGAAGCGATCTCTTCGGCGAACTCGTACTCGCGAGAAGGATCGATGTCATTCACAATGCCGTCGACGATCCGCCGGATCGTGGGTTCCAGCAACGACACTTGCCGGCGGGTGAACCCCGCGTTGATGAGTTTGCGCAGCTGCCGGTGGCGCGGCGGATCGGTGAAGATCAGGTTGCCTTCTTGAACCGGCTCCGGCTGGCTGGGATCCGGAATGGTGATGCCGTGTGTCGACGAGAACAACATCGGGTGACCCGAGACGAAGCGCACGTCCTCGTACTTGGTCAGCGCCCAGAAGTTCGTGACGTCGTTCCACACCACCGGAGTCGTCGCGCGCAGTTCTCGGTAGGCCGGGTAGGGGTCGCCGGCGTAGAAGTCCGGAGAGTGCAGCGGATGAGCGGAGGTCGGTCGGGGCGTGGATTCAATGGGCACGCAGGCTCTCCTCAACACATGGGCCATCGGACAAATAAGACGTAACTGTCCGGTGAGACTGTGTCTACAGCACGCAAGATCACCGTGTCAATGTGCATTGCCGCAGGATAATTGCCACTAACGTTGACTATGCGGCTTTGGCCGGTGTACACACAAGGCGCAGATGTCGGGCATTTGAGTTGGGTGAGATGGCTCGACGGCCCGCAGCCGTAACTAGGAAGGTCCAGTGATCTGATGGCCGCATCCACCCTTGTCGACGACTACGACCTCTACATCAACGGCGGTTGGGTGAAGCCGGAGAGCGGCCGATACGACGTCATCGATCCGGCGACCGAGGCCGTCATCGCGTCGGCGCCGGATGCGGGGGTGGCGCAGGTCGAACAGGCGATCGCCGCCGCGCGAACCGCGTTCGACACCGGGCCGTGGGCGACGGCCACACCGCAGGAGCGGTCCCGGTGCTTGCAGCAGTTGAGCGATGCGTTGCTGGCCCATGGCGACGAGATCTACGCGCTCGCGCAGTCCGAGTGGGGTTGCACAGCAAACGAACGGTTGATCCACGTCGACGGTCCCGCATTCATGGCGGGACACTCCGCCGAACTGGCGCTCGAGCCGGCCGAGGCGCCGATGGACGCATGGGGGGCGGCGGGTACCACGCTGTTGCGGTACGAACCTCTCGGCGTGGTGGCGATCATGACGCCGTGGAACTTTCCCCACACCCTCAACGTGATGAAGGTGGGTGCGGCGCTGGCCGCGGGCAACACGGTTGTGCTGAAACCGTCACCGCTGACGCCGCTCGCCGGGTTGGCCCTGGCCCGGATCATCGACGACGAGACCGATATCCCGCCCGGAGTCGTCAATGTCGTCACTCCTACCGGCGTCGATGCGAGCAAGGTGCTGACCCTGGACCCGCGGGTGGACATGGTGAGCTTCACCGGTAGCTCCGCGGTCGGCCGCGACGTGATGGCGGGCGCGGCGAGGACGATGAAACGGATCCTGCTCGAATGCGGCGGCAAGTCGGCGTCGGTTCTGCTCGACGACGTCGAGGTCACCGACGAACTGCTCGAACGGTTGTTGTTCGAAGGGTGCACGCTGCATGCGGGGCAGGCGTGCATCCTCAACAGCCGGCTCGTGGTGCCCGCCGCGCTGCACGACGAGGTCGTCGGCCGGCTCGCCGAGAAGGCGCGAGCCGTGACGGTCGGCAATCCCGCCGAGGACGGGGTGGACATGGGGCCGCTGATCAGCAGCGAGCACCTCGAGCGGGTGGAAGGCTTCGTCCAGCGCGCCGAATCCGATGGCGCAAAGGTGGTCACGGGTGGCGGCCGTCCCCGAAGCCACTCGGGTGGGTTCTATTTCGAGCCGACGATATTGACTGATACGAGCCCCGATTCGTACATCGCGCAGGAGGAGGTCTTCGGGCCGGTGCTGACCGTGCTGCGCTATGACGGCGACGACGAGGCGGTGGCGGTGGCGAACAACTCCGCGTACGGGCTCGGCGGTGCGGTGTGGGGCACCGATGTCCAACGCGCCGTCGACATCGCACGGCGTATCAGGACGGGTCAGGTCTCGATCAACGGCACCATCCCCGGCGACGCCCCGTTCGGAGGTTTCAAACAGAGCGGCATCGGCCGTGAGGGCGGGGTCATGGGATTGCGTGCGTACATGGAGCCCAAGGCGATCGGGGTTCCGGCGTGAGCCCCGAAGGCGACGACGCGCGAGCATCGCAGCGAGTACCGCAGGAACGAGGAACGCAGCGAGGAGCGCAGCGGGGAGGAGTGGAGGCGTGAGCGACGCTTGCGAGCGAACCATCGATCCGGGCGAGGCCCTGGCCGGACTGCGGGTCGTCGAACTGGGCAGCGACATCGCGGCGCCGTACTGCACCAAGCTGCTGACCGACCTCGGCGCCGAGGTGTGCAAGATCGAGCCGCCGACGGGTGATCCGCTGCGCACGTGGGGGCCGTTTCGCGAAGGTTCGCGGGAGCACGGCGGGTTGTTCGAGTATCTCAACGCCGGAAAACGTGGCCTGACAGTCGATCTCGGAACGCCGCGAGGTGTCGAACAAGCCCACGAGCTGATTTCCGGGGCCGATCTACTGGTCGAGGATCTGCCCGCCGGGTCGGCCGAGCGATTCGACTGGGGACTCGACCGCGATTCACTGCAACAGATCAACAGCGGCCTCGTCGTCGTGAGGATCTCGGACTACGGGCAGGACGGTCCCCGCCGTGACCAGCCGTCGACGTCACTGACCTTGCAGGCGGCGTCGGGTTGGGTGAACCTCAGGGAGTTCGGCCGACCGCCCGTGCAGGTTGGAGCGCGCATACCCGAGTACATCGCCGGAGGCTACGCGGCGCTCGCGGCGCTGACCGCCCTGCGCATCGCGGACGCCGAACCGGGTCGCCTCGTGGAGGCCGACGTCTCGGCGTTCGAGTCGTTGTTGTGCACGCTGCCCTACCCGATGCTGATGGCCGAGCGACTGAAAAGCATGGGACTGCCGACGAATTCGAAGGCCGCACCGATGTTGGGCATCGTCCGCGCAGCCGACGGCTGGATCGGCATCAACTGTCTGACCGGGCAGCACTGGCTGGACGTCTGCGCGATGATGGGGCTCCCTGAATTCGGCGAACACCAGCTCGCGATCATGTTGGGCGGGCCCGAGCGCGATGAGTTCTTCGCGAAGGCGCAGCCCTGGCTGGACTCGATCTCCGTCGGTGACCTCGTCGAGCTGAGCCAGGCCATGCGGATTCCGGCCGCCCCCATCAACGATGGCTCGTCGATTCAGGACTGCCCGCAATACCGCGACCGCGGATTCTTCGTCGACGCCGGCCCGGAAGGGGCACGGTTTCGACGGCCGGGGGCACCGTTCCGGTTGTCGGGGACGCCAGTGGATGGGCCGCGACCCGCACCGACCCTGGGGATGGCTGGCACGCGGTGGGAGACACAGCGCAAACGCGCCGCCGGAAGTGAAGTATCGCAACCGTTCGCGGGGTTGAAAGTCTTTGACCTCAGCACATTTTGGGCCGGGGCGTATCTCACCTGCTATCTCGGCGCGTTCGGCGCCGACGTCGTCAAGGTCGAGTCGGTTCAGCGCCCCGACGGGCATCGGTATTCGGGTTCGCTACTGCGCAACAGCGACGACTGGTACGAGGTCGGGCCGTTGTGGCAGGGCACGAACCTCAACAAGCGCGACATCACCCTCGACCTCGGTACCGAGGCCGGCCGGGAATTGGCATTGCGACTCGCTGCCGACGCCGACGTGGTGATCGAGAACTTCTCGCCGCGGGTGGTCGAACAATTCGGGTTGGACTACGACTCACTCGTGGATATCAACCCGGGTGTGGTCATGGTTCGCATGCCCGGGTTCGGCCTCGAGGGTCCGTGGCGGGACTACGTCGGATGGGCCCTGAACATCGAACAGCTGGCCGGGATGTCCGCGGTGACCGGTTATGCCGACGGTCCCCCGTGCAACCTGCAGGGTCCGGCCGACCCGATCGCAGGCGTTCATGCCACGGTGGCGCTGCTCGCAGCGCTCGAACACCGGCGCCGAACCGGTGAGGGCCAGCTGATCGAGGTGGCGCAGATCGAGGTCGGCGCGGCGGTGACGGCCGAACCCGTCATCGAGTATTCCTTGACGGGACGTGTGCGCGAGCGCGAGGGCAATCGGCACCGCCGTTACGCACAAGGTGTGTATCCCGCTGCCGGAGAGGACGATTGGTTGGCACTGTCGGTGCGCGACGACAACGACTGGGCGGCCGTGACCGACGCGATCGGCCGCCCTGAATTGCGCGACGACCCGAGATTCGCGTCGACGGAGGCACGGTTGCGCCACCACGACGAGTTCGACGAGGTGATCGCGGAGTGCGCGGCCGCGCGGCAGGCCGACGATTTCGCCGAGGCGTTGCTTCAACGCGGTGTGCCTGCGCAGCGGCTGATGACCGGGGACCGGATGTACGACGTCGACCAGCTAGATGCACGCGGGTTCTATGAAGACCTGGACCATCGGATCGCCGGTCGGCAGCGGTACCCCGGATGGCCGTTCCGGATCACGCCGGGGCCGTCGCGGCATCACCGAACCCCCTCACCGACTCTCGGACAGCACAACGATGAGGTACTCGGCTCGCTTGGATTGAGCCCTGAGGAGATCGCCGCCCTGCGCGAGCGACGCGTCATCGGCGAACGCCTACTGAACGGTTAGCTTCGTCGAGATTGAAATGATGCAGGGAAAGTTCGAGTGAACCTCTGCATGAGTGCAATTTCGCGCTACGGCACCATCGCGGCGATGGTGTCGACGACGCAGGCCGGCCGTTCGGAGCCCTCGACCTCGACGGTGACCCGCACCGTGGCCCTCGCGCCGTTGTTGGTTCGGTCCACCTTGATCAGCTCTGCGCCCGCGCGGATGCGCGAGTCGACGGGAACGGGCGCCGGGAACCGGAGTTTGTCCACGCCGTAATTCACCTGCATCGACAAGCCGGTCACCTTGTAGATCTGTTGGACGAGAATCGGCACCAACGACAGTGTGAGATAGCCGTGGGCAATCGTCTTGCCGTAGGGCCCGTTCGCCGCCTTCTCGGCGTCCACGTGGATCCACTGGTGGTCACCCGTCGCCTCGGCGAACAGGTCGATCTCCCTCTGGGTGACCTGTCGCCATGCGCTGTACCCCAGATGCTCGCCCACGTGCTCTTCGAAAGCAGCGATCCCGTCGTACTCCGTCGGCGACGCGGTCGTCTGCGTCACGCCGGGACCTTTTGGAGGCCCAGTTGCTCGATGGCGTTGCCACCCATGATCTTCGCCTTCGTGGTCTCCGACAACCCCTCCAGCCGGTCGACGAAGCTCAGCGGATCGCCGATGCCCTCGGGGTGGGGGAAGTCCGAGCCGAACATCACGTGGTCCTCACCCATGATTTCGATGATTCCCTTGATGTCATCCTCGAGGAACGGGTGGATGTAGACGTTGCGCTTGAACACCTCGACAGGATGCTCGTCGAATTCCTTCGGCATCGTCCGGTACGCCTTGTCCAGCAGCCGCAAAAGGTTTCGCACCCAGCCGCTACCGTTCTCTACGACGAGAACCTTCAAGTCGGGGAAGCGCGAGAGCGCGCCGTGGCAGATCAGGGCGGCCAGGGTGTCCTCCATCGCTCGGAAGCCCATCACCACCTCGCGCAGCGCGCTGGGCTTGAACGACAGGTACTCGTCGCCGCCCTCCCATTCCATGAGGTGCTTCTGGTAGCCGCTGTCTGCCGCGTGGAACGTCACGGGAATGCCTGCGTCGACGACCTCCTGCCAGAACGGGTCGAACTCCGGCAGGCCCATCGAGCGCGAACCTCCGAACCGGCTCGGCACCGGGGCAGGCCGCACGAGGAAGGTCTTCATGCCGCGCTCGAGGCACCAGCGGAACTCCTTGATGGCCTCGTCGACCAGCGGCAGGCAGATCACCGGCGTGGCGAAGATTCGGTCTTGGTAGTTGAACGTCCAGTGTTCGTGCATCCACTCGTTGAGGGCGTGGATGATCGCATGGGTCAGGACGACGTCGTCGGTAGTGCGTTCCTCGATGAGGCTGGCCAGCGTGGGGTACATGACGCACTGGTCGATACCGAGCTCGTCCATCAGCTCCAGCCGGGGTGCGGGCGCCTGGAAGGCCGGGATGACATTCATTGGCTCCCCGACGAACTCGCGAAAGTTCAGTCCCTCGGGATTGTTGCCGAGGAAGTAGTCCTCGGCGCTGCCCGGGCGAGCAACGCGTTCGAACGTGGGGTTGGGGATCATATGGCTGATGTGGTCCTTGACGACCAGCTTGGGCCGCCCGTTGACCTCGACGTAGCCGACCTTGCCGCGGTGCTGCTTCGGCAGGTACTTGGTGAGCGCGTCGGTGGTCTCGTACATGTGGTTGTCGATGTCGAAGACCGGGTACGGCAGGGACCGGGGTGACATGTTGCCGACCTCCTAAGAGCAGCGAATATGATCATTTACGGCTAGTGAGAACGACGTTATCACCCTGCGTTGGTGACATCCATATCGGCTCAGCTGCCGACTTCCTTCCAGGCTTGGACGACGTCGTCCGTCGTCGTCACCGTCGCAAGCAGCGCCAACGAGTTGTCGATGACCGACTCCGCGTACTCGCGCGGATACCCGCTCACCGCATCGCGGGGCAGCACGAACTGGTAACTCCGGTTGACGGCGTCCATGACGAAGTTCGGGATGGCGATGTTGACCGAAACACCGACACCCACAATGGTTTTGATGTTCAAGTTCCGAAGGACCGAGTCGAGGTCCGTGCCGGTCATGGGCCCGACGCCATGTAGACGGGTGAGGACGATGTCGCTAGGGGTCTGATTCAGTTCCGGCAGTACCGAGGCGCCCGGGCTTCCTGGCGTCAGGTCTGCGGCGAAGGACTTACCCGCCATGAACAGCCTGGCGTTGGTGTTCGAACCGCGGTTGTCGGGGCGCTTCTGGATCAGGCAGTGCACCACTGTCACCCCGGCCGCGCGGGCCGCGTCGAGCAATCGCGCGATGTTCGGGATCGCCTCGCGGCGTGCCTCTTCTGCGAGCATCGGTAGACCGGCCTGCGGGCCGATCACTCCGCCCTGGCACTCCTGGGTGACCAGCGCGGTCGTGGCGGGATCGAGGAGGTCTTGCAGGCGTGGTTGCGGCATGAGAACACACATTATCGCGTGGCGGCAACTTGTGTTTACATCACCACGAGATGGATGGCCTTATGCGATGAACTCCTTGGCGAACGCCCGCGCGTGATCGATCACCTCGGCGCGGTTGGCGCCGGCAGGTGCGATGGTCAACCATGTCACGCCCATGGCTTCGAGCTTCGCGATGGTGGCGTGCCGTTCGTCGGCGGACTTGCTGTCGTCGAGCAGGTTCCCCGCCGAGAAACAGATGTCCAGCGGCTCGGTTCGACCGACTTCAGCAGCGTATTTCTTGGCCCACACGATTGCGGCCTCGAGGTCCTCGAGGGAGGAGATCTCCGCGGTTCGTGACGCCGCCGCGTAGCCGAAGGTGTTGAACGGCGCCCACCCCTGGGCGCGAGACACCGCGCGCCGCACAGCGGGCTTGCTGTTGCCGCCCACCCAGATGGGCGGGGCCGCAGGCAGCGGTCGCAGACGCACACCGCGCGCGGCGAATGACGACCCTTCGTAGGCGACGTCATCACCGGTCATCACCTGGCTCAGCACGTCGAGCGCCTCGTCCAGCAGCGCACCCCGGGCGTCGAAATCGATTCCGAGCGCCTTGAACTCCGGTTTCAGATAGCCGGCCGCCGTGCCGAGGATGAGGCGGCCGCCGGACAGGACGGCGAGGCTCTGAATCGACTTCGCACCCAGGAAGGGGTTGCGGTAGGCGGCGATGTAGACATTGGTCAGTAGCTTCACGTCGGTGGTGGCCGCTGCGGCGAACGAAAGCGCGACGAACGGATCGAGGGCGTGGTGCCCGCCGTGGTCGAGCCACTTGGCATCGGGCGCCGGGTGGTCGGTGACGTGTACGGCGGCCCATCCGCAGCACTCGGCGGCGCGCGCTACCTCGGCGATCGCTTCGGCATTGACGAATTCCGATGCCTCCTCCACCCGCTGAGTGGGGATTTCGAGCGAATATGAAACGGTCACGGTGGTCCTTCCGGCTAGTGGCTTGATGATGTGACGAGCTCTGCCAGGCGTTGCGCGTGGTAGTCGGGGGTACCGAAGATCAGCTGGGTGGCTTTCGCACGACGGACGTAGAGGTGGGCGTCGTGCTCCCACGTGAATCCGATGCCACCGTGGATACGCATGTTGTCCAGCGCCACCTGAAGAAACGCCTCCGAACAGGCCAACTTGGCCACCGAGGCCGCCACCGCCTGGTCCTCACCCTCGGCCAGGCCGGCGGCGTGCCGCACGGCCGAACGCGCCCCCTCGACCTGTACGAGCATGTCCGCGCAGCGGTGTTTGACGGCCTGGAAGCTGCCGATGGCACGGCCGAACTGTATGCGTTCTTTCGCGTAGCCCACGGCCATGTCGAGGCATCGCTGCGCCGCTCCGAGCTGTTCGGCGGCCAGCGCGATGACCGCGACTCGGTGTGCGCGCTCGAGGGCGGCCGCGGCGGCGCCGTCGGTACCGATGAGCCGCGCGGCGACGCCGTCGAAGGTCAGCCTTGCGACCTTGCGCGTCCGGTCGAGTGTCGCCAACGGTTCACGGCCAAGCCCGTCAGGGTCCCCGTCCACCGCGAACAGCGAGATGCCCGCGGCTGTATTCGCCGTTACCAGAACGGTATTCGCTGTGTGACCGTCGAGGACCAGTTCGGCGTTCCCGTGGAGCCGGTGGGAGGGGCCGTCGCTGTGTGCCGACAGCGTAACGGCGTCGGAGTTCCATGGATCGAGGCGTCCGTTGAAGATCACGGTGGCGGTCCGTGACCCGTCGAGGACTGCGGGTAGGTACTCCTGCATCGCGGCCGCGTCACCGCTGGCGAGCAGCGTCGGGATCGCGAGCGCCACGGTGGAGAAGAACGGGGCGCACAGCAGCGCCGCGCCCATCTCTTCGAAGACGACCGCGAGTTCGGGCAGGCCCGCGCCCGCCCCTCCGAACTCTTCGGGCACGGCGATCGCGGCCAGCCCGAGGTCGGCGGTCAGCTCGCGCCAGACCCGCTCGTCATAGCCGGTAGGAGAATCCATCGCGGCTCGCACGGCGCTGCTCGGCGACCGGGTGGTGAGGAAATCGCGAACCGCCTCGCGCAGGTCGCGGTGATCGACCACCTCAGCCGTAGACATGCACACCGTCCACGCCAGCTACGGCGAATACCGTTGGTGCAGTCATGTTTTCCTTCCGCACTGACGCGGTGACCTGCGACGAGGCGACCGATCCGACGGCGACACCATCCGATCGAAGGTAACCCCGGATAGGCATTACCGATCGAGGATAGTATCTTTTCCTGAAAGAGAGAATAAGCATTCTCGCATGAAGGAGCGGCGCGGTGACGACCATTGACTACGGCATTTTCGACTGCGACACGCACTGCTATGAGACGCGCGACGCTTTCACCCGATATCTACCCGAGGAGTTCAAGGACCGAGCCATCACGACGGTGCGGGGCGCAGACGGTGTGGAGGTGATTCTCGCCGGTCACCGCGTCGCGACGTTCAACAGCGAAGGCGGCCTCGGCCTGGACGTGGCGTATCGCCCCGGTTCGCTCAAGGAGATGCTGCGCCAGATGGGCTCGGGCAACCCCGAGGAGTCCTACGAGCCACAGCCCATGCAGCCGGAATACATCGAACGTTCCGCGCGGCTCGCGGTGATGGCCAAGCAGAACGTCGAGCGGATGGTGATATATCCGAGCGGAATGGCGCTGGCCGCCGAACACTACGTCGACGACACGGCGGCGCTGTACGCGAACCTGCGGTCGTTCAACCGCTGGATCGACGACGAGTGGGGCTTCGACTTCGAGGGCCGCATCTACGCGACCGCACTGTTGTCCCTGCGCGACCTCGACTCCGCGATCGCCGAGACCGAGGCGATCATCGCCGAGGGTGCGAAGTTCGTGATGCTGCCGACCGGGCCCGCCTACGGGCGGTCGCCGGGCGATCCTTATTTCGATCCGGTGTACGCCCGGCTGCAGGAGGCCGGCTGCGTGCTGGTGTACCACATCATGCCGTTCTGGTACTTCAATGCGATCTCGCCTGCCTGGGGACACAATCCCGACCCTGCGTCGTGGCACATGTCGGCATGGCAGTGGATGAACATCTACGGTCAGCGGCCGATCGAGGACACACTCTCGGCGTTGATCTTCGACAACCTGTTCGGCCGCTTCCCGAAACTGAACGCGTTGGTCGCCGAGCACGGCGCCGAATGGGTGCCGTTCTTCCTCAAACACATGGACAAGAGCCGCGGCATGGGCCGCAACGGCCCGTGGATCGGAGGCAAGCTGACCGAGCGGCCCTCGAACATCTTCCGGAAGCACGTCCGCGTCGTGCCCTACCCCGAGGACGACATCCCGGGCATCGTCACCAGCCTGGGTTACGACGACGTCCTGGTGATGGGTTCGGATTTCCCGCACGCCGAGGGCCTGGCCGAACCGGCGGACTTCCTCAAACTCCTCGACCCGCTCGACGACGCGGCGAAGCGGCGCATCATGCGCGACAACGCCGAACAGCTGCTGCTGCGGAGCTGACCACCGGTGGGCACTGAGGGAGATGCCGCCCTCGACGATGCAGTCGACATCGAATTGGTACGTGGCGCGGCGCGAGACTTCCTGGCCGGGTGCGGAACGCGCGACTCCCTCAAAGACCTCGCCGCGATGGACTGGACGGGACTGCTGGTCGACGAGGATCTCGGCGGCAGTGGGTGGCGCCCGGTGGAGACGACGGTCATCGCAGAGGAACTCGGCCGGTCGGGAAACTCGACGCACTGGCTCGGCAGCGTCATCGCTGCTGCGGCGTTGAGTTCGGCCCCGCCCGAGACACGTGACCGGTGGTTGCCCGCCATGCTGGACGGGACGGGCGCGGCGGCCTGCGCACTCGCCGCTGATGTCACGCGGGTGTCGGGCGCTGATTCGGTGGACATCATTGTCACGTTCGGCACCAGCGGAATTCAGCTGTTCGAGGCGGCGAACACCCTGCCACGGGAAGTCGACGAAGAGCTGTTGGACGTCAACCGGCCGGTATGGCGTGTCGACCTCTCCGGAGCGCAGAGCACGCCCATCGATGGACCCGAGCGAGCGGAGCAACTACTCGCACTGGCCAGGGTCCTGCTGAGTGCGGATTCGCTCGGCGCACTGTCGGCCACCTTCGAGCGGCTGGTCGCCTACCTCAAGGAACGAATCGCCTTCGGCGCGCCGATTGCGAGTTTCCAAGCGGTACAACACCGTTTGGTCGAGCTGTTGGTGTTCGAGGCCAAGGCCCGCGCAGTCCTCACCAAAACCGCCCGCGCGCTGTCCGCCGACGGCGCCACGAGCGATGCGGTCACTCTGTCCGTCGCTGCGCATTCCTTCATCGCGGCGAACACGACGGCGGCCGTCGACGAGTGCATGCAACTTTCGGGCGGCATCGGATTCACCTGGGAATACCCGCTGCATCATGAACTGCGCCGAGTGTTCACGAACGCGTGCCTGCTCGGGACGCCGCGTTCCAGCCGCGCCCTGTTCGCCGACAGGGCCGGCTGGTGAGCGCCCCGCGGACCCGGCCCACCGAGGCCGAGCTTGCCGAGTTCCGGGACCGCGTCCGGGCACACATCGCCGAACACGCACCGCCGTTCGAGGCCCGAGAGGGACACCGGGCGCCGGAGACCGGCGAGCAAGAGGTACTGCTGCGCACATGGTTCGCCTCGCTGTTCGACGCGGGATTCGTCGGCGCGGACTGGCCCGTCGAATACGGCGGCCGTGCCGATCACCATCCCCTGCACGATCGGATCGTCTCCGAGGAGATCCTGCGTGCCCGCGCTCCGCGCCCCGTCGATCAGGTCAACCTGGCCGCCCACGTGCTGTTGCATTTCGGAACCGATGAGCAGAAATCCGCTCTGCTGCCGCCGATCCGGAGCAGCGAGCACGTCTGGTGCCAGCTGCTCAGCGAGCCCGATGCGGGCAGCGATATCGCAGCAGTGCGCTGTAAGGGCACCCCGCGGCCCGACGGGTCATGGGTGATCGACGGGCAGAAGACGTGGATCACCGACGGGCACTGGGCCGACATGGGCCTGGCCCTGATCCGCACCGACCCGACGTCGTCGCGTCATCACGGACTGTCGGCGTTCATCGTGCCGTTGAACGCACCGGGTGTCGAAATCCGCCCGATCCGCACGATCAACGAGGCGATCGAGGTCAACGAGGTCTTCTTCGATGATGTGACGATCCCTCCCGACAGCCTGATCGGGGAGCCCGGCCAGGGTTGGTCGATCATCATGGCGGGCCTGGACTTCGAACGGTTCGGCATCGGCGGCAACGTCATCCTGCTGGAACTTCTGATCGACGATCTGGTCACGGTGGCCCGCCACGGTCGCATCGACGACATGCCGGCACTGCAACACGCCGACATCCGGCACCAGGTCGCGGAGTTGGCCGTCGAGGTCGAGGTGGCGAAAGCCTTCATCGACGACCATGTCGAACGGCTGGTGGCCGGCGCCGAGCAGACAGGCGACGGTTCCATCGCTAAGCTCAGTTTCGCCGAGACGTATCACCGGGTTTCGGCCTACGGCGCGCAGCTGTCGACGATGGTCTGCACCCTCGCCACCGATCCGGATGTGGCGCTTGCTAAACAGCGTTTGAAAGAATGCTGGCTGTGGTCCCGTGCATACACCGTGTCCGGTGGCAGCTCTGAGATGATGCGCAACATCCTGGCCAAACGACGCCTCCTACTGCCGACTCACTGATGGCGCAAACCTATTGGGGTTTGATCCAAGCGGCGGCCCAGAACCACCCCGACCGCGTCGTACTCGTCGACGACTACGGTCGCAGCCTGACGAACAGCCAGTTGCACGATGCGGCGGAACGCACTGGCGCGGCGTTGTTCGAACGTGGGGTCACCAGAGGCACCGTCGTGACGTGGCAGTTGCCGACCACTCTGGAGACGATGGTCGTGATGGTGTCTTTGACCCGTCTCGGCGCGGTCCAAAACCCTGTGTTGCCGATCTGGCGCGAGAGCGAAATCCGTTTTGTGACTAGCCAGCTCGGTGCGGAGGTCTTCATCGTTCCCGGTGTCTGGCGCGACTTCGATCATGTCGCGCTCGCCGACGAGTTGGTACGCGAACGACCGATGACGGTCGTGATCGTCGACCACAGCGCGCCGATCACCGGCGAACTCCGCCTGCCGTCGGGTGATCCAGCGCTTCTGCCGGCGCCGCCGACGGACGCCGAGGAAGCGCGGTGGGTGTACTACTCATCGGGCACGACCGCGGCACCGAAGGGTATCCGGCACTGCGACCGCTCGGTGATCGCCGGGTCGGCCGGGGTGGTGGGCATGTTCGGCGCCTCGAACAACGACATCAACCCGATCGCGTTTCCGGTCTCGCACATCGGCGGCGCCGCGATGCTGGCCGCCAGCCTGCTGACCGGTATGCGCCTGGTCCTGTTCGACACCTTCGATCCGGTCGCCACGCCGAAGGCCGTCGCCGCGCACCGTCCGACGATGCTCGGTTCGGCGACCCCGTTCTTCGTCGCCTACATGGCTGCGCAGCGGCAACATGGCCCCGAACCGCTCTTCCCCGATCTGCGCGGGTGTGTCGGGGGCGGCGCGCCGATCACACCCGAGCTGGGGCGCCAAGCGCGCGAGATGCTTTCGGTAGCGGGAATCGCGAACTCGTGGGGCCTGACCGAGTTTCCGGTGGTGACCTCGCCGCCGCCGGACGGGGCACCGGAGGTTTTGGATCACACCGTGGGACGGCCCGTTCCGGGGGTTTCCATACGCGTGGTCGACGAAAACGAGCGCGAGGTAGGAGTCGGCGAGGAAGGAGAATTGCGCCTCAAGGGGCCCCAGTGCTTCCTCGGCTACGTCGATGCGTCACTGGACGCCGACGCCTTCGACGCCGACGGGTGGTTTCGCAGCGGTGACCGAGGACGGATCGACGACGACGGCAACGTCGCGATCACCGGGCGCATCAAGGACGCCATCATCCGCAATGCGGAGAACATCTCGGCGCTGGAGATCGAGGGCGTCTTGGCCAGCCACCCTGCGGTCGAGGACGTCGCAGTCATCGGAGTACCGGATCCGCGCACCGGCGAACGGGTGTGCGCCGTCGTCGTCGCCCGACCCGGCACCGAGGTGACGTTGGCCATGCTGGCCGAACACTGCCGGGCGCAGGGGCTGAGCAAGCACAAATCTCCAGAGAGCCTGCAGCTGGTGGATTCATTGCCGCGCAACCTCACCGGCAAGGTCTTGAAGAACGAGTTGCGCGCTCAACTCGGCGGACCCGGTTAGACGCCGATCAGTTGTTTGAGGTTGCCGCCCATCACCCGGGCGGTGGTCTCGGCGGGCAGGCCCTCGAGTTCCTTGACGAAATCCGCCGGTTCTGCGAGGCCCTCTGGATGCGGGTAGTCCGAACCGAACATCACGCGGTCGGCGCCGAGGATGTCGATGAGGTGCGACATGTCCTCCTCATGGAACGGGTTCACCCAGACATGTCTGCGGAAGGCGTCGCTGGGATGCTCGCTGAAGTCGTACGGCCGCTTGCGGTAGACGCGGTCGAAGACGTCGAACAAGCGGTGCGCCCAGGAGCCCCCGTTCTCGATCACCCCGATGCGTACCCCGGGAAAGCGCTCGAACACCCCGTGAGCGATGAAGGCAGCGAGGGTATCGAAGATATTGCGGCTCTCCTCGTAGATGAAGCCTCGCAGCTTGCTCAGCGCGAATCCGTTGAATTCCGCTGGGTCCTCCCAGTCGTCGACGTAGCGCTCATAGCCGGAGTCCGAATTGTGCATCTGCACCGAGATGCCCGACGACTCGACCAGTCGCCAGAAGTCATCGAACTCGGGCAGGGCGGCCGAGCGCGACGTGCCGTCTTCGCGCGGAACCGGGGCCGGGCGGATCAGTACCGTCCTGGCGCCGTTGTCCAGGCACCATTCGAGCTCTTTGACACCCAGTGAGGGATCGTTAAGGGAGATGGCTGGGACGGGGAAGATCCGGTTCTGGTAGTTGAACGTCCAGTCCTCGAGCAGCCAGCGGTTGAAGGCGTGGGTGATCGCGTGGGTGAGTTCGGTATCCGACTTCGTGCGTTCCTCGAGCATGCCCGCCGTGGTCGGGAACATCACCGCGCCGTCGACACCCTGACGGTCCATCAACGCTAGCCGCAGGTCGGGGCGGCGGAACTCGTCGGGACATCTTATGGGCGCGGCCAGCTCCCGCAGCGTCTTGCCTTCTGGATTCACGCCCCGGAAGTAGTCGGCCCACGCGCCCGGCGTCGGGATCACCTCGTAGGTAGGGTTCGGGATGGTTTCGGTGATTTCACCGAGGATCTGTAGTTTCTTGCGACCCTTGATGTCGACGAATTTCAATGCCTCCGAGTACTTCTCCGGCAGGTACCGTGTGTAGGCGTCGATGGTCTCGTACATGTGGTTGTCGGCATCCCACACCTCGAACTGTTTGGCGCTCACGCGTCGACTCCTCTCGGGACCCTGCATCCAGCAACGGTAACGATGTTATCGCGAAAAGAGAAGACGCATTCTCACCGGGCAGGTCGTAGCGACAGGGAACCGCTTACCTTAGGTGAAGGCCGGAGCCACAAACCGTCGAAGCATCTCCCGTTCCGTGCCGGGGTCCGAGGGAGGCCAGAACGCCAACGACACGACGATGCGCACGATCCACTGCGCCGCCAGCGGATCGTCGCCTGTGATGCCGGTGAGGTCGGCGGCGAGCCGGCTGAGCATGGGAGACGAGTGGAGGTCGGCCAATCCCGGTGCCTTCGGTGCGTGGAGCGCGAGCTTGCGAATCGGGTCGGATCTGATCTGCTCGAGGGCGACGTCGATCGCGGCAGTGACGCGATCCGCGCCGCTGAGTCCGTCGACCGCGTGCCGGACCTTTTCGATCACGCCGGCCGCGAGCCGCATGATAACCGCGTCCCGAATCTCGGCCTTCCCTCCCGCATACCGGTAGACGGTCGCTCGCGAACAGTGCAGCCGCGCGGCGAGCTTGTCGATGTCGAGGGCATCGAGCCCGTCGGAGATGATCAGCTCGGTCGCGGCGGCATGGATCCGGTCCGTAGCCGCGGTGCGGCGGTCGCGGCCCATCACCCAATCGCCGGGCACCGGCACCAGCCTCCTCGTCTCTGAACGACCATGATCTCAAATTTGAGACAAACCCCAGCGCTTGTTCGAGTATTTCCGCAGCTGGCGACAGCACGGTGAGACATGAGCGTGCCTAATCACCGATAGCGCATTTCGACTTCGTCTGCATCCGTTGACGCGATACGAGGTCGTCACCCAGCGTCGAGGCATGAATGTTGTGGATGGCGAGCTCGGGATCGCGCTGTTCGACGATCGGTTCATCCAAGACCCTGCGCCGCTGTACGCGCGGATGCACCAGACCGGACCCGTCCACCGGATAGGCGAGAGCGGATTCTTCGCCGTCAGCGGCTGGGATGCGGTGAATGAGGCGATCGCGCGATGCGACGACTTCTCGTCGAATCTGACGGCCACGATGACATTTCAGAACGGCTCGGTATCGGCATTCCCGATGGGCGAGCTCGGCGGAGCAACACAGGTACTGGCGACCGCTGACGATCCCTCACACGCAATCCACCGCAAGACGCTGTTACCTCAGTTGGCCGCCAAACGGATTCGCAAACTGGAGCCGTTCATCGCAGGCACGTCCGCCGGGATCTTCGACTCCTGTGTCCGGGGCGGCGAGATCGACTGGATGGCGGCCATGGCGAACCGGCTGCCGATGATGGTCGTCTGCCGAATCATCGGTGTTCCCGACTCCGATGTCGACATGCTCATCCGGATGGGCTACTCCGCCACCCAGTTCGTCGAAGGACTGGTGACCGAGGAACAACTGGCGGTTGCGGGTAAAGACGTCATGGAACTCGGCGCCTACATCACCGAGCAGTTCGGACGGGCGAGGGCCGGCGCACAGGACAGTCTGCTCGGCGATCTGGCCGCGGCGTGTGCGGAGGGAATCGTGGACCACACCGGGGCCCTGGCCATGATGATCACGCTCTTCAGTGCGGGCGGGGAATCGACCGCGTCCCTGATTGGCTCCGCTGCCTGGATCCTGGCCACGCAGAAACACATTCAACGGCAGCTGCGCCATCGTCCTGAACTCCTCGGTGCCTTTCTCGAGGAGGTCCTTCGCTTCGAACCCCCGTTCCGGGGCCACTATCGGCATGTCACGAACGACACTGAGTTGTGCGGCGTCGAGCTCCCCGCCGGATCGCGGCTGTTGCTGCTGTGGGGTGCGGCCAATCGCGATCCGGCACATTTTGACGAACCTGACACGTTCCGACTCGATCGGGCGGACGGCAAGGGACACATCGCATTCGGTAAGGGCGCGCACTTTTGTGTAGGGGCATCATTGGCGCGGTTGGAAGCCAGGATCGTGATCGACCAACTGATCCAGCGCACCGCGAACGTCGATGCCGCGGACGTCGGCCGCTGGCTGCCGAGCCTGTTGGTGCGCCGGCTCGAGCGACTGGACCTCGTGCTCGCTGGGGGCCGTTGACGACAGCGGCGCCAGGGGCTGATGAAATGCCCACCGCAACGCCCAATGTCTGTCCGACGACGCAAACCCCGAGGGGGCCAGCTCGGCCGTGCGGGCCTCGGATTACGCGTCGGCAAGGGTGAGAAGTTCGCGCTTGACCACCTTGCCCACGTCGTTACGCGGTAGCCGCTCGACGAAGACCACCCGCACGGGCACGCGGTACGGCGTCAGTCGTTCACGGCACCAAGCGATCAACCCGTCCTCGCTGATCCCGTCGTCGGCGCGCACCACGAAAGCCCACGGAACCTCGCCGAGTCGTTCGTCGGGAACTCCGACCACGGCCGCCTCGCGCACGCGGTCGGCGGCCAGAAGCACCTCTTCGACGGTCCCGGGGAACACCTTGAGCCCGCCGCGGTTGATCATGTCCGACACGCGCCCGTCCAGCCACAGGAATCCGTCGTCGTCGAACCAACCGAGGTCGCCGGTGTGAAACCACCCGTCGTCGGTGAGCCTGTCGAGGAACGCGGGGTCGATCTTGCGGGCGGCCGTCGTTGGTGTGCGGACCATGACCTCGTCGTCCGCGATCGTGATGTCGATGCCCGGAAGCGGGCGTCCGACGGAGCCGAGTTTCGTCTCCCCCCATTCGCGGGCGTCGGCGGCCGACCATCCGACGACCTCGCCGCCGAGTTCGGTTTGGCCGTAGGAGTTCAGTACAAGCACACCGAACTTGTCGCGGAAGCGGGCTGCGTGGACGGGGGACAGGGGAGCGGTGATGGAGCGGACGATCTTCAGGGGGGCCAGGTCGGTGACCGAATCGTCGTGGAGCACCATCGTCAACGCGGCTGGTGGCAGGACGGTGGATCGCAGTTGGTGGCGCTTCACCAGCGCTGCGAAGTCCGCGGCCGAGAACTTGTCCATCAGCACGACACCGGAGCCCGCGCGAAAAGCGAACAGCACCTGGTAGATACCGGCCCACAACGACAGTGAGAGCGGTACCAGGTTCGGCATCGGCGGTGTGTTCCGGGGGCCACGGTTCGACCCGCGAAGTTTCTCCAGCAACCGGTCGATCAGGTCCAGCACCGTGGAGTGGCGCAGCGGCACCGGCTTCGGCGGGCCGGTCGTCCCCGAGGTGAACTGCAACAGCGCCACATCGGCGTCGTACCGCCGGGCCCCGTCGGCCGAGGTGGAGTGCGGCGCCAGTGACCACGCCAAGCTCGACCCGGTGACGACCGGCAACGCAAACTCCGAGAAGCGATGGGCCAGTTCGGGCGTCGTGATCACCGCGACCGGCTCGAGGGTTTCGAGCTGGGCGGCCACCTCAGCGTCGGCGGCCCGCGGGTTGAGCGGTGTGTAGACACCACCGGAGCGCCAGACACCGAACAGCGCCGCGACCGTGGTGGCGTCGTTGGGCAGCATCGCCGCGACCACCTGACCGGTCATCAGCCCGCCGTCAGTGAGAACCGCGGCCAGGCGGTCCGCACTCGCGATCAGGTCTGCCCGAGACACATCGGCGGCCAGGGTGTGTACCGCGACAGCGGGCAGATCGTCCAGCAGGTCGGAGAGGCTCACGAGTCCGGCTCCAGGGGCAGCCAGCGTGGTGTTCGCTTGTCGGCGAACGCTTTCGGACCCTCGTCCTGGTCCGGGTGGCCCCACATCGACGTCAGGTGTTTGGCCCCCTCGCGGCAAGCGTCGGTCAGTCCGTGCTCGAGCGCTCCCCAAAGTGCGCGTTTGGTGGCCCGCATCGCGGCGGGTGAGTTTCTGGCGATCTTCTCGGCGAGCTCTTGTGCGACATCGCGAAGCTTGTCGGGGGGATCGACGATCTGGCTGATCATGCCGAGCTCATATGCGCGCTGCGCGGTGAGCCGTTCGTGGCTGCCGACCAGCGCCATCCGCAACACCGCCTCGGCGGGCATCTTGCGCATCAGCGCGATCGTCTCCAGGGCGCTGACCTGACCGATGGATACGTGCGGGTCGACGAAGGTGGCATCCGACGCCGCGATGACGATGTCGGCGTCGGCGACCCAGTGCAGGCCGCCGCCGGCGCACACCCCGTTGACGGCGGTGATGACGGGTTTGCCCACATCGCAGTGCCAGCCGGTCAGGTTCAGGTCCAGCGACTGCATCGTTTCCTGGTACTGCTTGATTCCCTCGCCGTCGAGATCGTCGACGTCGGCACCGACCTGAAAGGCCCGGCCGTTGCCGGTGTGCACGATCACCCGCACGTCGGGATCGGTGTTCAACTCGGCCCACGCGGCGGGGAATTCCTTGCGCATCAGCGCGTCGTAGGCGTTGAGTCGGTCGGGCCGGTTGTTGATGATCCAGCCGACGGGACCGCGGCGTTCGACGATCAACCTCTGATAGCTCACGAAGCCTCCACCGGTTCGAGCGGTTGCCAGTCGGCCGGGCGCTTTTCCCGCCACGCCCGTACTCCCTCGGCGTGGTCGGGGTGGTTCCGCAACCGCCAGATCTCCTCTGTGGCCGCAGCCTTGGCCTCCGACAACCCGACTTCCAGTGAATGCCACAACGCCTTCTTGGTCGCCCTCATGGCGGTGGGCGAGTTGGTCGCGATCGCGGCCGCCAACTCGGCGGCCGCCGCCCGTAGCTCACCGGCCGCCACCACCTGCGAGACGATGCCCAACTCGTATGCGCGTTGAGCGGAGATCCGCTCACCCTTGCCGCTCAACGTCATTCGGGTGATTGCCTCCATCGGCGACTTCCGTAGCAGGGTGATCGCCTCATAGGCGACCGCCTGCCCCACCGAGACATGCGGGTCGACGAATGTCGCCTCCTCTGCCGCGATGACGATGTCGGCGTCGGCGACCAGATGTAAGCCTCCTCCCGCGCACACCCCGTTCACCGCCGCGATCACCGGCTTCCACACGCCGCAGTGCCACGAGGAGATCTTCAGCTCGGCGTCGCGGGTGCGGCGTGAATGACGTCGCATGGCCTGCTTGTCGCGCGCGACCTGAACCACATCCATGCCGGTGCAAAACGCCTTGCCATTCGCGACGTTGACGATCACGTGCACGTCGGGGTCGGCATCCAGCTGTGCCCACGCGGCCTCGAGTTCGTCGAGCATCAACGCATCGAAGGCGTTGCCTGCCTCGGGTCGATTCAGCACGAGCCACCCGATGCCGTCCGACGTGTCGACGATCAACCGCTCGTATTCGGTCAAGAGCGCGGAATCTCCTTCCAGGGTTTCCCTTTCCACGGATCCGGCTCCTTGGGTAGCCCGAGTACGCGCTCGCCGAGGATGTTCTTGTTGATGTCGGTGGTGCCACCCTCTGTGCCGTTGGCGAGGCTGCGCATCATGCCCTGCACCTCGCGGGGCATCGCATCCGGATCGTCGGTGGCGGCCCACGCCACTGCGGCGGTGCCCAGCAGGTCGACCATGAGATCCTGGATCTGCTGGTTGAGCGTGGCTTGGTGGACCTTGCCGATCGAGGAAGCCGCACCGGGGGATTGCCCGGCCGAGAGTGCCGCGCGGACACGGGCGTTGGTCCATCCTCGGATCTGTTCTTGAGCCCAGAGCCGCATGATCTTGTTGCGTGTCACGGGGTCGTCCCACCGGCCGGTTTCCCTGGCCAATGAGATCAGTCGCTCCGCACTGGACCCGCCGAGCCGGCCCATGCCGCCCGATCCGGAGCCCGACACCATCTGGCGTTCACTCGACAGGGTGGAGGCGCTGACCCGCCATCCGTCGTTGACTTCTCCGACCCGGTGGGCGTCCCGCACCCGCGCGCCGTCGAGGAAGACCTCGTTGAATTCCGCCTCACCGGTGATCTGGCGCAGCGGGCGCACCTCGACGCCGGGTTGGTGCATGTCGAGCAGGAAGTACGTGATGCCTTTGTGTTTCGGCTGATCGGGATCGGTGCGGGCGAGCAGGATCGCGAAGTCCGCCTCATCCGCCCAGGTCGTCCACACCTTCTGTCCGGAGATCACCCACTGGTCGCCGTCGCGCACCGCCCGGGTCGCCAAGGACGCGAGATCCGAGCCCGCGCCGGGCTCGCTGAAGAGCTGACACCACTTCTCCTCGTTTCGCACGATGGGCGGTAGGAAGCGTCGCCGTTGCTCTTCGGTTCCGTGGCTGAACAGCGCAGCGGCGGCGTTGTTGAGGCCCAACGGATTGAGCCGGGTCAGCCGCAGCGGCGCGAGCACGCTCTCGATCGCGCGAGCCACGTCGTTGCCGATACCGAGGCCGCCGTGTTCGGGGCGCCAGGTCGGCGCCACCAGGCCGCTTCGGGCAAAGGTCGGATACCACCGCCGGTAGTCGGCGGGGCTCCGCGCGGCTCTCAGGGCGGCGGGGCCCTCGGCCGCCGCTGCGCGCCATTCGGTCGGCACCTCCGCCTGCACCCAATGCCGCACCACCTCGACGGCGTCGTCGGCGGCGGTTTCCGCGGTGATCGGTAGTGCTGTCATGTTCGCCTCAACGACCCTTGAACTCCGCGGGTCGCTTGTCCCGGAAGGCGGCCAGGCCCTCCTTGAAATCTTCGCTGCGACTCGATAATTCGAGGGCCATCGCCTCGTTCTGCAGATGGCGGTCGAGATCCAGACCGTTGCCGCTGTGCAGCAGCCACTTGGTGAGGCCGAGCGCCACCGTGGGTGCGGTGGCGAGCCGGCTGACGAGATCCGTCGCCGAACCCTCGAGTTCAGCCTCCGGCCAGGCCCCATGGATGATGCCCCATTGCGCGGCGGTGGTCCCCGACAGTTCTTCGCCGAGCATCAAAAGCTGGCGTGTGCGAACCATTCCGACGAGTCGTGGCAGCAACCAGGCCGCACCGCTGTCGGGCGTAAAACCGCGCGCCATGAACGGTTCCCAGAACACCGCGTCGGAAGCTGCGACGCAGAAATCGGACGCCAAGGCGAGGTGGAAACCCAGGCCGGCCGCCCAGCCGCGAACGACAGCGACGACGGGCACCTGAGTTTCGAGCAGCAAGGGAATGAGCCGGTTGGCCTTATTGGGCAGGCGCCGCTGCGTGCTTCCTACGCGCGGTTTGCGCTCGGACTTCGCGTTGTTGGCCACCAGATCCGATCCCGCACAGAAGTCCGGACCTTCGGCGTCGATGCGGATGACGCGAACCGATTCGTCGGTGCCGCACCGGGCCAGGTGCCCGATCATCGCGTCGAGCATGGTGTCGTTGACCGCGTTGCGGCGTGCCGCCCGGTCCAGGGTCAGCCGCAGAACCGGGCCCTGTTGCTCGGCCCGGAGTCCGGGAACGTTCGGATACGTCACGGCCGGCTCAATGTTCGGCGAATCGGTTTGAGACGGCCACCAGCAGATCGGCGAGGTCGGTCGCCCCGCCGGGGGGTTCCGGCAGGCGTACGGGGCCCCGCTGCCTGCTGGGCAACAGGATCGTGGCGTGTCCCGGCGTCGTGACTTGGCCGCGGTGATTGGTCGCCGCAAGGTCCAGGTCCACCGCCGGACGGTCGCCGTCGGCCAGGTACTTGCGGGTGACGGTGCCGGTGACGGTGTGCAGATCGCCCACGTAGTTGAACAACCGGAATTCACAATCCAGTTTCCACAGCCAGGCATCGTCGCCCATCCAGTCGGTGCACAGATGGATGAGCCACGTCTCGCGCATGCGACCGTAGTCGAATGTCGTCGGGTTGCCCGCGTTGCGCGCGGCGCTCGGGTCCCAGTGCACACGCTGTTGGACGTCGGGGATGCCGTGCTCGTTGGGTGTGTAGAACCGCGGAATCCGTTGCTTGTTCTGCCAGGCCAGCCTCAGGGGTCGCACGCCGTACATGCCCATGCCCATCCCGACGTGCCAGCACACCATGTCGGTGACGGTGAGCGGACCCTTGGTGAGCGGGCCGATCTCGTCGCCCTCGGCGACGTCCTCCCACCAACGCGGTTCGGCGCCTCGGGGCGCCTCGCGGGCGTACCGCGCGTCGATCTCGGCGATCTCGTCGGCGCTCCACGTTTTGACGTCCACGTCTTCGTACTTCTTGCGTCCCCTGGCCTTGCTGCGTTCGGTGCGGATCATGTTCCGGTACTGGCCGCCGAGGATGACGCCGACATCGTCGGAGAACACCTGCGCCGACCATTCGTGCACGGCCCGGGCGGCGAACTCGCTGCTCTTGTCCAGCGCGGCGACGAGGGCGTTGCGCCGGAAGACTCGCCGGTTCGCGCGCAGCGGCGCCCACCACTCGCGCGACGACCCGCCATAGAAGGCGTGAACACCGCGCAGCGGGTCACCGGTGGTCAGCTCCCTGTCCTCCTGGGTGAGTTCGGTGACCTCGTCCTCGCCGATCAACGTGTCGCCGCCGATCAGCGCGGGTGGCGCGATCGGTTCACCCCAGACCGACTTCGTCGCATACTCGGGATCGCACCACAGCGGGTTCGCGTCGCCGTAGCTTTCCGCCACGATCCGGAACGTGTCCTCGTTGGGCCGGCGGTAATGCGGGGGCTGGGTGTGGGGGACGGCGACGCCGATGCGGGCGCGCAGCCTGGCCAAACCCTCATCGGTGATTTGGCCCGTTGCCGAGGACTGGGTCACGCATGCCTCCTCAGTTCGGGCCTCCTCAGTTCGGCACATATTGTCCCGGGGACGTCGGCGGAAATTAAGATACCCGAAAAACGGAAACGTCGTTAACGCAGGGGTGAGCGAGTTGACTCAAGAGCGGTCGGGCATCGAGAGCGCGGTCGGATCCGATGGTGTCTGCCGGATCACCATCGACCGTGCTGATGCCGCAAACTCGTTGTCCCCGTTGGCACGTGAAGCTCTCACGGACGCATTCGAAAAGGCCGACGACGATCCTTCGGTGCGTAGCGTGTTGCTGCGGGCGACGGGGGACCGGCACTTCTGCTCGGGTGCGGGGTTGGGCCCGCAATCGGCGCAGCCCACCGTGGAGAAGAAGCCCGGAGACGTCGCTTTGATGCTGCAGAAGGGTTATCAGCGACTGATCTCCGCGGTGCTCGATTGTGACAAGCCGGTCGTCGCCGCGGTCAAGGGTGTGGCGGCGGGTGCCGGCGCAAGCCTGATGCTCGCCTGCGATCTGGTCGTCATGTCCACCGACGCGCGGCTGGTGGAGGCATTCGTGCATCGTGGCATCCTGCCGGACGCGGGCGCGATTCATCTGCTGACCAGGATTGTCGGGCTGCGCAAAGCCACCGAACTCCTGATGCTCGGAGAACCCGTCGACGCCGCGACCTGCGAGCGCCTCACGTTGGTGAACCGTGTCGTGGCGCCGGAGGAGACCGACGCGGTCGCCGAGGAACTGGCCCGCCGCCTGGCCGCGGGCCCTACCGTCATGCTGGCACTGACCAAGCGCCTGTTGTCCGTGTCGTCGGAATCGGGCCGCGACCGGGCCTTCGAGCAGGAGGCATGGGCGCAGGAGGTGGTGTCGTGGACCGCCGACCTGCAGGAGGGTCTGCGGTCATTCGCCGAGCGCCGACCGCCGAACTTTCAGGGCCGGTGACGGTCACCCGTTCGCCGGACCGCCACGGATGGTGAAGGTCGCGCTGTCGTCGATCTCGTCAATCGTCTCTGCCACCAATTCGGCTGTGAGTGAGCGGTTCTCGATCCCCTTGGTGACACCGATGAACACCCGCGACACCTTGCCCGCGCCCACAGAATAGATGTGAGCGGTGCGATCGCAATCCCGGTGCGACAGATAGACCACCACGGGCGTCACCAACTCCGGGTCCATCGCCTTGCCCGCCTCACCCATGATGTCCTCGGTCATCCGGGTTCGAGCGATCGGCGCGACGGCGTTGATGGCGATGCCGTTTCGCGCACCCTCGATCGCCAGCACATGCATCATCCCGACCAGCCCCATCTTCGCCGCACCGTAATTGGCCTGCCCGAAGTTGCCGAAAAGGCCTGTACCAGAGGTGGTTTGAACTATTCGCCCATAGTTCTGCTCGCGCATGATGGGCCACGCGGCGCGGGTCACGTTGAAAGCGCCGGTCAGGTGGACCGAGATCACCGCGTCGACCTGCTCGGCGGTCATGTTCTTGAACGCCGCATCGCGCAGGATGCCCGCGTTGTTGACGAGGATGTCGAGCCGTCCGAAGGCGTCCATCGCCGCCGCGATGATCGCCGCACCACCGTCCTCCGTCGCGACTGAGTCGCCGTTGGCGATCGCGGTGCCGCCCGCGGCGGTGATCTCGTCGACGACCGCCTGCGCCGCCGAGATCGAGGCGCCTTGCCCGTCGACGGCGGTGCCGAGATCGTTGACCACGACGCGGGCGCCGCGGCGGGCGAGTTCGAGTGCGTGACAGCGGCCGAGCCCTCCGCCCGCACCGGTGACAACGGCAACCTGATCATCGAAGGTCAATGTCGATGAGCGCTCGCGCGAAGAGTATTGATCTGTCGCCATGCTTGAGAGGTTACATTTACGTTGACGAGAATCGGTATTTGCATCGGAGGACACCATGAGTGCGGCCACCGAGCTGCTGCGACACGCGCGGGAACGGGCGGGCGGTCTCAGGGCCCGCTACCGTGCCGCCGGCGTCTGGTCGGACCGGCCGCTCGACGTCGTGCGCTCGGCCGCCCAGCGGTATCCGACACGACCGGCGCTGATAGATCGCGCTACCGAAATCACCTACGCGGCACTGGATGAGCAGGTCGATCAGGCGGCCCGTGCGCTTCGCGACGCCGGTGTCGGCGCGGCGACACCCGTCGTGGCTGTGGTCGGCAACGACATCGGCTCGGTCATCGCCGTACACGCCGCCATCCGCGTCGACGCGGTCGTACTGCTCGTGCCGCGCAGCGCGGGCGCGACACAGGTCGCCGACATCGTGGCCCGCACCGGGGCCCCGTTCGGCCTGGCCCCGCACTGGCCTCCGGCGGGCGACGCAGCCTTGCGGGACGCGTGTGCCTGGATCGACGTCTTTCGCACCTCGGAGGCATCGGTAAGCGACGGGCCCAAGCGTCCCGCCGACGAGCCGTCCTTCGTTCTCTACACCTCCGGCACGACGTCTCGACCGAAGGGCGTCGTCCATTCGCTGAGCACGCTCACCAAGGCATCGGCCAACTACATCGCCGCCGCCGGACTGGGTGGGGACGACCGCATCTTCCTCATCAGCCCGCTCGCCTCGGTGACGGGCGTGCTGCAGGCGCTGTTCATCGGACCCATGCTCGCCATACCGGTGGTGCTCGAGGATCGCTGGGATCCCGACGCGACGTGTGAACTTCTGTTGTCTTCCGGCGCAACGTGGTACGGCGGTCCGGACCGGCTGCTCGACCGGCTGCTCGACGAAGCGGTCGCCAGGGGAAGCGTCGTGCCACTGCGGGCGGTGTATCTCGGTGGCACGATGCTCGACAGGCGCATCGTCGAACGAGTCGAGGACGATTTCGGCATCGTCGTGATGCGGGCGTACGGATCGTCGGAAGTGCCGGTCAGTACATCGGGGCTGCGCACCGAGAGCAAGGCGGTGCGGCACGCGGATGACGGTGTGGCGCTGCAGGACGTCGACGTGCGGGTGGGATCGGCGGCGGACCCGGGCGAGTGTTGTATCAAGGGCCCGCACGCCTTCCTCGGTTACACAGACACCGAGGACGATCTGAACGCGTTCGACGGGGAATGGTTCCGAACCGGCGACGTCGCCGAGGTCAGCGACCACCGCCTGAGGATCGTGGGGCGGATCAAAGACATCGTCATCCGCAACGGGATGAAGATCCCCGCGGCGGAAGTCGAGGAGGCGGTAGCGCGGATCCCCGGTGTGCGAGAGTGTGCGGCTTACTCGGTTGCCGACGCGACCACCGGTGAACGGCTGGCGGTGGCCATGGTGCTCGACGACGGCGTCGAGATGTCGCTCTCCGACGTGGCGGATGCCCTCGTCGGGGGCGGAATGCCAAAGTACAAGCTGCCCGAGGAGCTGGTGTTCTGGGATGAACCCCTGCCGCTCAACGCCAACGGCAAGGTGCCACGCAACACCCTCGAGGCACGTTCGGCGGGAAGGCCGCGGGTACTCGCCGACCGCCTCACCGTTGCCGGTTGAACCGACCGCCGTTCGTCAATCGCCGGTTGTGCCACTGACGTTGGCGGTGGCCTTCTTCATCTGAGCCTGCCAGTCCGACGCGTCGCCGGTCTTTTCCTTCTTCGACAGGGCTTGGATGGAGACGTCGTGGCCTTCGGCGGCCTTGCGCAGGGCACCCACGGTGGCCTGTTCGCGCGTCATATGGGTGAACGGGTCCCAGTGATACCAGCGCATCGCGTTCTGGTAGGTCATCTTGTTGATCTCGTCGTCGGGCACATTGTTGGCGGTGAGTACCTCGTCGAGCTGCTCGGGAGCTCCGGGCCACATCGAGTCGCTGTGCGGGTAATCGGCCTCCCAGCAGATGTTGTCGATGCCGATCGCATTGCGGGTGGCCACCCCCACCGGATCGGCGATGAAACAGGTCAAGAAGTGCTCACGGAACACCTCACTGGGCAGCTTGCCCCCGAAGTCCTGACCCGTCCACGTCGAATGCATCTCAAAGGTGCGATCCACCCGCTCCAAAAAGTACGGAATCCACCCCGTACCGCCTTCAGACAGCGCGATCCGCAGCGTCGGGTACTCCTTGATCGGGCGCGACCACAACAAGTCGGCCGCGGCTTGCACGATGTTCATCGGCTGCAAGGTGATCATCACATCCATCGGCGCATCCGGGGCGGTGATCGCCAACCGGCCCGACGAACCGATGTGCACGTTGAGCACGGTTTCGGTGTCCACCAGCGCATCCCACATCGGCTTCCAATGCTCGAAATCATGGAAACTGGGATAGCCCATGGCCGCCGGGTTCTCGGTGAACGTCAACGAATGCACACCGCGCTCAGCGTTGCGCCGGATCTCCTTGGCGCACTCCACCGGATCCCAGATCACCGGCAGCGTCATCGGGATGAACCGCGCCGGATAGGCCCCACACCACTCCTCGACGTGCCAGTCGTTGTAGGCCTTCACCAATGCCAGCGAGAACTCCTGATCCTCAGTGGCAAACAGCCGACCCGCAAAACCGGGAAACGACGGAAAACACATCGACCCCAAAATGCCGCCGGCGTTCATGTCCTTGACCCGCTCATCAACCTGCCAACAGCCAGGCCGGATCTCATCCAGACCCTGCGGCTCCAGCCCGTACTCCTCCTTCGGGCGCCCCGCCACCGCATTGAGCGCCACATTCGGAATCACCGTGTCGCGGAACTGCCAGGTATCCGACCCATCCGGGTTGTGCACCAACCGCGGCGCCTCATCGATGTACTTCTTGGGCAGATGATTCTTGAACATATCGGGCGGTTCGACGATGTGATCATCAACGCTGATCAAGATCATCTCGTCCTTGTTCATTTCCGGTTCCTCTCTGTGCTTTCATGCGCCGGTCGAAAAACCGGTACGACGAATCCGTCGTCGTCCTCGCGGAAGCCGATCTCCAGTTCCATACCCGCACTGAGCCGCTCGGTCGGGCAGTCGACGATCTGAGTCATCAGGCGCGGCCCCTCCTCGAGGTCGACCATCGCCACGATGTAAGGCACGGTGTCGAACGGCGCGGCGTTCTGGTGGATGACGCTCCACGTGTAGAGCCGCGACCGTCCGGTGGCAGGCGTGAGACGCACGTCCTCACTCCAGCAGTGAGGGCAGAACGGGCGGACGTACAACGAGTTTCGGCCGCAGGAGCCGCATTTGTTGACCATCAGCGTGCGATCCTGCACCGCCGCCCACCAGCTTTCGCTGTCGGCATCGATGGTCGGCCGGTTCGGACCGCTGGGTGACTGCATCACTGCCTCCCGAGGATCATCGTCGCGCTGTGGGTGAAGAACCCGCCCATCGCGTGCACGCACGCCAGCCGCGCACCCTCGACCTGTCGTTGGCCGCATTCGCCGCGCAGTTGCCGAACCGCTTCGACCATCAGGAACATTCCGCGCATCCCCGGATGACATGACGCCAACCCGCCGCCGTCGGTGTTGGTGGGCAGCGCGCCGCCCGGACGGAGCGCACCGGAGCCGATGAACGGACCACCCTCGCCCTTGGCGCAGAACCCGAGGTCTTCGACCGTCAGCAGGACGGTCGAGGTGAACGAGTCGTAGAGCTGACAGACGTCGATGTCGGCCGCGGTCACCCCCGCCTGCGCGAAGGCGAGCGGACCCGTTTGTGCGGCCGCCGATGTCGTGAAGTCGGGCCATTCGCTCATGCTCACGTGCGAGGCGGCGTCGGCCGCGCCGAGAATCCAAATCGGTTCCTTCGCACAGTCCTTGGCCACCCGCTCGCTGGCGAGCACGACCGCACCACCTCCGTCGGTCCGCAGACACACATGTTTGGAGGTGAACGGCTCGGCGAGCATTGGTGCCGCGGCGACATCCGCCGTGGTGATCCGGTCGCGCTCGAAGGCGTTCTCGTTCATTGCCGCCCACTCGTGGGCGGCGACGGCGACCTCGGCCAATTGTTCCTCTGTCGTCCCGTACTCGATCATGTGGCGCCTGGCCGCCATCGCGTACTTGGCGATCAGCGTGGCGCCGTAGGGCGCTTCGAACTGCATCGCGCCGCCGGTGCTCAGCGCTGCGGCCGAGGCCCGCAACCGGCGTTTGACGTCGGAGCGTGCGGTCGAACCGTAGGTCAGCAGGGCGACGTCGATCTCGCCCGCCGCGATGGCCGCTGCCGCGTGCCGTCCCATGACCTCCCATGAGGAACCGCCGACATTGGTCGCGTCGACCCAGGTCGGTCGCAGGCCCAGGTACTCGCTCACCTCGATGGGCGGCAACAGTGTTCCGTGGCCGCCGAAGCCGTCGATGTCGTCTTTCGTGAGGCCGGCGTCTGCGACGGCGCGCCGGGCGGCCTGCGCCATCAGCGCCATCGCCGTCTTGTCGGGCACCCGGCCGCAATCGGACAACGCGGCGCCGACGACCGCGACCCGGTTCTCGGACATACGTAATGGTTACCACAGGCGAGAATGACGTTGCCCAGATAGTGGAATCATGGTTCTCGCTCGGTTACCGTGAGTGAGTGCCGGGACCGCTGCGGGATGCGCTGAAGGGCGATCGCCTGGTGTTGTGCCTGGCGTTGTTGAATGCCCGCACCCCCGATGTCCCGGCGATCGCGGCGGCCTGCGGATACGACGCCGTCTATGTCGATCTCGAGCACACCGCCTGCTCGCTCGAAACGGCCGGGATGCTCTGCGTGGCCGCGCTCGGCGCCGGTATCTCCGGCCTCGTACGGGTACCGTCGCACGACCCTTCCGTGATCGCGCGTGTGCTCGACGCTGGAGCTGTGGGAGTGATTGTGCCGCACGTGAACTCGGCGCAGGAAGCGCAGGGGGTCGTCGACGCCGCTCGCTACCCACCCGTCGGCCATCGGTCCATCTCCGGGCCCAACGCGGTGAGTGGCTACGCACCTCGTCCCGCCGCCGAACTCACGGCCGAACTCGAGCGCCACACCGTGGTGGCGGTGATGATCGAGACACCCGACGCGGTAGCGGTGTCCGATGAGATCGCGGCCGTCGAAGGGGTTGACATGGTGCTCCTGGGGCCCAGCGACCTGACGGCCGAGATGGGCATCCACGGCCAATATGAGAATGAGCATTTTCACCGTGCAGTAGACTCTGTCGCAGCGGCCTGTCGTGCACACGGCGTGGCGCTGGGAGTGGCCGGGATCAAGTCCGTTGACCTGCTGGAACGCTTTGCAGGGCTGGGGTTGCGATTCATTTCGGCGGGTACCGACGTCGGAATGATGACCGAGGCCGCCGCTGCCCGCGCGCATGCCCTGCGTGAGCTCGAGAGGCGTGCTGCGAGCCGATAACCGAGAGCCTCGTCACGACAACAGGAGGACGGATGCCCACCGCGATCTACACCGAGCAAGTCAGCGATCCGATGGCATGGACCGGTGCCGACTTCAGCAGCAAGGAGGACTTCGCGTTCGACCTGACGTCTCGCAATGTGGCGGCGCTGGAATCAGTTCTGGCAAAGACCGCCCACAAGGATCGTGACGACATCACGCCCGAGGATGCCCGGCACCCGGACCTCGACGAGGACCTCGCGCGGCTGTATCGGGAGCTGATGTTCGGGCGGGGGCTGGCGTGTGTGCGCGGTTTCCCCGTCGAGCAGCACTCGATCGAGGACCTGGAACGCATCTACTGGGCGTTCTGCACTCACCTCGGTTATCTGGTGTCCAACAACTCCTTCGGCCACCGCATGGTGCGCGTACAAGAGGAGGTGCTGCCCAACGGTGTACAACCGGCGCGTGGCACCAAGTCCCGAGCCGAGCTGGCGATGCACAACGATGCGGCGGACATTCTGTCGCTGCTCTGCGTGTACCCCGCCGCCGAGGGTGGCGAGAGCCAGTTCGCCAGCGGCCCTGCAGCGCACAACCGGATGCTCACCGAGCGCCCCGACCTGCTCCCGGTGCTCTACCAGGGATTCCCGCACCACCGGCGCAGCGAGCAACCCGACGATCAACCTGACGTGACGCCTTATGACGTGCCGGTCTTCTCCCAGATCGACGGTCGTATCTGCATCAACTTCACCTACAGCAGTATCCTGCCGGCGATGCACACCCTCGGCCGGGAGTTCACCCCCGAACAAAACGAGGCCATCGAGTTGTTGCGCAACATCCTGGTCGAACAGCAGGTCGAGTTCCGCCTGGAATCCGGTGAGGCCGCCGTCGCCAACAACTTCGCGATGTGTCACTCCCGCTCGGACTTCGTCAGCAGCACCGACCCCAAGAAGGCCCGGTGCTTCCTGCGGGCGTGGATGGAGGTTCCGCGCGAGGATCGCCGCCTGCCCCTCGGGCGGGAGTACTTCCACATGGAGAACAAAGATCTGCGCCTGGGCTATGACCCCGTTCCCGGGCGGGACGGCACGATCGCACGCAATGACTACAAGAACGTCGACCCCGCACTGGCCGACATGTTCAAGGCGGCGCAGGCGAAGCCCAAAATCAAGCGATGACCACCCGTCCGCGACTGGTCTACGAGAGGTGGACCGATCAGGTCGCAGGAGACATCCTGGCGGAGACCGACATCGAGGTCGTCAAGCTCGACCTCCAAGCGCCTGACGAACAAGGCTGGGCGGCACTGGAATCGGCACACGGATATCAGGTCGCCACCCGAACGGACGTCGCCTCGATCGGCGACGGTACGCAGTGGCTGGCCGGGCAGGCTCTGGTGAATCGCTGCCCGCAGTTGCTTGCCGTGTGTTCGGCGGGGGCGGGCTATGACGTGATCGACGTCGAGGCGTGCACCCGCGCGGGGGTTGCGGTGTGCAACAACTCCGGTCCCGGCGCCGAAGCGGTGGCCGAACATGCGCTGGGACTCATGCTGGACCTGGCCAAGAAGATCACCGCCGCCGACCGGGCGCTGCGCAGCGGTCCGCTCGGAGATCGATTGGCGTTGCGGGGCACTCAGCTGTTCGGGAAGACTCTCGGTGTGGTCGGGTTGGGCGCCATCGGTGGACGGCTCGTTGAGTTGTGTGCCCCGTTCGGTATGGAGGTCCTGGTTTTCGACCCCTACGTCGACGACACCACCGCCGGCTCCCGAGGCGCGGTTCGGGTGGACCTATCCGAACTGGTCGAACGATCGGACTTCATTCAGGTCACGTGCCCGTTGACCGCCGAGACTCGAGGGTTGTTCGAGGCCAAGCAGTTTGCTGCGATGAAGCCGACCGCGTACTTCATCACCACCGCACGTGGCCCGGTCCACGATGAAGCGGCCCTCTATGACGCCTTGGCCGCCGGCCGGATCGCCGGGGCGGGGCTCGACGTGTTCCACGAGGAGCCGCCGAGACACGACAACCCGCTGCTGCGACTCGACAATGTGGTCGCCACACCGCATGTCGCGGGCATCACCGCCGAGGCGGCCCGCGACATCGCGGTCGCCACCGCCACCCAGTGGCAGACGATCTTCGCCGGAGACATGCCACCGCGGCTACTCAACCCGGAAGTGTGGCCGCGCTACTGCGACCGGTTCGAAGAGATCCTGGGCGTTCGGCCGACCGCCCGCGACACGGCAGCTGTGGAGTGAGATGAGCGATTACGACACCGTCACGTTCGAGGTCAGCGGTCACACCGCGTGTGTGACGTTGAACCGGCCCGAGGTGCTCAACGCGATCAACGACGAGATGATCGCCGAACTCGCCGAGGTGTACTCCGAAATCGAACGTTCGCAGGACATCTGGACCGTGATCATCACCGGTGCCGGCCGCGCGCTGTGCGTTGGAGCCGACGTCAACAAGGCCGCCGACCACGACATGGAGAACGCGGCGGGTATCGACAACCAGGGCGAGCCCATCCTCAGCTCGATGCGCCAATGGGACGCGCCGCAGGAGGCGACACCCCCGTGGCTGCAGATGACCAAGCCGATCATCTGCGCCGTCAACGGCATTGCGTGTGGTGCGGGTATGGATCTCGTCACCACGGCCGACATCACGATCGCCTCCGAACGCGCGACGCTGATGGACCCGCACGTGAGCATCGGCGTCACCTCCGGGCGCGAGGGGGTCCGGCTGGCCCGGATCCTGCCACTGCCCGTCGCCATGCGGTTGATCCTGATGGGCAGGCACGAGCAACTCGACGCACAGCGCGCCTACGACCTCGGCGTCTTCACCGAAGTGGTGGCCCACGAGACGCTCATGGACCGCGCGTGGGAGGTCGCCGAGATCGTGAATTCCAATGCGCCCCTGGCGGTGCGGGGTTCGCGGATGGCGGTGCGCAAGGGCCTTACACTGCCGATCTACGAAGCGGAACTGCTCGCCGAGAACTACCGGATGAAGGTGGCCCTGACCAAGGACGCGATCGAGGGTCCGCGCGCCTTCCTGGAGAAGCGCAAACCCAACTGGCAAGCGCGCTAGCCTGTCCCCAGATGCTCCGACCGTGCGATCTCATACGGTCGCAGCGGCGTGTAGCGTACGAAACTTCACGGTCGGGCGGAAGGCATCCGTTACACCAGGCCGAAGAAGTTCTTGGCGTTGGTGGACAACACCTTCCGCTTGGTCTCCTCGTCGAGACCCTCGGTCGCCTTGTTGGCGACGTCCATGCTGTTGGGCCAGTTCGTGTCGTTGTGCGGGTAGTCGGTTTCGAACATCAGCTGGTCCGGTCCGACGAGATCGAGAATGCGAAAAGCGACCGGGTCGCCGAACGTGGAGAACCACACACGTCCGGGCACCTGGGTGCTCGGCGGCTCGGTCAGCAGCGGGTGGATCCCGCCCCAGGCCCGCCGGTCCTCCCAGACCTCGTCGACGCGCTGCAGGTAATAGGGGATCCACCCGGCTTGCGCCTCGGCGAAGGCGAGCTTGAGTTTGGGGAACTGCCGCAACTTGCCCGAGAACAGCCAGTCGACCAGGGCGATGGTGCAGTTGACCGCCATCAACGCACTGGTGACGACGTGCGGGGAGTCGGGTGAGGACTTCGTCAGCGACGAACTCGACCCGATGTGCAGCATGATGCCGACGTTGTTGCTCTCGCACGCGGCGAAGAACGGGTCCCAGTAACCGCTGTGGATGGACGGCAGGTCCAGTCGCGCAGGCAGTTCCGAGAAGCACACCGCGGGCATTCCCTTGGCCGCAACCCGCTCCACCTCCTTGACGGCGAGCTCGACATCCCACAACGGGATGATGCCCAGCGGAATGAGCCTGCCGTTCGAGCTGCCGCCCCATTCGTCGATCTGGAAGTCGTTGTAGGCCTGGACGCACAGCAATGCGAGCTCTTTGTCCTTGGCGTGGAGGAATCGCTGACCGCAGAAGCGGACCAGCGTGTTGGGGAAGCAGGCGGAGGCCTCGATGCCGGCGACGTCCATGTCCGCGAGCCGGTCGGCCGGTCGATAGCAACCGGGCCGCATCTCGTCGTAGGTGATCGGGTCGGTGGACAGTTCGTCGAGTTCGTAACCGGCAGCAGCGCTGATCAGCGGAATCGGGATGATCGAATCCTCGTAGTGCCAGATGTCGGCGTCGCGGCCGTCCTCATCCTCGATGAACGCGACATCGGAGGTCACCGACGGGTCCATGCGCCCGCGGTGCCGGACGATCCGCGGTCCGACGTCCCGGTAGCGCTCGGGCAACCGGCTGGTCCACAGATCGGCCGGTTCCACCAGATGGTCGTCCGGTGAGACGATCAGAATGTCTGCGCTCAACGCTGCACTCCTTCGGGGACGGCTTGCGACAACACCCATTCCCGTTTGGCGAGAATGTCCGTTTCCAAGAGTAGCGCACCAGCGAATCGCAATTGGGCGAGGGGAACGCGTATTCTCAGGTGATCATGACTGCTAAGAAGCGGGGCGCCCGCGACTCGGAACCCGATCTGGAGCTCGTCGAGACCGACGTCGAGATGCCGGGCAGCTGGCAGGAGCGAACGATCGAGCGGCGACTGAGTCAGGCGCGTGCGCGTGCGCTCGCGCGCAGTTCGAGGTTCTTGGCCACCGCACTCGAACTGGTCGAGGAATCCGGTCGCGCCGACTTCACGATCCAGACCCTCATCGACCGTTCGAACCTCAGCTTGCGCGCGTTCTACCAGCACTTCGCCGGCAAGGAAGAACTGCTGCTGGCGCTGTACGAGAACGCCACCAGCCAGTTCATCGAAGCGATCCGCCACGAGGTGGCGGCCGCCGACGGTCCGATGGAACAGCTCGAGGCGTTCTGCCGGGGATTCCTGTCGCGCGCGGAGTCGTCGGAGGCCATCGGCGGCCGGGTGATGACGATCTACAACTTGAGTTTGGAGATCGAGCGCCCCGCGGATTTCGCCAAGATCTGGGAGCCCCATCAGAAACTGCTCACCAAGATCCTCACCGCGTGCTCGCGTGCGGGGCTGGTCCGCAAGGATCTGACGCCCGCCCAGCTCACCACGCTGCTGAACTCGACGCTCATCGCGCTCGCCCAGATCGGGGTGTTCCATCTGGGTGTCAAGGGCGCTGAACTCACCGAGGATCAGTTGTGGGCGTGGTGCCTGCAGGCGTTGACGCCGCCCGCGAACGCCCCGAAGAAGGCTGTGACCGCCAAGGCGGCGCCGCGCAGGCGGACAACGCGCAAGGCCAAGGACCTAACGGGGTAAACCGAGCCCCCGCTGGGCGATGATGGTGCGCTGCACCTCGCTGGTGCCGGCGTAGATCGTGGTCCCCAGCGAGAAGCGCATGAGGTGTTCGAAGCGGCCGCGCTGCGGTGCCGTCGGATCGAAGAAAGACCGCATCGCATCCGGCCCGACGAGTTCGGTGATGTCCTGGCTCGCGCGTACGAGCGCCTCGGTCGAGAACACCTTCGACATCGGCCCCTCGGCGACCGGTGTCTGACCGTTCTCTGTCATCCAGACGCAGCGACGCTGAAGCAGCATCGCCACTTCGAGTTCCATCGCCACCCGTGCGATCCGCCGCCGCACATCGGTTTTCGCGATCGCAGGTGAGTCGTCGGGCGCGCGTGTGGTGGTCGCCCACTGCTCGGCGTGGTGCAGCAGGCGTGCGATGTGCGGTCCCCATCCCGATGCGTGCTCGTCCTGCAGCGACAACCCCAGCACCTGCCAACCGGCGTCGACATCGCCAATGCGCCAGTCGTCGCCGATGCGCACGTCGCTGTAGAAGGTGATGTTCGTACGCTCGCCCGACAGGGTCCACACCGCTTGCGCCTCGAAGCCGTCAGAGCATGTCGGCACGAGAAACATCGTGAGCCCCTTGTGCTTCGGCTTCTCTGGACTGGTTCGGGCCAACAGGAAGACGTAGTCGGCGATGTGTCCGTTCGTGGTGAACATCTTGGAGCCGTTGATGACCCACTCGTCACCGTCACGCATCGCCCTCGTCGCGGCGGCGGCCACATCCGAGCCGCATTCGGGTTCGGTGAAGCCAAGCGCAATGGTGACGTCGCCGCTGAGAGCGCCGGGCAGGATGCGCTCCTTCATCGCGGGTGTGCCGATCTGTCGGATGATCGACGCGACCATGCGGGTGGTCTCGGACAGGTATACCGGCGCGTCCGTCCGCATCAGCTCCTCGTTGAGTGCCTGCTCCTCCCAGGCGTTGCGATCCTGCCCGCCCAATTCGGTCGGCCAGCCGGGGGCGAAGTAGCCCTTTTCGACGAGTCCTTTGGCGAAGTCGTCGTCGTGCGCGACACCGCTGCGGTAGATCCGTTCTTCGACGTCGGGGGTCAGCACGCCGTGCAGATGCTCTCGGACACCGTCGCGGAACGCTTCGGTCGCGGCGTCGGACTGAAAGTGCATGAGCAGTAACCAATCTGTCGCACAGCACGGGCGGACAACGTGGACGATAATGCTACTCTCAAAACTGAGAGTAGCCATATTCGCACGTGAGGGAACCTTCAGTGGAGTTGAGCCTGTCCGACGAGCAACGACAACTCGTCGACTCCTTCGCGGCGATGTATGCGCGCGAGTCGACGTCGCAACGGGTGCGGGCGGCCGAACCTCTGGGATTCGATCCGAAGCTGTGGGAGGCACTGGTCCAGACGGGCGTCGTCGAGATGGCGGTGGGCGAATCCGACGGCGGCTGGGGAGCTTCCGAGCTGGAGCTGGCCCTGATCGCCGAGCAGTACGGCCGGGCCCTCGCATCGGCACCGGTCATCGAGGCGCAGATCGCCGCCCGGCTGCTGGCCGCCTGCGACAGCGACGAGCTGTTGGGCTCGGCCTTGTCGGGTGACAAGCTCGTCAGCTTCGCGCCACGCGCCTGTGACAGCGATGTGTTGGCACTCGCGCCCGGCGGTGCGGTGGCCGATGCGGTGGTGGGGTTGGTCAGCGGGCGTCTCGTCACGTTGCCGACGGCAAACCGAACTCACGTGCAGAACCTCGGATCGTTACCGCTGGCGGACGTGACCGTCGCCGACGACGTCAGCGTTCTCGCCGACGGTGAGCACGCCCGCCGGTTGTTCTCGAACGCCGTCGACCTGTGGCTTGCCCTCACCGCCGCGGCTCTGGTGGGTGCCGCCGCGAAGGCCGTCGAGATCGGGGTCGACTACGCCAAGCAGCGGCACGCGTTCGGCACCCCGATCGGGGCGTTTCAGGCCGTGTCACACCCACTTGCAGACAGTGCCACCGCGACCGACGGTGCGCGCCTGCTGGCGTTCGAAGCCGCGTGCGCGTTCTCCGATGAAGCAGACCGTGCGACCGAGCTGGCCGCGATGGCTTTCGCCTTCGCCTACGAGACCGCGCGGGACGCGACGTATCGCAGCCTGCACATCCACGGCGGCTACGGCTTCGGCATGGAGGGCGACATCCAGCTCTACTACCGGCGGGTGCGCGGCTGGGCCATGGCGTTCGGCGAGCCCGCCGTCGCCCTGGACCGCGTCGCGGATGCCCGCTACGGAGCGGTCAGCGGCTGAACCGGTCCCCTTCCGCGAGTGTGGGGTTAATGCACGCTCAAACTGCCGAATGTGTGACGGTAACCCACGTTCGGCCCGGCTGGACCTCGTCAGGCTTCGGCGCGCACCTGGTCTTTGACCGACAACACGATCGGGGGAGCGGTGCGCCAGTTCGGGACGCCCTGCTCCTCGCCCGCGGTGGCACGCTTGTCATCGCGGACCCCGACCCAGTGTGAGTGGTTCAGCTGGTGCAATGTGAAACACGACTGCAGCGCGTTGTAGAAACCCATGTTGTCGACGGACTGATTGACCGACTCCTTGATGAGCAGCGCCGCCATCGTCGGCACCGTGGCGATGCGCCGCGCCATTTCCAGTGTGCGGTCGGCCAATTCGTCGCGCTTGAAGATCTTGCTCACCATCCCGAGGCGATAGGCCTCCTCGATGTCGATGGCGTCGCCGGTCAGCATCAGCTCCTTGGTGCGTCGCGGGCCGAACTCCCACGGGTGGCCGAAGTACTCCATACCGCACATTCCCAGCCGGGTGCCCACCACGTCGGCGAAGCGCACCTCTTCGCTGCCGACGATCAGATCGCAGGCCCAGATCAGCATCAGCCCGGCCGAGAACACGTCGCCGTGCACCTGGGCGATCGTGATCTTGCGCAGGTTGCGCCAGCGCAGGTTGTTCTGGAAGAAGTAGTGCCATTCCTGCAGCATGATCTTCTCGGCGCCCTCCCGCGTGCCGCCGTTGATGGCCGCCGTCGGATGCTGTCCGGGTCCCGGCATGAACTCCGCGCGGGCCTGCTTGGAGCCGATGTCATGACCGGAGGAGAACATCGGTCCCTCACCGGCGAGGATGACCACGCGGACGTTGTCATCGGCTTCGGCGCGGGTGAACGCCTCATCGAGTTCGACCAGCATCCCGCGGTTCTGGGCGTTGCGCTGCTCGGGACGGTTCAGCGAGATCCGCACGATCTGGCCGTCGTCGAAGGTCTCCCATTTCAGGAACTGGTACTCGCTCATCGTGTCCTCCGGTTCTTCGATTGCGACAATGGTGATATCAATATTTGAGAAGGTATGTTCTCACGGCTGGCGGGGCGGGTAGGAAAGGGTGTGCATGTCGGACTGCCAAGGTAACCCGCGGGTGATCCTCTGGGGGCCGGGTCAGGTCGGTGTCGGCGCGTTGCGCGCACTGATCGCGCACCCCGGCCTGGACCTGGCGGGCGTGGTCGTACACGCCGAGGCCAAAGACGGCATGGACGCGGGTGCGCTGTGCGGCATGCCCGAAACCGGCGTCATCGCCACCCGTGACATCGACTCCGCGCTGTCGTCAGACGCCGATGTGGTCGCCTATTTCGCCTCGGGCGATTACCGCTACCGGGAGGCTGCCGAGGACATCGCCCGCTGTCTGCGCGCGGGCAAGAACGTGGTGTGCACCTCCCTGGTTCCGATGTGTTACCCGCCTGCCGCCGACAAGGAGACCGCCGACCTCATCGCGTCGGCGTGTGAAGAAGGTGGCACAAGCTTCTTCAACAGCGGCGTGGACCCCGGATGGGCCAACGACGTCATCGCGTTGACTATGACCGGATTCAGCAGTCGAGTCGACACCATCACCATGCTCGAGTTACTCGACTACGGCCCGATCAACCAGCCCGAAATCATGTTCGACTTCATGGGTTTCGGGCATCCACCCGACCATCCGGCGCCGCTGTTCGACACCGAGCGCCTTGCGGCACTATGGGCGCCGACAGTCCATCTCGTCGCCGACGGCGTGGGCCTTCCTCTCGACCGCGTCTTCACCACGATCGACAAGTGGTTGGCCACAGAACGCTACGAGGTCGCCTCGGGCTGGATCGAGCCGGGCACCATGGGCGGGATGCGGTTCAAGCTGGCAGGCATGGTGGACGACGAAGAGCGCGTCGTGCTCGAGCACATCACCCGCATGGGCGAGCGGTCGGCTCCGGACTGGCCACGCCATCCCTCGCCGCACGGGGGTTACCGCGTCATCGTCGACGGTCTGCCCACCTACACCGTCGACATCGAGATGCACGGGCGCGGAAACAACATGCGGGGCTTGACGTATGCGACCGTGATGCGTGAGTTGAACGCCATCCCGGCTGTGATGGCCGCGCCGCCCGGGATGCTGTCGACACTGGACCTGCCGGTGATCACCGGACCTGTGCGCGGTGGCACGTGGCGGGGCGTCCTACCCGGCACGGCGTTGTGAACCCGGCCGTGTCCGCTGATATCTGGACGGTGATGGAAACGGCCTCCGCGGTGCGGCGGTATCGCGAAGACCCTGTCGACGACGACACACTGGAGAGATGTCTACGGGCGGCCAGCTGGGCGCCGTCGGGCGCCAACCAACAGCCGTGGCGGTTCGTGGTGCTGCGCTCCGAGCAGGTGCGTGCGGTGGTCACCGCGGCCGCTCATCGGAGCTGGGAGGAGCTGCAGCGGTTCTACGGAGTCTCGGCACCTGGCGACGGCGAGGACGATTCGAGGTCGCGAGTGCTGAGGTCGATGGCCGAACACATGCGGACCGGCGGCGCCGCACCGGGTCTCGTTCTGTTCTGTGTCCGCCCGCAGGCCGGGGCCTCTGAGTTGCAGCAGGGTGGTTCGATCTTTCCGGCGGTGCAGAACTTCCTGTTGGCGGCTCGCGCACAGGGGCTGGGGGCGGCGATCACGTTGTGGCACAGCAGTTGTGAAGACCAACTGCGCTCGCTGGTCGGCATTCCGGACGACTGGATGATGGCGGCGCTGGTGACCGTCGGTTGGCCCGCGGGCCGACACCACAGCGTTCGCCGCAAGCCGTTGTCGGAGGTGGCGGTGGTCGACAACTGGGATCAACCCTGGCCATCGCGCGACCCGCGGTGATCTGGTGACACGTCGCGGTCCACGTCGAATCGCACGCTGACCTTCTGAAAACCTTTCGCCCGTTCGGCTTTCGCCCTACGGGTGTAGGTGCGCCGGTCGGCGGGGGTGAGGTCGACGTCGTCGGTGAACGGTGTCATCAGCGAGCGGGGGTAGAGCTGGTCGACCCGGACGACGTTGACTTCGGCGCACATCACCAACGTCACCGAAACCAGAAACAGGAACGCCAGCAGGCCCAGAACCAACGCGAACACACTATTGGTCGCGCTGGTCGACCTGACGACATGGGAGACGTAGTTCGCACCGAACCACTGCAGCAGCTGCCATATCACCGCCGCCGCGAGGGCGCCGGGCAACACGTCGCGGTACGACACCGATCGGGCTGTGGTGACTCGGAACGCCACCAGGCAGATGAGCGCGTTGATGGCGACGGTGGCGACGGTGACGCCCACCTTGCCGAACCAGCCCAGGCCGGCTGTCGCGTGGCCGACCGCCGAGAGCACCGTCGCGGTGACCGCGGCCGAACCGAGCACGAACAACAGCAGCAGGCTGCGCAGCCGCGACCGGATCGGGTCCGGGCGGTTGTTGCGGGGCACCGCCCATACCGAGTCCATCGCGTTCTGCAGCGCCTGCCCGACGCCGAGGCCGCCGTAGAGCGCACCGGCGATCCCGACCACGACGGCCGTGGCGCCACCGCTGAGTTGCTCCGGCCGTTCGAGTTGGCTACCGATGACGGGGAACTGACCGAGCGTGGACTGCAGAATCTGCTGCTGTATTTCGGGGCGGCCGACGAGTATCACCCCGAGCGCGGTGGTCAGCAGCAACAGCAGTGGGAACAGGGAGACGAACGCGTAATAGGTGATCAGCGCGGCCAGATAGCCGCCCTGGTCGTCGATGTACTTGTAGATCACCGCGATGACGAACCCGACGCGGCGGTTGCGTCGCTGCAGCCGGTCCAGCCAGCCCACCATGTTGGGACCCCCTCGGCATGGATGGCTGGTCGATACCCGTTTCGTGAGTGCGTCAATCCGGCGTATCGGCACCGGTCGCCGAGCGGCGGCCTCCGCGGTGACGCGCGATGCCCGCCGGCCGATGACTGAGCCGTCGCGGCGGCGTCCTCGACCGCCATCGGCGCGGTGATGAAACCCGGAGCGGCCCGGCCAACCGCGCCGGCTGCCTGCTCAGGTTCTTGTCGTCATTGGAAGGCCACCAGCGTCAGCCCGACGCTGGTGGCAAGGAATGAACTGACCGTCACCACGCGGTAGATCGCATTCGCCTTGAGTCCTTCGTTGAAGGCCAACGGAATGAACAACGTTGGGTTCATCAGGGTGCCGTAGATGACCACGGCTGCGATCCAGGCGGGCAACTGCGGTACCGCCAAACCGACCGCGATCAATATGATGCCCATGATCACGTAGTCGAGGTGTGCCTGCAGGATTCTGCGGGCGTGATTCACACCGGCGCGCCGAAGCAGCTGTGGCGCAATGAAATTGCCGGCTACCACCCATCCCAGCATCGCACCGAAGGCCAGTTCGAGCAGCCCGACCCGCACGATCGTGCTCATGCGCCCATCACATGACGCCGGTACCAGCGGCGGCCGTGCCACCGTTGGTAGTGCCAGGCCGCGGTCGCGACTGGACCGCGCGGGTGCAACCAGAATTGTCGCGGAGGGTCCAATGCGGGTGTACGGCGGCCGATCTCGATGTCGGCGAGAACAACTCCCTGTCCCTGCTCTGGCCGGCGTTCCGCCAGAACTTCTCCGCGGGCGTCGGTGATGAGTGTCGACCCCTCGAAGCGGCCGCGGTACCGCATCGGCAGCCACGGCATCGCGCACGCCAACTCGCCGGCATGCGCAGCGTGCAGGACCGGTGCCCCGACGTACTTCGCGAACGACGCCGCGGCCCGACGGGCCGTGGCCGCGTTGCTGCGTTCCCAGCGGTCGGATACGGCCCGGGGCGGCCAGGCAGGGACGGACCACCACCCGGACCCGGTCATCACCACATCGACGCGCGAGCGTAGACGTTCGACCGTGCCGGTGCGCATCAGCTCCCAGCACACCGCCGCACCGATGTCATATCCGTCCCGGTGGAACACGCCGTCGTCGGTTCCGCCGACGTAGAAGGCGTTCTCCCACATCGTGGGCAGGTCCTTGTCGTGCCGGCCAACGAGGCCGTCGGCGTCTACCGCGATGTAGGCGTTGCGCACGTGACCGTCGGGGTCTCGGCACAGAAACGAGCCGCCGACCAGCGCGCCGTGGCGGCGCGCGAGCTCGCTGAGCAGCGCGGTGGCTTCGCCGTCCACAGGCAGCGCGGCATCCTTGAGTGAGTCGTCGAAGCCGATTCCGGTGGTGAAGAACTCGGGTAGCGCGATGATCTGTGCGCCCGCACGGCCCGCCTGGTCGGCCAGGCGTTCGCAGGCGGTCAGGTTCGTGCTCACGTCACCGAGGGTCGCCTCCAGCTGGACCGCCGCTACCAAAGTCACAATTGAACGCTACTACAAAATTGAACGGCACTTCAAGACTACGGCCGCAGCCCGCGTTCGACGATGTCGCGCCCCAGGTTGAGCACCGTCTGCAGTTCGGAATCGTCGAGTCGCAGCCGGTCGGGTCGGAGACGAAGGGACAGCACGCCGTTCCACGCGCCCCACAGGAACATCGAGGTGCGATGCGGATCGGCACAGCGCAGCTGTCCGGCGGCATCGGCGCGGCGCAGGGTGTCGGCGATGTCGCCCACCAACCGCTCGACCTTGTCGGCGATGCGGCGCTCTATCTCGCTGGCCATGTCCCCGGGAGGAACGTCGAGTGTTCGCAGCGCGATCATCCGGAAGTATCCCGGATTACTCATGTGGAATCCGCAGTAGGCGTCGCTTGCGGCGCGTAACTCCTCGATCGGTGAGCGTCCGTTGCCGTAGGCCCCGGCCATTGCTTGCTCATTCACCTCCAGCGCGCGTTCGACCAACGCGAGATACAGCCGCTCCTTGTTCTTGAAGTGGTGATAGATCGAGCCGACCGCGAGGTCGGCCGCTTCGGCTATCGCATCCATCGTGACGGCGTGAAACCCGCGTTCGGTGAACAGCCGCTCGGCCGTGTCGAGAATGTTCGAGGTCGTCAACGCGGTACGGCGATCGGGGCGTCGAGCCTTGGGCGGCGGGGTCATCGTTTGAGACTACGAACAACTGCCGCGATGCGTCAGCGCCAACCTGGCGTCAGCCGCGCTCTGCGCGTCGCGCCCGCGCCCGGCGCTTTCCCTCGTGCATCGCGGCCACCCGCGCCACGGGGATGGTGCGGCCCTGCTCGATGAGGTCGGGCGGCAACCTCTGCGGTGCCGGCATCGCCTGCGCCCACGGATCGCTCCCGCCCAGGGCGTCGATCGCGTTGTGCACGGTGAAATCCGCCGGCGTGACGCGGTCCAGGTCCGACCAGGCGACCGGGAACGACACCGGTGTGCCAGGGCGCAGCCGGGGACTGTATACGGCGACGACGGTCGCGCCACCGGAGCGGGTGGAGTCGATGAAGACCTTGCCTTCGCGGTCCTCGACGATGAAAGCCGTTGTGGCGCGGGATGGGTCGAGCGCCTCGGCTCGGGCGGCCAGCGCGCGGGTGGCAGCCGCGACGTCGTCGACCGGTGCGCTGTCGTCGACCGGCACGAACACATGCACTCCCTTTGCGCCGCTCGTCTTCACCGCTCCGGCCAGGCCGCAATCCGAAAGTGCCTGTTGCACAAGCTGAGCCGCGGCGACGACGGCGGCGAAGTCGCTCTCCGGTGGCGGGTCGAGGTCGAGCACCAGATGAGTTGGGCGGTAGATGTCATCGGCCAGACCCAGCGTGGGGTGATATTCGACGGCGCGCTGGTTGGCCAGCCATAGCAAGGTGCGCCGATCGTTGCACAGTGCATAGCGCACCTCGCGGTGCGAGGACTCGGCCCACATCGAGACGGTCCTCACCCACTCCGGGGTGTACTTCGGCACGTTCTTCTGCATAAACGGCGCCCGCCCGCGCAGCACCCGCAACACCGTCAGGGGACGCCCGGCGAGGCCGGGCAGAATCCGGTCGCACACCGCGTCGAGGTAGTCGATCAGATCGCGCTTGGTGGCATCGGCGTCCGGAGTCAACGGCTGGTCGAGGTTCGTCAACTCCACCCCGGCGCGCTGCTCGTCGGCGCTCATCACCTCACCATAGGCGCGAGGGTCGCACTCAGATGCTGAGCCTGCGGTAGCGCTGGAGACGTCGCACCCCCGCGGCCGGCACCGCGCCGTCGTACGGTGCCAGCGCCGCGGCGATGCGGACCCGGACGTCGTCGACGTCGAGGTGTGTCCCGATCGCCACGATGGCGTTGGCCGTCCCGTCGACTCGGGCCGTCGACGGTGCGTTCGCGATGTGGACAGACGGGCCGACCACATTGACCACATAGCGGCGGGTGCGCTCCCGGTATCGGACGGCGACCGTGCCCTTGAGCCGGTACACACCCGGGGGTGGCGTTTCGAGCAGGTCGATCAGCGCTGCGGGATCGACGCAACCAGCGCTGGTCACGGTGACCGAATCGGCGTGCACGTGCGGATGGTCCTGCGCGTCTTCGGTGTCGACGAGCAGTTCCCGCAACGAGAGTTGCTCACCGACGTCGGCGGACGCGGACACGTCGTACAGCAGAGCCGGATCAACACGTCCGGCCGTGGCGCCCACGACGTGCGCGTCGGGATTCCGTTCGCGCACACGCCTTTCGATTCGGCCAAGCGTCTCTGCGCGGGCGTCCTCGGGTATCTGGTCGAGTTTGTTGACCACCACCAGCGTCGCCGCGCCGTACCGGGCAGGCGGGGTGGCGTGATCGTCGACGGTGTCGAAATGCGCGGCGGCGTCGATGACGTCGACGATGCCGCCGGGTCGCACCCGCTCCACCCCGCTGAATCGGATGATCCGCGAGACCGCTATCGGGTCGGCCAAGCCGCTGGCCTCGATGATGATGGCGTCCAGACCCAGCTTCGGGTCGGCCAGCTTGGCCAGCGCGTCGTCGAGTCCACCCTCGTCGGGAAGGCAGCAGATGCACCCCCCGGCGATCGACGCCGGTTCGTCGACCTGCCCGGTGACCAGTCCCGCGTCGACGTTGAGTTCACCGAAGTCGTTGATGATGACGCCGACGCGCGCACCCGGCTGGCGCAGCACGTGGTTGAGCAGCGTGGTCTTGCCCGCGCCGAGGTAGCCGGTCAGGGCGATGGCCGGAATCGTCGTCGTGCTCACGCGACACATGATCGCAGCGTTTCGATCGGGCTCGAACGGCTATCCCGCCGGGCGATGGCTGTTCCGGGATCTCAGGGCTCACCCAAAGCGGCGCCGACCGCGGGGCGCGCCCCCGTGCAACGCGCGGCGGTGGCCGTCGGTGCGGTGTTCCTGCTTGTCGGAGTGCTGGGCTTCATCCCCGGCGTGACCACGAACTACGACGCACTGACGTTCGCCGGTCACCACTCGGGCGCCCAGCTTCTCGGCGTGTTCAACGTTTCGGTGCTGCACAACATCGTTCACCTGGCCTTCGGCGTCCTCGGCATCGCGTTGTCGGGAACGTTCACCGCGGCACGCGGATATCTGATCGGCGGTGGCCTGGTCTACGCGGCGTTAGGGCTGTACGGCCTGGTGATCGACCACGATTCGCCGGCCAATTTCATGCCGGTCAACACCGCCGACAACTGGCTGCACCTGGGGCTTGCCGCAGGCATGTTCGCCCTGGGTGTGCTGCTGGGCCGCACCGGGGACGCACCTGATCTTCGGCGGGACTAGCCATTTGCTGTGCGTCCGCCCACAGGGGGTTTCGGCCCCCCGCGGACGTGGAACCTTGAGGCTTGAGAGGAGGCCCGAATGACGGACCACGACAAGGCCGGCCAGGCACGAGAAGGCCTGATGGACTCGGTGAAGGGCAAGGCCAAAGAGATGTTTGGCGCGATCACCGGAAACGACTCGCTGACCGCCGAAGGCCAACTGCAGCAGGCCGAGGCCGAGCGGCGGAAAGAAGCCAACACGATCGACGCGGTCGCCGACGCCGAGGCGCGGGAGGCCCGCAACGACGTGGTGGAGGCCAAGCGCGAAGGCGCCAAGGAGCGCACCGCGGCCAATGCCGAAGCGGCCGCCGAAAAGGGTGCGGTGGAGAACCAGAAGGCCGCTCAAAAGCGCGCCGCCGAAGCGGCCGCCCATCAGCAGCTCGAGCGGGAGCGCACCCAGGCCGAAATCGACGCCGAGCGCAAGGCCCGCGAGGCCAAAGCCGAGCAGCGGGCGGAGGTGCACGACGCCGACACCCAGCTCGCCGACGCACTCGAAGAACACCGCGGAGCCGTCGAGGAGTCGGCGAGCGCGAAAGCTGAAGCCGCCCGTATTCGGCGGCAGGCCGAAAACCTCAACGACGACGCCTGAGCAGGGCATAGAAGGAGCTTGACCATGAGCCTCACCGCTATTCCGAAGGCGGTGCTGAAGTTTCAGTACCAGGTGGCCCGTGTGCCGCTGCAGTTGATCGACGACCGGTTCGTCGCCCGGATGGACGACGAAGCGCTGGCCCGGCTGTTCTACGAGCGTTCTCTGGGGATGCTCGACACTGCCGTGGGCACCGCGCTGGGTGATCGTGAACTCCAGAAGCGCGGCGCCACCCTTGTCGAGCGCAGCGACGCGTTGCGCCGCGCGGCCGAGCTCGACGCGGCCGCCGATGAGAACGTCAAGCAGGCGGGCCGAGAGCTGAAGGTGACCCGCGAGAAGGCGCTGCAGGACAAGCAGAAGGCCTTCGAGGAGACCGAAGCCGAAGCGCGCCAGGCGCGCACCGAGGCCCAGCAGCGCAAGCGCGCGGCGGTCGAGAACGCCGAGAAGAAGATCGTCGAGGACAAGAAGAGGGCCGACGAGATCGCCGAGCAGCGCAAGAAGAACGTCGAGACCGCCAAACGCCGCGAAGAAGAGCAGATCGATGCGGCGGAGCGCACTGCCGCGAAGGTGGCCAGCGTCAAGATGGCCGACGCTCAGGACAAGCGCGTCGATGCGGCGACGACGCGTGCGCAGGCGGAGAAGATCGAGGATCTCGCCGACGCGGAGAAAGAGAAGCGGCAAGCCGATCGCTAGTGCCGGCTAGATCCCGAGCAGCGACTCGATCCAGCCTCGCGCGAAGTACAGCAGGAAGCCCGCGGCGACCACCCACAACAGTGGGCTGATCTCGCGGGCTTTTCCTGCTGCCGATCGCAGCACCACCCACGCGATGAAGCCGACGCCGATGCCGTTGGCGATGGAGTACGAGAACGGCATCGTGGCCACCGTCAGCACCACGGGCAGCGCAACCGAGAACTCGGAGATGTCGATGTGGCGCAAATGCGACACCATCATCGCCCCGACGATTACCAGCGCAGCCGCGGCCACTTCCGTCGGCACCACCGACGCCAGCGGCGAGATGAACATCGCGGCGAGGAACAGCACGCCGGTCACGAGGTTGGCCAGGCCAGTGCGAGCGCCCTCGCCGATACCTGCTCCCGATTCGACGAACACCGTGTTCGACGAGGCCGACGATGCGCCGCCGACCACAGCGCCGGCGCCTTCGACGATCAGGGCCGCCCGCAGGCGGGGAAAGGTGCCCTTGTCGTCGGCGAGTCCAGCCTCGCGCGAAAGCCCCGTGAAGGTGCCCATCGCGTCGAAGAAGTTCGCGAACACGAGCGTGAACACGAACATGGTCGCGGCGATCACCCCGATGCGCCCGAAGCTGTCCATGCTGAAGGCGCCGACCAGCGAGAGATCGGGGAGCGCGAACGGTGACCCCGACAGGGTCGGAACCGACAGGCTCCATCCACCGGGCTTTTCCGCGGCGGACCCGAGGTGCCAGATCGACTCGATCACGACCGCGACGACGGTGCCGGTGACGAGCCCGATCAGGATGCCGCCCCGCACTTTTCGGGCCACCAGGATTCCCGTCAGCAGCAGCGTGAAGGCGAAGACGACGGTGGGCACGGTGCTGATGGAGCCGCTGCCGTTGCCGCCGAGGCCGACCGGCGGCGACGCTGCCCCCGTCGAGCCGATGAACCCCGCGTCGACCAGGCCGATGAACAGGATGAACAGCCCGATACCGGCGGTGATGGCCAGCTTCAGCTGCATCGGCACCGCATCGAAGACCAACCGCCGCAACCCGGTCGCCGCCAGCACGACGATGATGAGCCCGTTGATCACCACCAGCCCCATGGCTTCTGCCCAGGTGAGGGAGCCGACGAGCGTCGTCGCGACGAACGAGTTGATGCCGAGGCCGGCGGCGAACGCGAACGGCATCCGCGCAATGAGGCCGAACAAGATCGTCATCACGCCCGCGGCCAGCGCCGTGACGGCCGAGACCTCGGCGAACTGCAGCCTCTGACCGGTGACGTCCTCGGAACTGGACAGGATGATCGGGTTCAGCACGATGATGTAGGCCATCGCGATGAACGTGACCAGGCCGCCGCGGGCCTCCGCGCCGACCGTCGTCCCGCGCGCGGAGATCTCGAAGAAGCGGTCGAGGCGGTTCACCCCTCAGACCCTATGGGGTGTCCTCGACACCCGTCATCTCGTGCAGGGCGCGCAGGAACGCTCGCCGGTCGGCGGGCGACAGCACCGAAAGCAACCGCTCCTCTCCGCGCTGAATCTGCGCCTGCACCGAATCCTTCAGAGCGCGGCCGGTTTCGGTGATCGCCAGCAGCCGCACACGCCGGTCGGCCGGGTCGGGGCTCCGCTCGATATAGCCCCGCTCCTGGAGTTCGTCGAGCGTGGGGATGATCCGGGTCTTGTCGGCGCCGATGGCCTCGGCGAGCGCGGCTTGGGTGCGCACCGGGGATTCGTCGAGCGCCGACAGCACGCTGTAGCCCCACATCGAGACGTCGTGTTCGGCGAGCACCGGGGTCTCCAGGGCGATCAGGCGACGCAGTAGCGGGGCGAGCATCGCCGCGAGGTCCCGTCGTCGCGACTTGGGCGGCATGGAGGGATATTAAGCGTTGACCAATGATAAGCGAACATTTATCGTAAGCAAATGCATACGATAAACGATCCGCGACCCTTCCACCGAACAGCGATCAACGCCACCGTCGATGTCGTCTCGCGAGTGACGGCCGACGACCTCGCTCGCCCGACCCCGTGTCAGGGGTGGGACCTCTTCGAGCTGCTGACCCATATGACCGTGCAGCACAAGGGATTCGCCGCCGCGGCTCGAGGCGCCGGCGGCGATCTTGCGATGTGGGCGCCGATGACCGTCGCAGAGGATGTCCGCGCCGATCCCGGGGGCACCTATGCCGCGGCGGCTGCAGAGGTGCTGGCCGCGTTCGCTGTCGAGGGCGTGCTCGAGTCGACGTTCGCGTTACCGGAGTTCGGCGAGGACGCCGCCGTTGCGGGTGCCATGGCGATCGGTTTTCATTTCGTCGACTACGTCGCACACGGGTGGGACGTCGCCCGCAGCATCGACGTGCCGTTCGGGCTGCCCGACGACGTGGTGGCGGCGGTCCTGCCACTGGCGATGGCGGTTCCCGACGGTGAGATCCGCGACGCGGACGACTCTCCGTTCGCCCGCGCTGTGGCGCCGGAGGCGGGGGAGAGCGACCTCGATCGGGTGCTACGCCACCTGGGCCGATTTCCCGGCTGGCGGGCCGAAGGCGTCACCGCGGATCGATGAGGTCGCGCAGCCTCTCCGCCGGTACGACGGACGCACCGGCTTCGCGTACCCGATCGGCAAGGGTGCGGTCGGACGTGGCCACGCTGATGTCGCCCGGCCGGTCGTCGGCCCGGACCAGGCGGACAATTTCATCGTCGGCCGAGTTGGGCGCCGGACGCGGGGCATAGGTGACGGTAATGGTCGACGAGTCGATCGGTGGCTTGGGCGGGCGTTCGAACACCACGGTGACGTCGTCACCGTCCGGCCGCCAGGATTCCAACCGCTCGACCAGGGTCGCCATGGCGCGATGACGGTCACGCCACCAGCCGTCGGGGCGCGATCCGATCACATTCATACCGTCGACGATCCACCGCATCGCGTGTCGAGGACCGGCCTCGGCCGACGGTCGGGGGTTCAGTAGGCGTGGCCGGTCTGCTTGGCCGCCGAATGCCGACGGCCAAGCAGGTAACCGAGCCAACGAATATCGAGTAGCACCTGGTCGCCTTCCGCTATGCGGTCTTCTGGGTCAACAGCGGCAATGGGCGACGCCGTTGGTTGAGGTCGCTTGCGAACTGTGCAAGCGCATCGGGTACCGAATCGGCGACCGGCACACTCACGCCGGAAGCACACAGCACGCGCTCGACAGCCCTGCTGGGTATGACGATCCATTCCACATCGGTGTCGAAGCAGCACTCGTCGATGTCATACATCAGCGAAACAATCTGCCCCGTGCACGAACTCACACCGCTGAGGTTGAGGACGAACGGCTTCTCCGCGAGAACGAACCGACGGGCGAACGCGGTGATCCGTTCGATGTTGGTGTCATCGATGATCCCATCGATCGTCACGACAGTCGCCAGCTGGCGGCACACCGCATGAAGCTGGGCGCCGGCGCATTCGAATGACGGATTTCCGTACATCACTGCCTCCTGTAGCACCTCAACTCGACCTTGGTACTCAAGGTAAGCGGCCAACTTAAGGCCACCGGGAGCAGCGGCTAATACTTTCGTAAGAAGCGAAAGGGCTGATGAAACGTCAACTATCGCGCATCCACTGGGGGCCGGAGTAGTTCTCCCACGGGCTGTAGTCGGCGAGCAGTTCCTCCTGCGGGGGCCGCTCGCCTTCGGGCACGTGTTGCAGGTTGATCCGGATGCGGTACCAGATCGAGCTGGGTCCGCGCATACCGTCGACCAGAATGTCTGCGGGCTCCAACTTTTCGGCCACGGACGGGTGCCGTCGGCGCCATTTCTCCAACGCCGCCATCGCCTCGTCTTTGGTCTTCGTGCGGGCGATCTCGATGAGCGGCTTCGAGGAGACCCGGCGGCCGGTTCCACGGCTCGATGGTTTGGCGCCGCGCGGTGCCTTCTCCGCCGGGCCTTGCCGGTCGGCCAGGTCCAACAGCGCGTCCAGCGATCCCGCCGAATCATCGATGCCCTCCCACGGGTCACCGAGTTCGGCGAATCGTTGCGGCACGGTCGCGATCGTGAACGCATCGGGGCGGCAGCCGGGCACCTCGCTCCAGAGCAGCGGCGTCGACACCCTGGCGTCCGGCGTCGCGCGCACCGAATAGGCCGAGGCGACGGTCCGGTCGAAAGCGTTCTGGTTGAAATCGACGAAGACGCCCTCGCGCTCCTCCTTCCACCAGCGCGCGGTGGCGATCTCGGGCGCGCGGCGTTCGACCTCGCGGGCCACCGCCTGCGCGGCGAGCCGGACGAACTTGAACGGCCACCGCCGCTGGATTCGGGCGTAGATGTGGAAACCCCGCGATCCCGACGTCTTGGGCCACGCAGTCAACCCGTGGTCCTCGAGCACTTCGCGGGCGACCAGCGCGACCTCGATGATCTGCGGCCATTCGACGCCCGGCATCGGGTCGAGGTCGACGCGCAGCTCGTCGGGGTGCGCGAGATCGTCCGACCGGACCGGGTGGGGATTGAGGTCGACGCAGCCGAGGTTGACCGCCCACACCAAGCCGGCCGCATCGCGCAGCACCGCTTCGGCCGCCGACGTCCCGGATGCGTACTTCAGCTCAGCGACGTCGACGAAGTCCGGCCGGTTCTTCGGCGCGCGCTTCTGGAAGACCGCCTCCTCGGTGATGCCCTTGACGAACCGCTTGAGGATCATCGGCCGGTCGCGAACACCGCGCAGGGCGCCCTCGGCGACGCTGAGGTAGTAGTGCATCAGGTCCGACTTGCTGACGCCGATATCGGGGAAGACGACCTTGTCGGGGTGGCTGATGGGCACCCGGTGACCCTCGACCTCCAGGTGCTGGGTCGCGGCCATAGCGTCATGCTAGTTTCCCGGCCGCAGTGCGACGCGGGTCACATATGGTGGGGTCATGGCCAGACTTTCGGAGCTCCCGCTGCAAGCGTTCGCCAAGGCTCAGCAACTCGTCGAACGCGGGTCGGCCGAGTTGCACTACGCCGCGAAGATGTTCGGCGCGGGTGCGTTCAAGATCGAACCCCCGCAGAACGTGGCCGCGATGCTCGCCGACATCCGTCGGTGGGGCGAGTTCGGGATGATCCCGGCCCTCAACGCGCGTCGCACCCCGAACGCCACGGCGATCATCGACGACTTCGGCGAGATGACGTTCAAAGAACTCGACGACGCCGCGCACTCGGTGGCCAACGGCCTGCTGGAGAAGGGCGTCAAGGGCGGTGACGGAGTCGCGATCCTGGCCCGCAACCACCGGTGGTTCCTCGTCGCGCTGTACGGCGCCGCCCGCACCGGCGCGCGGATCATCCTGCTCAACAGTGAGTTCTCCGGTCCTCAGGTCAAGGAGGTGTCCGAACGCGAAGGCGCCAAGCTGATCATCTACGACGACGAGTACTTCCAGGTGGTGTCCAAGGCCGATCCGCCGCTGGGCAAGCTGCGCGCGCTCGGCGTGAACCCCGACAAGGACGAACCGTCGAAGAGCACCGACGAGACGCTCGAGGACTTCGTCTCCCACCACTCGGGGAAGGCCGCACCGAAGGCGACCAAGCACTCGTCGGTGATCATTTTGACCAGCGGAACGACGGGAACGCCCAAGGGCGCCAACAGAAGTACGCCGCCCACCCTCGCCCCGATCGGCGGTGTGCTGTCGCATGTGCCGTTCAAGGGCGGCGAGATCACCGCGCTTCCGGCGCCGATGTTCCACGCGTTGGGCTTCCTGCACGCGACGATCTCGATGATGTTGGGCACGACGCTGCTGCTCCGCAGACGGTTCAAGGCCGAGAAGGTGCTCGAGGACATCGAGAAGCACAAGGTGACCGCGGTGGTGGTCGTGCCGGTGATGTTGTCGCGCATGCTCGATGCGCTCGACGGTATGGAGCGCAAGCCCGATCTGTCCTCGTTGCGGATCGTGTTCGTCTCGGGGTCACAGCTGGGCGCGGAGATGGCGCAACGCGGGCTCAAGATGCTCGGACCCGTCATCTACAACTTGTACGGGTCGACCGAGATCGCGTTCGCCACGATCGCGCGGCCCCAGGATCTGGAGAAGAACCCGGCGACCGTCGGACCGGTGGTGAAGGGCGTGAAAGTCAAGATCCTCGACGACGACGGCAACGAACTGCCGCAGGGCGAGGTCGGGCGAATCTTCGTCGGCAATTTCTTCCCGTTCGAGGGTTACACCGGCGGGGGCCACAAGCAGATCATCGACGGGCTGATGTCCTCGGGCGACGTGGGCTATTTCGACGAGAACGGCCTGCTCTACGTCAGCGGCCGCGACGACGAGATGATCGTGTCCGGCGGTGAGAACGTGTTCCCGGCCGAGGTGGAGGACCTGATCAGCGGGCATCCGGAGGTCGTGGAGGCCACCGCGGTCGGCGTCGAGGACAAGGAGTGGGGTCACCGGTTGCGGGCCTTCGTCGTCAAGAGCGACGGCGCCTCGATCGGTGAGGACGACATCAAGCAATACGTCCGCGAGCATCTGGCGCGCTACAAGGTGCCGCGCGAGGTGGTCTTCCTCGACGAGTTGCCGCGCAATCCGACCGGCAAGATCCTCAAACGCGAACTTCGGGAGATGGACGTCGACGGAGGCGGCGAGAAAGGGGAGAAGGGTAAGGCGGACGGCGGCGGCGAGAAGGGTAAGGCCGACGGCGGCGGCGAGAAAGGCAAGGCCGACGGAGGCGGCGAGAAGGGGAAGGCCGACGGCGCTGAGAAGAAGGCCGACGAGAAGGCTGACGAGAAGGCGGACGCCAACAAGTCGGACTAGTCACGCCGCTGCACCCCGCGCTACGGCGGGTGTCTCAGTCGGCCATCGCGGCGGCGCCCGGAATCGACAGGCACACCAGCATCAGCAGCAGCAAGAACCATCCCGCGCCCTGCCACTGCACCCACGCGCCCTCGGCCTTCCACTCGCGGTAGGTCCTGATGAACGCGCCCAATCCGCCGAGCAACAGGATTGTGGGCACGGTCGAGGCGGCAACGACCGAAGTCTTCGACACGAGGGCGTAGATGACGAAGGCGACGGCGGCCACCGCGACCACCACCGCGGTGTAGGTGGCGGCGGCCCGGAACGCTTTGGGCCGGTCCCAGCGCTTCTCGACATCGTTGGTCATGACTGAATTGTTGCCTTCGGTGCGATCGCTAAACGCCCATCAGGGTCCGTTGATGTACCACGACAGGCATCCGGGGATGTCACGGCACGCGATGACCGCGGTCTGGTCGGGCGGACCGCCGCGGATCTTCGGCGGACGTTTACCGAAGTTGCACGAGGTTGCCCACGGGTTCCCGGGGATGATGCCGGGATAGCACGGCGCCGACTGGTCTCGTGGCGCCGGATCACCGGCGAAGACCGCAGGCGCCAGCAACAGCCCCAGCATCGCCGAGGCGCCGACGACGACGCGGGCGATCCGGACACTCAAGCCACTCATTGCTGGCCGCTCATCTTCACCGCCAACCGCTCGAACGCAACCGCTGATCTCAGGCTACGCCGTTGAGCAAGCGCCTTTACGGATCGCGCGGCAGTCCCAACAGGCGTTCGGCGATGATGTTGAGCTGCACCTCGGTGGTGCCGCCGTAGATCGTGGTGGCCCTGCTGCCGAGCAGGTACTCCGCCCACCGGCCAGGCTCCTGCTTCGGATCTCCGATCGCGCCGTCGGTGCCGAACGAGGACACCGCGAACTCCGCGTAGCCCTGGCCGGTTTTCATCGACAGCAGTTTGGAGATCGCCGCGGCCGGCATCGGATCACCACCGGCGAGCGTGAGCAGCGTCGAGCGCATGTTGAGCACCTTGGCGGCGTGTCCTTCGGCGATGAGCCTGCCGGCGTGGTGCTGCTCGATCTGGTCGAACTGCCCGTCCTGAAGGAACGTGATGAAGTCGGCCAAACTGGCCAGGAACGGCGGCTCGCTGCTGCCGATCGAAACCCGTTCGTTGGTCAGCGTGTTCCGGCTGACCTCCCAGCCCCGGTTCACCTCGCCGAGCACCATCTCGTCGGGCACGAATACGTCGTCGATGAACACGGTGTTGAACATCGCGTTACCGGTCAGCTCGCGCAGCGGCTTGACCTCCACGCCCTCGCTGGCCATGTCGAGCAGGAAGTAGGTGATCCCATTGTGTTTCGGCGCCGATGGGTCGGTGCGCGCCAACAGCGCGCCCCACTGCGAGAACTGCGCCCCGGTGGTCCAGATCTTCTGGCCGGTGATCCGCCAACCGCCGTCGACCTTGGTGGCCTTGGTGGTCAGGCTGGCCAGGTCCGACCCCGCGCCGGGCTCGGAAAACAGCTGGCACCAGATCATTTCGCCGCGGAACGTGGGCGGCAGGAAACGCTGTTGCTGTTCGTCCGTGCCGAACGCGACGATCGAGGGGATGATCCACGCCGCGATGCCCATCTGTGGGCGCTTGACCCGGCCGCTGTCGAATTCCTGGGCGATGATGATCTGCTCGACGGGACCGGCAGCCCGTCCCCACGGCTTGGGCAGATGCGGTTGCACCCAGCCGCCCTCGGCGATCGCGACACTGCGCTCTTCACGTGGAATGGCTTTCAGCGCAGCCACTTCCGCGCGGATCTCGTCACGCAGCTTCTCGGTATCGGGATCGAGGTCGATGTTGAGCTTGCGCATCCCCGTGCTGGTCGCGACGTCGACGACCTGTTGCGGGTAGTCGGCGTGCCTGCCGAAACCGGCCGCCAGCACCAGCGCGCGCCGGTAGTACACGTTCGTGTCGTGCTCCCAGGTGAACCCGATGCCGCCGTGCACCTGGATGCAGTCCTGGGCGCAGTGCTGGGCGGCCTCGGGCGCCAGCGTGGCCGCCACGGCCGCCGCGAACTCGAATGCGGCTTCGGTAGAGCCGGTTTCGGGGTCTTGCCCGCTTCTCACGTGCGCGGTGAACTCGTCGATGGCGCGGGCCGCATCCCAGACGGCGGCGGTGGCCCGCTCGGTGTCGGCGATCATCGAAGCGCACTTGTGCTTGATGGCCTGGAACTGGCCGATGGGCCTGCCGAACTGCTCGCGGATCTTGGCGTACGCGGCGGCGGTGTCGGTGGCCCACCGCGCCACCCCGATGCACTCGGCCGACAGCAGCGTCGAGATCAGTGCGCGAGCCATCGGCCGGCTCAGGTTGCTCAGCACACGGTCGTCACCCACTTCGATGGCGTTCGCGCGCACATGCGCGAACGGGCGCAGCGGGTCGAGGCTGGTGACGGGTTCGATCTCCAGCTGGTCGGCGTCGAGGATCACCCATTCCTCGCCGCTTTCGATGGCGACCGGCAGCACCAGCAGCGACGCCTGTGCCGCGGCGGGTACGGCACGCACCTCACCGCGGATGACCAGTCCGGCGGCATCGCCTTCACCGTGCCGGGTGGCAGTCAGGCTCGAGTCGAGGGCGTAGGTCGCGATCGTTGCGCCGGAGGCCAGGTTCGGCAGCTGTGGGGCGTTCGGGTCGTGTGCGGCGATCAGCGCGCTGGCGATGGCCGACGGAACGAACGGCCCCGGGACCGCGCCGTAACCGAACTCCGCGGCGACGATGGCCAGCTCGAGTATTCCGAAGCCTTGTCCGCCAACATCTTCGGACAGGTGCACACCCTGCAGGCCCTGATCGGCCGCGCCCTTCCAGTAAGGCGGCGGATTGGAGATCGGCGTCTCCAGGGCTTCGTGCAGCACCTCGGAGGGCGCCACCCGAGCGACGAAGGACCGCACCGAGTCGGCCAAGTCGTTGTGCTCAGGATTGATTGCGATGGGCATACCTGCACCTCACTGTGACGGACCGTCCCTAATAACCGGTCGGTTGGGAGACACGATACCGTTGACGACGTTGGCCAATTCACGGCCGTCCCGGAGTCGGCGGCAGTTGTCCAGACCGTGCTCCAGATACCTGCGCATGGTGTCGGCGGTGTACCAGGTGACGTGCGGGGTGAGCACGACGTTGTCGAGCGACAGCAGCGGGTTGTCGACCGGCACGGGCTCGGTGGCGAAGACGTCGAGGCCGGCGCCGGCCAACTTCTGAGACCGCAGCGCTTCGACGAGGGCGGGCTCGTCGACGATGGGGCCGCGGCTGGTGTTGACCAGAACGGTGCCCGGCTTCATCCGGTCCAGCGCGGCGCGGTCGATCATGCCCGCTGTCGAATCGGTCAGCGGCAGATGCAGCGACACGATGTCGCTGGCGGCCAGCAGGTCGGGCAGCGCACGCCAGCCGGGATGGCCGTCGTCGCGCGTACTGGTGTGCAGGACCTCGGCATCCATCGCCCGCACGATGCGCTCGACCCTCGTTGCGACGTTGCCGTAGCCGACCAAACCCACCGTGCAGCCGCCGATGTCGCGCACGGTCTCGCCCAGGATCGGGTCGGACGGCCAGCCCCGGCCCCCGCGGGTGGCACGGTCGAGTTCGGTCAGCCTGCGCAGCACGGCCAGCATCAGCAACACGGTGCCCTCGGCGACCGACGGGGCGTTGGCCCCCGGCATGTTGGCGACCGCGACGCCCAGGGCGGTCGCGGTGTCCACGTCGATGGTGTTGACCCCGGCGCCCATCTTGTGTACCAACAGGCAACGCCGCGCTTTGGCGAGGTCGTCTCCGGAAATCGGCCGGAGCACATGCCAGATCACGTCGGCCTCGGGGAGCTCACGGTAGAAGGTGGTGTCGTCGTCCTCCGCGCAATAGCGGATGTCGAGCCAATCGGATTGCGGTGCAACGAAATCGATGGCCTTCGAACCGGGCGTGAAGTGAGCGAGGACCCTCAGCGGTGAGCGCCCGCGCGACGAGTCGGAGTCTAACGCCACCGCTTCGCGATCCACTTGGCGATGGTATCGGCTTGTTCGCTGCGTGCCCCGGGAGTGGTGAAGTAGTGGTCGGTGTCGATCGAGGTCTGTGCCTTGTCCGTGCCGGCAAGCGCGTCGAAGATGTGCTGGGCATCCGACGGGAACACGCCGGTGTCCTGATCGGCGTTGATCACCAGCGCCGGGCACGTGATCCGGTTGAGGTGCGGTTCGGCGCGGGTCTGGGCGTATCGCAGGCTCCACATTCCGAGCCAGTTACGCAAGGTGCAGGCCGCGGCGATACCGCGCGCAGATCTGTTGGCCTGCACCGGCACTCCGGCATAGCACATGTTCGCGGGTCGCTTGGTCGGCTCCAGGGCGGGGTCGACCATGCGCGGGTCGGCCCATGTCCGAAGCACCGTGAACGGGCGGTCGGAGAAACCCGCCGCGCGCACATGCTCCAGTTCGGCCTCGGCCCAGTCCGTGATCGCGTGGTTTCGGGCGATCTGGGCAGCGCGATACCGTTCGACGAAGTCCGCCTCGAAGGGGGGCCCGTTGCGTTCGTCGAAGAGATCGAGTTGGGGATCGCTTGCGACCGCGTCGGTTTCGTCGACGACAGCCCCGTCCATCCAGGCGGTGAGCACATCGGGACGGCCGGGGTGCGCCGCGGTCGCGACGTACCCGTCAGCGGCCGGCAGGTCGGTCAGGCCTGCCGCGGGACGCATCCCCGGAAGGGGCGTCACATGCGGGTCCACGGCCTGTGCCTGGTACGCCGCCATCAGCGAACCACCGCCGGAGTTCCCCAGCAGCACAATGGTTTCCACGCCCTGGACCTCGCGGAGCCACCGCACCCCGACGCCGATGTCCACGAGCGCGTGATCGAGCAGGAAGCTGCTCTCGAACCCGCGATAGCGGGTGTTCCAGCCCAGGAAGCCGATACCGCGGGTGGCCATGTAATCGGCGAGATAGTGCTCGGAGAAATCGATCTGGTAGTGCGCGGCGATCATCGCGACCTTCGGTTTGCGGCCAACGCCGCGGTGATAGAGGCCCTGGCACGGATGTCCACCCGCGCCCGCGCGCCGGGCCGTCGGGGAGTCGAGGCCGACGAACTCCCGGGTGACGCCCGGTGTGGCGTTGCTCGACGGTGTTCTCGTCATTCGAGCCGCCCCCCATCTGTCCAAAGTCCAAGGGCTGCAGGCTGTTCAGTGATCTTGATGATCGGTTTGACCGGCAGCGGGGCGTACGGGACGATCGTCATAGCGGTGCCGGTCCGTTCGTCATTGCTCGTGACTGTCCCTGATGCTAAATTCGATTTGCGTTTCTGGCCAGAGATTCGCGCTAGGAGGCGCCCAGTGATCAGGCCCGACAATCCCAACACCGAGTTCGAACTCGGCGGCATCAACCACGTCGCGCTGGTGTGCTCGGATATGGCGAAAACCGTCGATTTCTACAGCAACGTCCTGGGTATGCCGTTGATCAAATCGCTCGATCTGCCCGGAGGCATGGGCCAGCACTTCTTCTTCGATGCCGGCAACGGCGACTGCGTCGCGTTCTTCTGGTTCGCCGACGCGCCGGACCGGGTCGCGGGCATCTCCTCGCCCGAGGCCATTCCGGGAATCGGGGACATCGTCAGCGCCGTCAGTACGATGAACCATCTGGCATTTCACGTGCCCGCCGAGAAGTTCGACGAATACCGACAGCGCCTCAAGGCCAAGGGCGTGCGGGTGGGTCCGGTGCTCAATCACGACGACAGCGAGGCGCAGGTTTCGCCGACGGTGCACCCCGGTGTTTATGTCAGGTCGTTCTACTTCCTGGACCCGGACGGCATTACGCTCGAATTCGCCTGCTGGACGAAAGAATTCAGCGAGAGCGACGCGAAGGCCACGCCGAGGACCGCGGCGGACCGGCGCCCGAGGGTGACCGCCTGAGCCTCTCAGGGGTCGTTCGTCGGCACACCCGAGATCGCGTTGATGTTCGCCGCGAGCCGGTCGATGAGTTGGTCGGCGGCCAGATCCAGGCGGCCCGCAAGCCATGTGCTGATCGTCTGTCCCACGCCTCCGACCGCGAAATGCGCCGTTGCTTCGTCGAGTTCGTTGTCGTAGGGGACGACCGCACCCACATGCTGCAGCAGCAGCTGGGCGAAAAGGGCCGTGGACTCGACGCGTTTACGCATGATCACTGTGTTCGACAACTCAACGCTGAACACCAAGCGGCCTACACGCCGATCTGCGGCGATGGTGTGGACGATGTTCGCCATCGCCGCACGGGGCTGCTCGCGGGGCGGCGCCGCGACGACTGCCGCCTGGGTCGTCGCTGCGATATCGGCGATCACCCAGTCGTAGACCTGCGCGGCGAAGTCGTCCTTGTCGCGGAACGTCTCGTAGAAGTAGCGGACACCGAGGCCGGCCTTGGCGCAGATGGCCCGCACCGTCAACTCCGCGAGATCGTCGGCACCCGCGCCGAGCAACTCGAGCCCGGCGTCGAGCAGCCGCAGCCGGCGCTGCGCAAGGCGTTGGGCCGCGTCGACGCCGCGGTAGGGGCGGACCTGTGCCATGACCGCCATCTTGACACCCGGCACCGGGCGCGGGCAATATCAGGAAACACGTGTTCTCACATTTGAGATAGGGGTCCCCGATGGTTTCCCAGCCGATCGACCACGTCGGAAGACCGGTCAACGATGCGCCGCTGCCCGGGCACAAGCTGCGTCGCAACGTCGCGCCCGAGGACGCCATGCTCGGCATCGGTCTGCTGTCGGGACCGGCCAACGTGATCATGGAACTCTCGCGACCGGGCGTCGGATACGGCGTCAAGGACAGCCGCGTCGAGAGTGGCCGTGCCGACCGGCACCCCATCAAGCGGGCGCGGACGACGTTCACATACCTCGCTGTCGCCCTCGCGGGCACCGACGAGCAGAAGGCCACGTACCGGCGTGCGGTCAACCGGTCGCACGCCGAGGTGTACTCGCTGCCGGACAGCCCGGTCGAGTACAACGCGTTCGATAAGGACCTGCAGCTGTGGGTGGCGGCCTGCCTGTACAAGGGTTTCGTCGACGTGTACCGGGTCTTCGTCGGCGAGATGGACGACGAATCCGCCGACCGCCACTACCGCGACGGTGCGGCGCTGGGCACCACGCTGCAGGTGCCCGCCCAGATGTGGCCCGCCGACCGCAAGGCCTTCGACGAGTACTGGCAGCAGTCGCTGGACAAGGTCCACATCGACGACGCGATGCGGGAATACCTGTGGCCCTTCGCCGCGGGTCGGATCGGAAAACTCAAGGCTCCGGCTTGGTTGCAGAAGCGCACCGACGCGCTCAACCTCTTCATCACGACCGGTTTTCTGCCCCAGCGCTTCCGTGACGAGATGCGGCTGCCGTGGGACGCGAAAAAGCAGCGCCGGTTCAACCGGGTGATGCGCCTACTCGGCCGCATCAACAACGTGATGCCCCGGTTCGTTCGGCAGTTCCCGTTCAACGTGCTGCTCAAAGACCTGGACTGGCGGGTGCGCACGGGCCGCCCGCTGGTGTGAGGCGGCCCAGCTATTGCGCTCTAGTGTGCACTCAGATCGGAAAACCTCACGGTAGGCGCCGAAAAGACGATCTGACCGCACACGAGAGGCTGGCGAATGTTGGGGCGGCCTGTCAGCGTGCTGTCAGAATCGCGGCGTACAAAGAGGCGCATGCGTAGCGACGACGACACCTGGGACATCACCACCAGTGTCGGCTCCACCGCGTTGTTCGTCGCCGCTGCCCGTGCGTTGGAGGCGCAGAAGCCCGACCCGATCGCTGTCGACCCCTTCGCCGAGACCTTCTGTCGCGCGGTGGGGGGTGACTGGGCGGACCTGCTCGACGGGGCAGCGCCCGACCATCCCCTGCGAACCGACGACTTCGGCGCGGCCTTCGTCGACTTCCAGGCTGTCCGCACCAGGTACTTCGACGACTACTTTCGCGCTGTCGCCGACGCCGGAGTCCGGCAGATTGTGCTGCTGGCCGCGGGTTTGGATTCGCGCGCGTACCGCCTGGACTGGCCCGGCGGCACCGTGGTGTTCGAGTTGGACCAGCCCCGCGTGCTCGAGTTCAAACGGCAGGTCCTGACCGCGCACACCCCGCGAGCAGAACGCCGTGAGGTCCCGGTCGATCTGCGTGACGACTGGCCCCAAGCATTGCGCGCCAACGGGTTCGACCCGAACGAACCATCGGCCTGGATCGCCGAGGGCCTACTGATCTACCTGCCGGCCGACGCCCAGCGCGAGCTGTTCACCGGAATCGACTCGCTGGCCGCCGCCGGCAGCCACGCCGCCGTGGAGGAGGCGGCACCGATGGACGCGGCTGCCTTCGAGGCGAAGAGGGAAGAAGAGCGGTCCTCCGGGGACGAGGACGCGTTCTTCAATCTCGTCTACAACCAACAGCACGCACCTGCCGCCCAGTGGTTCGGCGCCCGCGGCTGGCGCGCCGAGGCCATCACCCTCGAGGACTGGTTGCGCAGAAACGGCCGACCGGTGCCCGAGCGGGGGTCGGAGGCGGCGACGATGACGGGGACTATAAGCCTGGTGAGCGCCGTCAAGGCGTGAGCTTGTTCACCCGCTGAGCGGACCCCGTGCGTCTGTACAAGTTAGCTTAGTCAATGCTAACTTCGGGCGGAAAGTTAGCCTGCCATAACTACGGGGAGATCACGGCGCGTGCCGCTACAGACCGATTTTGCTGCGACTTCGCGCGTCGACCACGACGTGGTGAGTCGGTTCGCCACGTGTTGCCGGGCCCTTGGGCTGTCGGTGCACGACCGTCGGCGCCCGCCGGATCCGGCCGCGGCCCTGTCCGGTTTCACAGAGCTCACCCGCATCGCCCGCGAACAGTGCGATGCGTGGACGGGTCTGGCGGCGGCGGGGGACACCAGTCCCAGGGTGCTCGAGGCCATCTGGCAGACCGTCGCCACGGCGGGTGTCCTCCAGCGCCACGTGCAGCTCGCCGAGCGCGATCTGGCGTTCACCTACGACACCGGGCTCTACCTGAAGTTCTCGGCGTCGACACCGGACGATTTCCAGCTGGCCTATGCGGTGACGCTGTGCGACACCGGTGACTACGCAAAGGCGGATCAGCTCGTCGAGCCCTTGATCGACCGGCGCCCCAGCTGGCTGGATGCGCGCTGGGTGCGGATCGCGATGTACTACCGCACCGAGCGGTGGTCGGACGTCGTCCGGCTGATCACGCCGATCGTCAACGACTCCCGTCTCGACGAGACCTACGCACACGCGGCGCGCGTCGCGCTCGGCACCTCCCTGGCGCGCCTGGGTATGTACGCGCCGGCCCTGTCGTATCTCGAAGACCCCTCGGGCCCAGTGGATGTCGCGACCGTGGACGGCACCCTCGTCAAGGCGTTGTGCCTGCGCGCCCAGGGCGAAGAGCTCGACGCGGGCGACGTACTCGCCGAGCTCTACGCCGCCAACCCGGAGAACGAGCAGGTCGAACTCGCGCTGTCGGACACCTCCTACGGCATCGTGCCGACCACGGCCGCGCGTATCGAGGGCCGCTCCGATCCGTGGGATCCCGCCACCGAGCCCAGCGAGTCCGAGTTCGTCGACCCCGGCGCCAAGGAGCGCAAGGCGCACCTGCTGATCGAGGCCGAGGCCGAGCTCGCCGAGTTCATCGGCCTGGACGAGGTCAAGTACCAGGTCGCTCGGCTGAAGAGTTCGGTCGCGATGGCCATCCGCCGTCAGGAGCGCGGCCTGACGGTCGCCCAGCGCACCAACCACCTGGTGTTCGCCGGCCCGCCCGGTACCGGTAAGACGACCATCGCGCGCGTCGTCGCCAAAATCTATTGCGGGCTGGGCATTCTCAAGAAGGAGACGGTCCGCGAGGTGCACCGAGCCGACCTGATCGGCCAGCACATCGGTGAGACCGAGGCCAAGACCAACGCGATCATCGACAGCGCGCTCGACGGTGTGCTGTTCCTCGACGAGGCCTACGCGCTGGTGTCGACCGGCGCCAAGAACGACTTCGGCCTGGTCGCGATCGACACGCTGCTGGCGCGCATGGAAAACGACCGCGAGCGGTTGGTCGTGATCGTCGCCGGCTACCGCAAGGATCTCGACGCCTTCCTCGACACCAACGAGGGCCTGCGGTCCCGCTTCACCCGGAGCATCGAATTCCCTTCGTACACACCGCATGAACTCGTCGAGATCGCGGTCCGGATGGCCGAGAAGCGCGACAGCGTCTTCGAACCTGCGGCGCTCGCCCACATGGAGTCGCTGTTCGGGCAGTTGGCGGCGGCGACGACGCCGGACGCCACCGGCGTGGAGAGGCGCAACCTCGACATTGCAGGTAACGGCCGTTTCGTCCGCAACCTGGTCGAGCGTTCCGAGGAGGAGCGCGAGTACCGACTTGATCACTCCGATGTCGAAGACTTCACAGATGACGAGCTGATGACCATTACCGATGAAGACGTCACCAAATCCGCCATTCCGCTGCTGCGTGGCCTCGGTCTGACGGTGCCCGAATGAGCACTGAAGACAATTCGGATCGCCGGGCGTTCGCCTCGCGGACACCGGACAACGAGAACCCCGACCGGGTCGTGTACCGCCGCGGGTTCGTCACCCGTCATCAGGTGACCGGATGGCGCTTCATCATGCGACGCATCGCCTCCGGTGTCGCGCTGCACGACACCCGCATGCTCGTCGACCCGCTCCGCACGCAAGCCCGTTCGGTGCTCGTCGGCGCGCTGGTGCTGATCACCGTGATGGCAGGGTGTTTCGTGTTCTCGCTGATCCGGCCGGGCGGCGTCGCCGGCAACGACGCGATCCTCGCCGACCGCACCACCTCCGCGCTCTACGTCCGCCTCGGTGAGCAACTGCACCCGGTGCTGAACCTGACGTCGGCGCGCCTGATCGCGGGCCGGCCGGACAACCCGTCGCAGGTCAGGACCAGCGAGATCGACCAGTTCCCCCGCGGCAATCTGATCGGCATCCCGGGTGCACCCGAACGCATGGTCCAGAGCACCGCCCGTGACGCCGATTGGACGGTGTGCGACGGGGTTTCGGGGCCGGCTCTCGGTGTCACGATGATCGCGGGCCCGCTGACCGACGGCGGCGAGCGCGCGGCGCAGCTGCCCGATGACAAGGCAATCCTGGTCTCCAACCCGAGCGGTCCCAATGCCGGCACCTGGCTGTTGTGGAACGGGCGCCGAAGCTCGATCGACATGAACGACCGCGCCGTCACCAGTGCACTCGGTCTGGGTACCGCAGGCGCCGACGCGCGCCCCATCGCACCCGGTTTGTTCAATGCGGTGCCGGAAGCTCCCGCGTTGATTCCCCCGGTCATCCCCGGCGCCGGGGAACCGCCGCGATACCCGTTGCCGGCGCCTGCGCCGGTCGGCGCGGTGGTCACGGCCTTCGCCACCGACAACACCCTGCGTCATTACGCGGTGCTCGGCGAAGGGCTGCAACCGATTTCACCGGTCGTCGCCGCAATCATGCGGAATGCGAACTCGTACGGACTCGACCAGCCGCCGCGGTTGGGCGCCGACGACATCGCACGTCTGCCCGTCGCGGACGTCATCGACACCGATGCCTATCCCGCGGAGCCGATTTCGCTCGTCGACTCCGCCGACGCGCCGTTGACGTGCGCCCAGTGGAAGCGGCCCGCCGATGCCACGGGCGCGACACTGGACCTGCGTTCCGGGGTCACGTTGCCGGTGTCCGATCAGCTGCGCCCCGTGCCGCTGGTCGGTGCGGGGTCCGGAACGACCGCCAACCAGGTCGTGCTGAATCCCGGGCGCGGTTACCTGGTCCAGACGGTCGGTCAGGACGGCGGGGGCGCGTCGACGTCACCCGTCGGCGGCGCGGCCTTCTGGCTCAGCGATGTCGGGGTCCGGTACGGGCTCGACGTGGACGGTGACGAGAACGCCATCTCCGCGCTCGGCCTCACCCCGCCCGCCCTACCGATTCCATGGTCGATGCTGAGCCAGTTCGCGCCCGGCCCGACGCTGTCGCGAGGCGATGCGTTGCTGGCCCATGACGCGCTGGCCGCCGACCCCCGCCCCGCTGTCGTGAGGGAGACGCCGTAATGAGTCGGCTCATATTCGAGGCGCGTCGCCGCATCCCGGTGCCGACGACACGCAAAGGCACCATCACGATCGAACCGCCGCCGGAGCTGCCGCGGGTGATTCCGCCGTCACTGCTGCGGCGGGTGCTGCCGTTTCTGATCGTCATCCTGATCGTCGGCATGATCGTGGCGCTGTTCGCCACCGGCATGCGGCTGATCTCGCCGACCACGCTGTTCTTTCCGTTCGTTCTGCTGCTGGCCGCGACCGCGCTCTACCGCGGCACCGACAACAAGATGCGCACCGAGGAGGTCGATGCCGAGCGGGCCGACTATCTGCGCTACCTGTCGGTGGTCCGGGACAACGTGCGCGCACATGCCGCCGAACAGCGCGCGGCGCTGGAGTGGTCCCATCCGGACCCGGGCCTGCTCATCGACGTCCCCGGCACTCGCAGGCAATGGGAGCGCGATCCGCACGACCCTGACTTCCTGGTGGTGCGCACCGGATTGCACGATGCCCCACTGAACGCCTCGCTGCGGGTGAAGGACAGCGCCGACGAGGTCGACCTGGAGCCGGTGTCGCACAGCGCCTTACGCGCGCTGCTCGACGTGCAGCGGACGGTACGGGCCGCACCGACCGGTATCGGGCTCGGCAAGGTCTCGCGGATCACGGTGCTCGGTGAGCCCGACGAGGTCCGCGGAGCGCTACGGGCCTGGATCGCCCAGGCCGTCACCTGGCACGACCCCGCCGTGCTCGGCGTCGCACTGTTGGCTCCGGACATCGAGAGCGACGACTGGTCGTGGCTGAAGTGGCTGCCCCACAACGACATTCCCGGTGCGATCGACGGCGCCGGCCCCGCCCGCTACCTGTCGTCGGACATCGTTGAACTGCGCTCGCAGCTCGCCTCCGCGCTCGATGACCGGTCCCCGTTCGGCAGCGACGACGACGCCGAGGTCAAGCACCTGCTCATCATCGTCGACGATCCCGACGTGGACACCACGGCGCTGGTCCCGCGCGGCGGGCTGGCCGGTGTGACGCTGGTTCAACGCGTCGCCGAGCCGCCGCACCGCGAGCAGTACCCCGACCCGGAACGGCCGATCCTGCAGCTGACCGACGGAAAACTGCAGCGCTGGCAGTCCGGCGGCTGGCAGCCCTACGTCGACGCCGCCGATCAGCTCGACGTCGCGACCGCGCGGCACATCGCCCGCCGGTTGTCGAAGTGGGATTCGAACCCGAGCCACGCGCGCACCGGCAGCACCGGTGTCGCGACCTTCTCCACGCTGCTCGGCATTCCGGACGCCGCGGCGCTGGACGTGGCGAGCCTGTGGGCGCCGCGGGCGCGCGCCGACGAACTGCGCGTACCCATCGGCGTCACCGCCACCGGTGAGCCGCTGATCTTCGACCTCAAGGACGAGGCCGAAGGCGGTATGGGCCCGCACGGCCTGATGATCGGCATGACCGGCTCGGGCAAGTCGCAGACGTTGATGTCGATCCTGTTGTCGCTGTTGACGACTCACTCCGCCGACCGGCTGATCGTGATCTACGCCGACTTCAAGGGTGAGGCCGGAGCCGACATCTTCCGGGACTTCCCGCAGGTGGTCGCCGTCATCTCGAACATGGCCGAGAAGCGTTCGCTCGCCGACCGGTTCGCCGACACGCTGCGCGGCGAGGTTTCACGACGCGAGCAACTGCTGATGGAGGCCGGCCGCCGGGTCCAGGGCAGTGCGTTCAACTCGGTGCTCGAATACGAGGCGGCTATCGCGGCCGGCCACGACCTGCCGCCGCTGCCCACGCTGCTGGTGGTCGCCGACGAGTTCTCGCTGATGCTCTCCGATCATCCCGAGTACGCCGACCTGTTCGACTACGTTGCGCGCAAGGGTCGTTCGTTCCGCATCCACATCCTGTTCGCGTCGCAGACGCTGGATGTCGGCCGGATCAAGGACATCGACAAGAACACCTCGTACCGGATCGGGCTCAAGGTGGCCAGCCCGGCCATCAGTCGCCAGATCATCGGTGTGGAAGACGCGTTCCACATCGAGGCCGGCCCCGAGCACAAGGGCGAGGGATTCCTGGTGCCTGCGCCGGGCGCTCTGCCGGTCAAGTTCCGCAGCACCTATGTCGACGGCATCTACGATCCGCCGCGGGCGGAGAGGTCGGTTGTGGTGCAATCGGTTCCGGTGCCACAGCCGTTCACCGCGGGACACGTCGAAGCGCCCGCCGACACGGTCGTCGTTTCCGATCCCGCCGCTCACGAGGAGCGTCCGCCGCGCAAGCTGGTCGCCACCATCGGTGACCAGCTGTCCCACTACGGTCCGAAGGCGCCGCCGCTGTGGCTGCCACCGCTGGACGAGCCGATCCCGCTCGACGAGCTGCTCGCCCGCGCCGATGTGACCGAGCGCGAATGGCGTTGGCCGCTCGGCGAGATCGACCGTCCGTTCTCGATGCGGCGCGATCCGTTGATCTTCGACGCCAGGTCCGCCGGTGCCAATCTGCTGATCCACGGTGGTCCGAAGTCGGGGAAGACCACAGCGCTGCAAACGTTCATCCTGTCCGCGGCCGCTCTGCACTCGCCGCGCGATGTGACGTTCTACTGCCTGGATTACGGCGGCGGTCAGCTGCGGCCGCTCGAAGACCTGGCCCATGTCGGTAGCGTTGCCTCTCCGCTGGAACCCGAGCGCATCCGGCGCACCTTCGGTGAGCTCGAGCAGTTGCTTCGTGCCCGCCAGGCGCGGGGACACTCGGGTAATGGTCAACGCGACGAGTACGGAGAGACTTTCCTGGTCATCGACAACCTCTACGCGTTCAGCCGAGACAACACCGACACCTTCAACACCCGGAACCCGTTGCTGTCGAAGGTCACCGAGCTGGTGAACACCGGTATGTCCTACGGCATCCATGTCGTCATCACGACACCGAACTGGCTCGAGGTTCCGTTGGCCATGCGCGACGGTCTGGGCCTGCGGCTCGAACTGAAGCTGTCGGATCCGCGCGACAGCAATGTGCGGGTCACCGGTGCGCTGCGGCGGCCCGCCGAAGCCGTGCCCGCCGACCAGCCCGGCCGCGGTCTGACCATGGCCGCCGAGCACTTCCTGTTCGCCGAGCCGGCGCTGCGCGACATCAGCGTGATCAACGCCCGCCATCGGGGTGTCACCGCACCGCCGGTGCGGTTGTTGCCGCACGATCTGGCTCCCAGCGCTGTGGCACCGCTGTATCCGGCGCCGGAGCAGGTGGTCATCGGCCAACGCGAGGAGGATCTCGCGTCCGTGTCGGCCGCGTTCGACCAGAACCCGTTGTTGATGGTGTTCGGAGATGCCAAGTCGGGCAAGACGACCCTGCTGCGGCACGTGATTCGCACCATCCGGGAGAACTCCACCCCGGACCGCGTCGCGTTCACGGTGATCGACCGGCGTCTGCATCTGGTCGACGAGCCGCTGTTCCCGGACAACGAGTACACCCCGAACATCGACCGGATCACCCCGGCGATGCTCGGGCTGACAGCTCTGCTCGAGAAGCGCCGCCCGCCCGCCGGCCTGTCACCGCAGGAGCTGAGCACGTGGAACTACCGATCCGGCGATGACGGTCACACCCACTACCTGATCATCGACGACGTCGACCAGATCCCGGACGCGCCCGCGGTCAGTGGACCGTTCGTCGGCCAGCGGCCGTGGACCGGCATCATCGGATTGCTGTCGCAGGCAAGCGAGCTGGGCCTGCGCGTCATCGTGACCGCACGGGCCACCGGCTCGGCACACGCGCTGATGACCGCACCCCTGCTGCGCCGGCTCAACGAGCTGCAGGCGGCGATCCTCATGCTGTCGGGCAACCCGCAGGACAGCGGAAAGATCCGGGGACATCGCTTCCGTCGGCTTCCTGCAGGCCGCGCGATGTTGCTGGACGACGGCGATGGCCCCACGTTCCTGCAACTCGTCAACCCGTTCGCGGACGCGGTGGCAGGACATACCGGAAACAACGGCAACAGTGGAAGGGAGTTCAACTGATGACTCTTCGCGTCGTTCCCGAAGGCCTCGCCGCGGCAGCGTCCGCTGTCGAGGCGTTGACGGCCCGGTTGGCAGCGGCCCACGCCGCGGCCGCACCCGCGGTCACCGCCGTGATTCCGCCTGCCGTCGACGCGGTGTCGATCCAGACCGCCGTCAGCTTGAGCGCCCATGGCGCGCAGCACAACACGATGGCGGCCCTCGGTGTGGAGGAACTGGGTCGCTCCGGAGTCGGCGTCGGCCAGTCCGGTACGAGCTACGCCACCGGTGACGCGGCCGCCGCGGCGAGTTACCTGGTCGCCGGAGGCTGACCGTGACGGCTCCCATCTGGATGGCTCTCCCTCCGGAGGTCCACTCGGCGATGCTGAGCAGCGGACCCGGTCCGGGTTCGCTGCTGGCGGCGGCGGGTGCGTGGCAGTCGCTGGCGGCTGAATACTCCTCGGCGGCAGCCGAGTTGACCGCCGTGCTGGGTACGGTGCAGGGCGGCGCATGGGAAGGGCCCAGTGCCGCCCAGTATGCGGCCGCGCATACGCCGTACCTCGCCTGGTTGGCCCAGGCCAGCGCGAACAGCGCGGCCGCCGCCGCGCAGCACGGGGCGGCCGCCGCGGCCTACACCACCGCGGTGGCCACCATGCCGACGATGGCTGAGCTGGCGCTCAACAAGTCCACCCACGCCGTACTGCTGGCCACGAACTTCCTGGGCATCAATACGATTCCGATCGCGTTGAACGAGGCCGATTACGTTCGGATGTGGATTCAAGCCGCCACGACGATGAGCACCTATCAGGCGGTGTCGGGCGCCGCGGTGGCGGCGACGCCGATGACGCCGCCGGCGCCTTTTGTGTTGAAGCCGGGCGTGGGTGAGGCGGGTTCGGCCGCCGCCGACGTGCAGCAGGCCGCCGCGCTGGCCACCGCGGCCGACTCCGGCGGGGCACGAAACATCGCCGACTCCATCGCGGACCTGTTGCGCGAGATCATGAGGTTCTTCGAGGACTTCTTCGAATCGATCCTCAACTTCGCGCGACAGTTCTTCGGAAACGTCCTGGATGTCCTCAGCGACTTCCTGAACGGCTTCTTCGGGTGGCTCTTCAACCCGTCGTCGGGACTGATCCTGTTGTTCGTTCTCTATCAGGCGATCACGCAGCCGCTCGGCTGGACCACGTGGTCGTTGATCTTCAGTGCGCCGATCTGGTTGCCGCTGTTGATCGGCCTCATCGTCCAGTCGCAGACCCCCGAGCCGGTTCCGGCCGCCGCACCCGAGCCTGCGCCCGCTCCCGCGCCTGCACCCATCCGGCCCGTCGCCGAGCCGCGCGCCGAGTCGCTTCCACCGATAGCCACCGTGGCGCCGACGGTTCCGGCGGCTCCGGCTGCTCCCGCCGCGTCGGTGGCTGCGGGCGCAGCGCCCGCGGGCGCCGCCCCGGCACCCGCCGCGGCTCCGGTGGTTCCGTACGCGGTCGCCGGCCCGGACCCCGAAGACGGTGTCTCCCCGACCTTCCGCGAGGGCACCGGCTTGAAGGCGCCCGCATCGGACATCGCGGCGTCGGCCGCCGCCGCCGCGGCCGCGTCGTCGCTGGCCAAACGCAAGGCCCGCCGCAAGAAGCCGCAGCCGATCCACCAACGCCAGTACGCCGATGCCTACATGGATTACGAACCCGACGAGCCGGAGGACGCGGCCCCGCCGCGCGAAACGGCCCGGCGCCCGCATGTCGCAGCATCGGAAAAGGGCGCGGGCGCAGTGGGTTTCACCGGCGCAGCGACCAAGTCCGAAGCCGAGCAGGCCAGTGGGCTGACCGAGCTCGCCGGGGACTCCTTCGGCGGCGGACCCACCGAACCCATGTTGCCCAGCGACTGGGATCACAAGGGGGGAGAAAACGACTGAACCGAACTGACCCAAACCCATTCCCGCGAACCATTATCCGAAAGGAACATCCATGAGCCTCCTGGACGCTCACATCCCTCAGCTCGTGTCATCCGAGGCCGCGTTCTCGGCGAAGGCCGCGCTGATGCGCAGCACCATGGCGCAGGCCGAGCAGGCAGCGCAGTCGGCACAGGCATTCCACATGGGCGAATCCTCCGCCGCCTTCCAGGCAGCGCATGCGCGCTTCCTCGAGGTCTCCGCGAAGGTCAACATCCTGCTCGACATTGCGCAGGCCAACCTGGGCGACGCGGCGGGCACCTATGTGGCGCAGGACGCGGCTGCGGCCAGCACCTACACCGGTATCTGAACTTCGAACTGACCTAGACCTAAAAGGGAGAACCTGATGTCGCAGATCATGTACAACTACCCGGCGATGCTGGCCCATTCGGGTGAGATGGCCGGATATGCGGGCGCACTGCACGCCGTCGGCGCAGACATCGCCAGCGAGCAGGCTGCCCTGGCCGGGGCCTGGCAGGGTGACACCGGCACGACCTATCAGGCGTGGCAGGCGCAGTGGAACCTCGCCCTGGAGGAGCTGGTGCGCGCATACCGCGCGATGGCCGCCACCCACGAGCAGAACACCATGACGATGAGCGCCCGGGACCAGGCCGAAGGCGCCAAATGGGGTGGCTAACCGACGGTGGCAGTTAACGCAGTCGAGCTGACCGCGGAGCAGGCCTGGTTCGTCGCCGACGCGTCGGGGGCGGGTAGCTACCCGTGGGTGTTGGCGATCACCCCGCCCTACAGCGACCACGCGCAGCGGGCGGCAGTCGAGGACAGGCTGTCGGCCGAGCTGGTCGAGATGGGCGTGATGACGGCCGACGGCGTCGTCGAACCCCATGTCCGGCAATGGGTTACGGCGACATGCCGGCCCCGGCGGTGGCTCGAACTCCGGTTTGTGCGCGGCTCGGGCAAGATGCTGCGCGGGCATGTCGCGCGCCGCGACGACGAAACCGTCGTCGCGCTGCGCGGCGGCGGCCTCGTCACCCTCAGCGCGTTGGAGGTGGACCATCCGCAGGCCGTGGTTCCCATCCTCACCGCCGGCCTGTCGGGGCGTCCGCCGGCCAGATTCGACGAGTTCGCGATTCCCGCGCGCATCGGCGCGCGCGCGGACGAAAAGCTGCGCAACGGCGCGACGCTGGACGACGTGATCGAGTTCCTCGGCATCCCGCCGAGCGCACGCGCGGTCGTCGAAGCGGCCTACGCGACGGACCGCAGTTATGTGGAGATCGTGGCCGGTGACCACCGAGACGGCCACCGCGTGAGCACCGATGTCGGCGTCAGCGTCGTCGACACCCGTGAGGGCCGGGTACTCGTCTATCCGGCGAAGGCGTTCGACGGCGAATGGGTCTCGACCTTCACGCCCGGCACGCCGATGGCCATCGCCACCGCGGTCGAGCGGCTCACCGCAACGCTGCCCGACGGGGCGTGGTTCCCCGACCTGAGATTGACCCGAGACTTCGACTCCAACCAGAGAACGGAACATCAATGGCAGACAGTTTGAGCGGCGCGACAGCGTCTTTGGCGGATCCGGCCCCGTCCCGGTCGATGCCGATCGTCCGCGTCGCGGTGCTCGCCGCGGGCGAGGCGGGCGGGCGAGTCACCGACATGGCGTTGCCGACCGAGCTTCCGCTGCGCGAGATCCTGCCCGCCGTGCGGCGGATGGCGATGCCCGCCGACGAGGAGTACGGCGATGCGACCCCGGTGGTGCTGTCGTTGGCGCCGGTCGGCGGTGCGCCGTTCAGCCTGGACGCCACGCTGGACACCGTCGGTGTCGTCGACGGTGATCTTTTGGCGCTGCAACCGCTTCCGGCCGGTCCGGCGGCACCGCGGATCGTCGAGGATATCGGCGACGCGGCCGTCATCTTCTCGGCTGCCCGCGAGAAGCCCTGGGGTGCAGCGCATATCGCGCGTGGCGCGGCAGCGGCGGTGATCACGCTCATCGTGATCGCCACTGCGTTTGCCGCGGCGCACAGCGAAATCGTCGGCGGCTTCGCCGGACTCGCCGTGGCCAGCGGTGCAGCGGCGCTCACGGTGCTGGCGGCCCTGCTGACGTGGGGCCGTTCCCCGCGGCTCGGCACGGCGCTGGCCGTGACGGCGCTCGCGCCCATTGCAGTTTCCCTCGCGCTCGGAGTGCCCGGCGAGTTCGGGCCGTCACATGTGCTGCTCGCCGCCGCGGGCGTGACCGCCTGGTCCATCGTCAGCATCGTTGTCGCCCAACGGGCCATCGCAGTGTTCACGGCCGCCACCGTCGTCGGTGCCGGTGCCCTGATCACGGCGGGGGCCGCGACGATCTGGCATCTGAACCATCTCGTCGTCGGGTCAGTGCTGGTGGTGCTCGCGTTGGTGGTCACGGTCCAGGCGGCCCAACTCTCGGCATTGTGGGCGCGGCTGCCGATGCCGGTCATTCCGGCTCCCGGCGACCCGACCCCCGCGCCGCACCCGATGAAGGTGCTCGCCGATCTGCCGCGCCGTGTTCGGATCAGCGATTCGCACCAGACCGGCTTCATCGCCGGAGGAGTGCTGCTCTCCACCGCAGGAGCGTTGACACTGGCTGCGCCCCAAGGCGTGTCGCCGTGGGCGTGGTACGTCGTGGCTGCAGTGGCGCTCGGATCGGTGCTGCGGGCACGCGTGTGGGATTCCGCTCCGTGCAAGGCGTGGTTGCTGAGCCAGCCGTTCCTGCTGGCGATCTCGTTCATGGTCGTGTTCAGCGTCGACGACCGCATCAGCGCCGCATGGTGGTCGCTGGTGGCGCTCATCGGCTTGACGGTGGTGTGGGTGATCGTCGCGGCATTCCCGCGCGTCGCCTCCCCGGACACCTACTCGCTGCCCATGCGTCGCCTGGTCGGGTTCCTGGCCTCCGGCATCGACGCGTCGCTGATCCCCGTACTGGCCTATCTCGTCGGGCTGTTCGCGTGGGTGCTCAACCGATGAGGCATCGGTGATGCGCGACCGGCTGCGCACTGTACTGGCCGCCACGGCGTCGGTGGCCGTCGTGGGTGTGAGTTCCCCGGTCGCACAGGCGATGACGCCACCCCAGGTGGATCCGGCGGTGCGGCCCCCGTCGGGTGCCGCCGGGCCCGTCCAGCCGCAGTCGCAACGCGGGCCGTGTGTCAGTGCGGGTGTGTTGCCCGGTAGCGATCCCGGCTTGCCCAGCCCCAATCGACAACTGCTCAACCTCGAGGGTGCGTGGGAGTACAGCCGCGGGGACGGACAGCTCGTGGCGGTCATCGACACCGGCGTCACACCCGGGCCTCGGCTGCCGAACGTGGATCCCGGCGGAGATTTCGTCGAGTCGACCGATGGACTGAGCGATTGCGACGGCCACGGGACGCTGGTGGCCGGGCTGATCGCGGGCCAGCCGGGGGCCGACGGGTTCTCCGGTGTGGCGCCCGGCGCGCGCGTGCTGGCTATCCGGTCGACGTCGTCGCGGTTCTCCCCGCGCGAGACCGGCGGGGACCCGGCGACGGCACGCGTCGCGCTCGACGTAGCCACCCTGGCCCGTGCGGTTGTCCGCGCGGCGGACCTGGGCGCGCGGGTCATCAACATCTCCGCCGTCACTTGTCTGCCCGCCACGGAGAATCTCGACCAGAACGAACTCGGCGCGGCCTTGCGGTATGCCGCCGTGGACAAGGACGCGGTGATCGTCGCGGCCGCAGGCAACAACAAGATGGGGTTGAACCCGGGGTCGGCATGTCCGTCCAATCCGTTGTCGGATCCCAGCCGCCCGGAGGACCCTCGCAACTGGGCCGGGGTGACGTCGGTGTCGATACCGTCGTCCTGGCAGCCCTACGTGCTTTCGGTGGGTTCGCTCGACACTGCCGGGCGGCCATCGGATTTCACGATGGCGGGCCCGTGGGTGGGAATCGGCGCACCCGGGCAGGACATTGTCTCGGTGGGCAACGGTGACGGTGGCGGCCTGGCCAACGCGCTGCCCGACGAGAGGGGCCGGCTGTATCCACTCAACGGCTCGAGCTTCGCGGCCGCCTACGTGTCCGGCGTTGCGGCGTTGGTGCGGAGCCGGTTTCCCGAGCTGACCGCCGAACAGGTCCGGGATCGGCTCACGGCCGGAGCGCAGGGGGCGGCGAGAGCGCCGTCGAATCTGACCGGCGCCGGACTCGTCGACCCCGTCGCCGCCCTGACATGGGACGTGACGGCGGCCGTCGCCGCTAACGGGGAGCCCGAACCCCAGCCCGTTGCCGCACCGCCGCAACCGGCCACCCCTGATGAGACCCCGAAGGTGGTCGCGTTCGTGGGAACCGGTGTGCTGGCGCTGATCGCAGCCGTCACCGCCGCGGTCGCGGTCCACCGGCGAAGGAACCTAGACAACCAAGCGGAGGCATCGTGACCGTTCGAATTGCGCTGGCGTCGGTGGCCGTGGTCCTGGCGGCCATGGCGTACCCGTGGGAGACAACCACGGATTGGTGGATCTTCGGCATCGCAGTCGCCGTGGTCGTCGTCGTGTTCGCATGGTGGCGGGGCCAGTTCGTGACGAACATGTTCGGCCGGCGGTTGGCGGTGTTTCGACGCAACCACTCCACGCCGAAGCCGCAGAGTGCGAAGCAGGCCACCGTGGTGTTGCGGGTCGAGGACCCGTCGGGACTCGGTGTGCCGTTGGCCCTGGTGGCGAGCTACGTCGAGCGGTTCGGCGTCCGCAGCGAGAAGGTTCGCGTGACGAACCGCGATGTGGATGGTAGTCGTACCACGTGGATAAGCCTGACCCTGGATGCCGAGGCGAATCTGGTTGCTCTGCAGGCGCGTTCACCGGAGCTGCCCCTGCGCGAGACTGCCGAGATCGCCGGTCGTCGGCTCGCCGATCACCTGCGGGAGGCGGGGCTCGATGCGGTGCCCGTCGACGACTCGGACGCGCCGTTGATCGGAAAGGGCCGCGAGAAGTGGCGCGGTGTCCACGACGAAGACGGATTCGTGTCGGCATACGGGATTCCGGTCGACGAGCGGCTGGGTGAGCTTCTCGACGAGGTGCGGTCCCAGTCGTCGGAGACGTGGACCGCCGTCGAGTTCAGCGGTTCGGCGGCGCACCCGACTGTCGCGGCGGTGTGCGCGTTCCGGACACCCGAGCCGGTACGCGGGGCCCCGGTGTCGGGACTGGCACCGCATCGCGGGGTTCAGCGGCCATTACTGACGGCGTTGGATCCCAAAGCCGTTGGCAGATTCGATCTTCCGGCTAAGCCGGTTACCGTCGATCAGTTGTCTCGGATCGACTGGCCGGCGGGAAATCAGGCCGAGCTCAGTCGAACATGAAATCCTTCATGAAGCGGGTCATCCTGCGCAGGTAGTCAGGCTGGCTGACATGCAGGATGTGGTTGCCCGGGAACCAGTGGAACGCGCAGCGGTCCCAATGTTCCCACAGCATCTCAGCCTGCTCCGGCGGCGCCAACCGGTCGCCGAGACCTGTGATGATCAAACGGCGGTCCTTGGGGACCAGCGGGGCGTAGTTCAGCGGTGAGGAGAACAGGGTGGCGCCCCCGGTGAGTTCCGCGTCGGTTCCCGTCAGCAGGTTTCGCAGCCCGACCACTTTGTTGGCGGGGAACCATTCGTCCACCGTCTGATCGGGTGCGACGACAGGGACATTGGGGATCACGGCCTGGATCCGGTCGTCGACGGCTGCGATCAGCGCTGACGTGTACCCGCCGAGCGACATACCGGTCAACGCGATCCGATCGACACCGGTGAACTCCAGATAGTCGATGACCGAGCGGAAGTCGTGCACCGCCTGGGCCATCGCCTCGGCGAAGCCCGAGAAGCCGTTGGCGAAGAACCCGTAGCCGCTGAAAGGGGAGCCCTTTTCCGCCCGGGGACCGTGAAAGGGCATGGTGTACAGCAGGACGTCGTAACCCGACCGAAAGAACCACGGCAGGGAGAAGAACAGGCCGTTGAACAGATACGGCGAACCCATGAACCCGTGGATCAGGCACAGGGTCGGGTGTGGCCCGTCGTCGTGGCGCCAGTGCTGGGCGTGGACGACGTTGTTGCGTTCGAATCCGCTGCACTGCGCGCGCAAGGCCGGGTTGATCGCTTCGAAACTGCTCTCGAAGCGAATGTTCTGAACCTGACCCTTCGCGATCCACTCGGCCAGCGGGTTGGCTGCCCGCGATGCGACCCGGGGCGGTGAAGTGGGGGCCGGGAACGACTGCGCGGGATCCTTCGCCGAGGCCAATTCGGCATAGAACTGCAGCTGTTCGCGTTCCGCGCGCGACTGCGAGCGGCGTAGGCCGCCGGCCAGGCTCGGCAACATCGTCGTCGCGAGCAGTGATGCGATCGCGGTGCGCAAGGCGAGATCCGCCACGGCCGACGAGTCGACGATGAAGCGCTGGCGCAGCGTCAGGTCGGCACGCCGCGGCAGACCTGCGCTGGCATCTGCGCCGGGGACGTCCGGAACGGGTATCGGCGGATCAACCGGGTTCGCCTCCGTTTGGCTCACTTCCGCATGGTATCCCGATCGGGCGATGTCAAACTGTCGACATGTGGAACCCCGACACATATCTGACGTTCGCCGACGAGCGTGGGCGCCCCTACTTCGATCTGTTGTCGAGGGTCGGTGCCGATGCCCCGCGGCGGGTTGCGGATCTGGGTTGTGGGCCGGGCAATCTGACGACCTCATTGGCCCAGCGTTGGCCGCAGGCTCGCATAGAGGCGTTGGACAGCTCGCCGGAAATGGTGCGGGCCGCGCGCGACAGGGGAATCGACGCGAACGTCGGTGACATCGGCGACTGGGTGCCGAAACCCGATACCGACGTGGTGATCAGCAACGCCACCCTGCACTGGGTGTCCGACCATCCACGCTTACTCGTCAGGTGGGCCGCACAGTTGTCGGCGCGGTCGTGGATCGCAATGCAGGTACCGGGTAACTTCGATGCTCCCTCGCACCGCACGGTAGGTGAGCTCGTCCAGCGGGACCGTTGGGCAGAACGATTGCAAGACTTCCCATTTCGTGGCTCACCGGTGAAGGATCCGGTCGAATACGCAGATCTGCTCGCCGATGCCGGTTGCAGGGTCGACGCGTGGGAGACCACCTACGTGCACGTGTTGACCGGTGAGGACCCGGTGCTGGACTGGATCGCGGGAACCGCGCTACGCCCGGTGCGCACTAGGCTCACCGACACCGAGTGGAACGAGTTCCGCAACGAATTGACCCCGCTGCTGAACGCGGCGTATCCGAAGCGGAAGGACGGCAGGACGTTCTTCCCGTTCCGGCGCATTTTCGTGGTGGCTCAGGTGAACTGAGCGTCCCGTTTGGCCTTGAGCAGATCGATCACCTGCTTGGCCAGATCCTCGACATTCGCTTCGGTGGTGTCAAGGACCAGATCGGGATTCTCGGGTGGTTCGTACGGTGCGTCGATGCCCGTCAGGCCCTTCAGCTCACCCGCGCGGGCCCGGGCGTACAGGCCCTTGGGATCGCGGCGTTCGCACTCGCCGACCGGGGTGGCCACGTGCACCTCGATGAAGGGCAGTTTGGCGGCATCGTTGAGGGCGCGGGCGGTGTCGCGATCCGACTTCAGCGGCGACACCAACGACGCCAGCGCCACCACACCGGCGTCGGCGAACAGTCTCGTGAGATGGCCGACCCGGCGGATGTTCTCGGCGCGGTCGCCGGCCGAGAACCCGAGGTCGTCGGAGAGCCCGTGCCGGATGTTGTCACCGTCGAGAAGGTAGGCCACATCGCCGGATTCGACGAGCGCGCGTTCGACGGCGACCGCGATCGTCGACTTGCCCGAGGCGGGAAGGCCGGTGAACCAGATCGTCGCCCCGCGTTGACCGGTCGACGACCACCGGTAGTCCCGGTCGAGGGAGGAGGGGTGCCACCGGATGTCGTTACGTGTCTGCTCGCCCGGCTTGACCTCGCGCGGTTCGATGATCGTGCCCGCGCCGACGGTGTCGTTGGTGGCCTCGTCGATGAGGATGAACGCGCCGCTGTCCTTGTTGTCGGCGTAGGGGTCGGCGATCACGACCGAGCTCGTGCGAAGCGTGACGTCACCGACGTCGTTGAGCACCAGCTCGACAGGGTTGTCCAGGTCATCGAGCGTCTCTGGATCCAGGCGGCTGTGCAGCGACTGAACGGTTGCGCGGACCGTCTTCGTACCTTGTTTGAGTGCCAGCCGGTCACCCGCCCGCAACGGAGCTTCCCGGAACCAGCACACTGTCGCGTCGAGCTCGCGGGCAAGGACGGGCAGGACGGCGTCGTCGGATCCGCTGACGAGGACGTCTCCGCGACCGACATCGATGTCGTCGGCCAGCTCCACCGAAACAGACAGCGGCGCAACAGCAACGGTGCGCTCGTCATCGAGAGTGTCGACGAGTGTCACGGTGGATCGGGTACCGGCAGGCAGGATGACGACCGGGTCCCCCGCCTGGAGCGTTCCACCGGAGAGCCTTCCGGTGTAGCGGCGACGTTGGTCGGCAGTGGGGCGGGACACCCACTGCACGGGAAGGCGCAACTTGCTCGATTGCGCCTGCGGTGCGCTCAGTTCGATGCTCTCGAGGTATTCAAGCAGCGTCGGCCCGTCGTACCACGGTGTGTTGCGGGATCGGTGGACCACGTTGTCGCCGTGCTTGGCGGCAATCGGAACCACCGTGATGTCGATGTTGCCGAGGCGTGCGCAGAGCCGTTGAAGCTGCGTATGCACCTCGGCGAACCGCAGTTGGTCGAACTCGACGAGGTCGATCTTGTTGACCGTCGCGACGAAGTGCTTGATTCCCAACAACTTCGCGATGCGCGCGTGCCGGTTGGTTTGACGCAGCACGCCTGCGCGGGCGTCGACGAGCAGGACGGCGACGTGGGCGTTCGAGGCACCCGTGAACATATTGCGGGTATAGCGCTCATGACCCGGGGTGTCGGCAAGGATGTAACTTCGGGTTTGCGTCGAGAAGAACCGGTAGGCCACGTCGATCGTGATGCCCTGTTCGCGTTCGGCGCGCAAACCGTCGGACAGGGCTGCCAGGTCGGCAATGCCCTCCTCGTCGGTGACGGCGTCGAGGTGGTCGGTCGGCAGGCTGTCGGTGTCGTGCAACAGGCGACCGATCAGCGTGCTCTTACCGTCGTCGACAGATCCGGCGGTGGTGATGCGGAGGAGTTGGCGGGTCATCAGAAATACCCTTCGCGCTTGCGGTCTTCCATGGCGGCGGCCGAGGTGCGGTCGTCGGCGCGCGTCTCGCCGCGCTCCGACACCGTGGCAGCTGAGATCTCGGCGATGACGCCCTCGATGTCGACGGCTCGGGAGCGCACCGCACCCGTGATGGTCAGGTCGCCCACGGTCCGGTAGCGGACCTCTTCGACGGACGCTGTCTCGCCGCCGACGGGTTTGGAGTACTCCGACACCGCGAGAAGGATGCCGTCGCGTTCGAAAACCTCACGTTCGTGCGCGAAGTAGATCGAGGGCAGTTCGAGGTTCTCCAGCTCGATATAGCGCCACACGTCGAGTTCGGTCCAGTTGCTCAGGGGGAAGACCCGGACCTGTTCGCCCTTCCTGATACGGCCGTTGTACAGCGACCACGGCTCCGGCCGCTGGGCCCGCGGATCCCACTGGCCGAACTCGTCTCGGAAGGACAGGATCCGCTCCTTCGCGCGGGCGCGCTCTTCGTCGCGGCGGGCTCCGCCGAACGCCGCGTCAAAACGCCCTTCTTCGAGCGCGTCGAGCAGGGTCCGGGTCTGCTGACGGTTGCGCGACGCCCCGGGCCCGGGATCGGGGACGCGGCCCTTGTCGATCGACTCCTGCACCGACGCCACCATCAACTTGTGCCCCTCGCCCGTGACTCGGCGGTCACGGAACTCGATGACCTCGTCGAAATTGTGGCCGGTGTCGACATGCATGACCGGGAAAGGCAGCGGTGACGGGCGAAAAGCCTTCTCCGCGAGGCGAAGAAGTACGATCGAGTCCTTGCCCGCCGAGAACAGCAGCACCGGCCGTTCCAGTTCGGCGACGACCTCGCGGATGATGTGCACCGCCTCGGCCTCCAACAGTCGAAGCTCGTCGACGTGCAGGGTATCCACTGTCATGTAGGAAGCCCTTCTCTTTCGGCGTCCGCCCGGTACCGGTCGACCCACGCATCTGAGCGTTGGTCGGCCTGCCGCTCGAGAACCGGTTCCGGCGCGAGCCGCCGGTCCTGTCCGAGCGCTTCGAGCACATCGCCCACGATCTGGGAGAGATTGCGCCACAACACCGGGTACGGCACTTCCATCGGCGCGACTCCCTCCTCGGCGAACCAGTTGCGCCAGCCCTCTTCCTGGGCGCGCAGCATCGTCACGACGTGGGCGATGGCGCCGGCGTGGTATTGGGCCCGGGCATCGCGTGCCGGATCGGGCCGGCCCCGCCATATCCGAGTCTGCACCGCCCGCCAGAACGAAACCGCCTGTGAGACCACGTCAGGACGGAAGACATGGATGAGGAACGGGTCGCTACCGATGACGTCCCGGATGGCCGACAACAGGCCGGTACCGGAGCGGTCGGGCAGCCCGCCGGCCCGATCGAGCAGCAGCGGAGTCTGGTTCCACATCAGCTTGCCGCCCCAGATGCCGTTGGGGGTGCGGCCGACCGTGCGGATGTAATCACGCCAGATCTCCGGGGGAGCGAGGTCGGGTTTGCCCTCGTCAAGCGGGTCGAGGAGGCGCAGGATCGACTCGTCGGTCACACCCTCGAACCACTGCCTGGGCTGTGGTGACTGGCTGGTGCTCGGCAGGTACTGAAAGAACTCCCCGGGTTCTCCGGCGACACCCGTCGCGCGCAAGGACTCCACCAGCAGCGTGCTGCCGCTGCGCTGGGAGGCCAGGACGAGATAGGCCCTCGAGGCTGACATGCGCGCAGCTTACCCACAGGGCAAACATCCGACACCCCAGGAGTTTTCGCTCATGTTGAGCGAAACTATTGGTCGCTGTGGTCGTCCGTGACGCCGCGTTCGGCGGCGAGTGCGGAGCGGCTCGGCAGCTGGCCTTGAATACGCAGATATGTTTCGGTGTAGCGCTCCGATATCCGGGTGCCTGCGAACTCCGACGGGATCACATCGTTGGTCTTGACGCGCCAGTCGTTGAGCAGCAGGGCCAGATCGTCGGCGATGGATTCCGCCACGTCCGAGCCGCGTTGGGCCAGAAGGTTGTTCGACTCGTTGGGGTCCGCGCGCAGGTCGTATAGCTCTCGTTGCGGCCGCTCCGTACGGGTGAGCGGGGCGACGATTCGCCCGGGCGCACTGTCGGCGATATCCAACGGTAGATCGAGAAGCGGGCGCGACGCGTAGTTCTCGATGTAGCTGTATTCCTTGGTTCGGATCGCGCGGATGGGGTCGAAGGAGTCGTGGTAGGTCTTCGTGGTGTACACCTCGGTGCGCACGGGCGGCTCGGGGGAGGCCAGCAAAGCGGCCTTGTGTGAGAGGCCTTCGACGCCGGCTGGTATCTCGACACCGAGGACTTCGAGCAGTGTGGGAAGCAGGTCCACGCCGCTGAACAACTCGTCGTAGACCTTTGGCTGGATGGTCGCGCCGCGCGGTGGGCGCACGATCATCGCGATGCCCGTACCCGCGTCGTACAGCGTCGATTTGGCGCGGGGAAGTGCTGGGCCGTGGTCGGTCATGAACACCACCCAGGTGGTGCGGTCGAGGCCGGTCGCCGAGAGGGTGTCGAGCAGACGGCCGACCGCGGCGTCGGCCACCGATATCGATCCGTAGAACTCGGCGAGGTCCTGCCGGACCTCCGCAGTGTCGGGCAGATATCCGGGGACGTCGACGCCGGTGGCATCGGCGGGTTCATACCTGTCGCGCGGGTACGGTCGATGTGTCTCGAAGAAGCCCGCCGTCAACAGGAACGGCTTCTCGGGCGGCTCGGTCAGCCACCGCGTTGCGTGTTCGACGACGTAATCACAGTAGGAATTCGAGACGTCGTACTCATCGAAGCCGAGCCTGGCAGGATACGAGGTCTCGTGCTGCATACCGAACAATGCAGTGTGCCAACCTGATTCGGACAGAATCTGGGGCAGCGTACGGACGCCCGCGCGATATTCCCATCCGTGGTGGGCCAGGCCGACGAGTCCGTTGCTCTGGGGGTAGCGGCCCGTGAACAACGATCCCCGCGATGGCGAGCAGAGCGGCGCAGTCGCGTGCGCGCGAGTGAACAGAATGCCTTCGGCGGCGAGTTCGTCGAGACGCGGACTCGACACATCGTGGTGGCCGTAGGCGCCGAGGTAGCGGCCGAGGTCGTGCCAGTGAATGATCAGCACATTGTCCCGGCGTCGGTCTGTCACGTCACATCCTTTCGTCGTCGACGTCCCACTTCAGCGTGCTCGGCCCGATGGGGCAAGCCTTCGGCTCGGTCGGCGGGTTATCCCCAAGTTGGGATTCATCCACAGATCGGTGTTGACCGCTGGTCCCACCACCAGCAGGTCGATAGATTCGATCACATGTTCGATGAACTGGTGGCCGCGGCCGGCAGTGCCCGGGGTGCGGGTGCGGTCGGGGCGTGGGCGCGGGTGGAAAACGCCGCCAGCGCGTACCGGCTGGCGGCCGCCGCTGACGTGCTCGATCGCCTGATCAGTGAAGCGGGGTCCGTCGACCGTGAGCAGTGGTGCATCGACAACTGGGCGATCGCGGCCGCCGAGGTCGCCGCCGCCCAAGGCGTCTCGCTGGGGGTGGCCTCCCACCAGTTGCTGCTCGCCGATGACCTGCGCCGGCGCCTGCCGGCGGTGAGCGCGGTGTTCGCCACCGGGGCGATCTCGTACCGCACCGTGGCCGCAGTGGCACACCGCAGCCGCCTGGTGCGCGATGCGGGCGCCCTGGCCAAACTCGACGCCGAGCTGGCCGCCCAGCTGACCCAGTGGGGCACCCTGTCCACCGAGCGGTTGCACACCGCCATCGACACCTGCGTGGACCGCTATGACCCCGCCGCGGTGCGGCGCACCGAATACGCCGCACGCGGGCGCCATGTCGATATCCACGACCCCCGCGACGGGTCGGGCACCGTCGCGCTGGAAGCCACATTGTTGGCCACCGACGGCCAAGCCCTCGACACCCGCCTGGATGCGATGGCCGCCGCGGTATGTGCCCACGACCCACGTACCGTTGACCAACGCCGCTCTGATGCGTTGGGCGCCCTCGGCCAGGGCGCCGACCGCCTGGCCTGTGGCTGTGGGCGCCCCGACTGCGGCGCCGCGGCGGCGACACCGAGTGCGGTGGTCATGCACATGATCGCGCGCGAAGAGTCACTGACCGATGACACCCCGGCCACGTTGGACGGGCGCGTGCCCTCCAGCGAGGAGGACCCACCGTCCGCTCCGGCGGGCACCGACCCGGGCTATTTGATGGGCAAGGGCCTGCTACCGGCCCCGCTGCTGGCAGCCAAGCTGGCTGGCACCGCCACGATCCAACCCGTCATCCATCCCGGGGACGCCGGGCCTGAACCGCGCTACCGCCCCTCAGAGGCGCTGGCGTGGTTTGTGCGCTGCCGCGACATGACGTGCCGGTTCCCCGGCTGTGATGTCCCGGCCACCGACTGCGACATCGACCACAGCGTGGCCTATCCGGTCGGGCCCACCCAAGCCTCCAACCTCAAATGCCTGTGCCGACACCACCACCTGCTCAAAACCTTCGCCGGCTGGCGCGAAGTACAGCACCGCGACGGCATGATCGAATGGACCTCGCGACACGGCCAGACCTACATCACCCACCCTGGCAGCCGGCTGCTGTTTCCCGAACTGTGCCGCCCTACCGCCCCAGCGTTGATCGACTCCAACATCGACACCGCATCCGACGACGCGCGCACCCTGAAAATGCCGCGCCGCAAACAAACCCGAGCCCAAGCCCGAACCCAAGCCATCAACGACGAACGCCGCCACAACCAACCGATCGTCGACGCACAACTCGCCGAACGCAACAAACCCCCACCCTTCTGAAAGCGACGGGGCGAGCGCGCGGTATAGCAGCCACCTACGGGTCGTAGGGCACTCCCACGGCCCGGAACACGTATTCGGGCGGGACATCGAAGGACACCGATCGTCGGGGGAGGCGCGAGAGGACGTCCTCGGGGATGGAGACCTTGTAATGCATCGAAAGTTCGCCGGTGAAGCGGGAATCGACACCGGCGATGTCGACATCGAGCTGCACACCGGTCTCCGAGAACTGGGCGGTGACGGTCCCGGACTGCCTAGCGTCCCAGCGTTGATCGATGGTGCGGCCGGCCAGCTTGGGCACAGTCGACAGCGTGGCGAGTACGCGTTGGTTGGTCAGCGCCAGCGAGCCCACGTAACTCGTGACGTTCGCGTTCGCACGTCGTCCCGGGATCTTGCCACTGAACCGTCGGGTCACCGCGATGTACTCGGCGAGGAAGAGCACACCCTCGGCTTCCACCTCGGCCCGCAAATCGTCTGGCATACCGCCGATACGGAGCAGCTTGCGCAGGAACACGGCCATGAGCAGTCACCCTAACGGCCTCAGCACCCACGTGGTAGAGGTGGACGATGGCATCACACACGCCTCGGCTGGTGGTATCGGCACTGGCCGCGGTCGCGGTGTATGCCCTGCTGTGGATCGGTTCCGCGCAGCAGTGGGCATGGCTGGTCGACATCGATTCGGCGGCGCTCGACGCCTTCTACCCGCTGGGAGTCGACCATCCGGGGTGGGTGCTCGGATGGGATGTCTTCTGCACCGCTCTCGGGCCCGGCATGTTCCGCGTGGTGACCGTTGTCCTCATCATTGTCGCGTTCGTGCGCCGCCGGATCCGCATCGCGATATTCCTGATCGTGACGGTGGAACTGGCCGGACTCGTCACCGAGATCGCGAAGGGGGCCGCCGACCGTCCGCGCCCGGATACCGCGTTCGTCGACGCGCTGGGAACAGCGTTTCCCTCCGGCCATGCCCTCGGGGTGCTCGTCGCGGTTCTCGCTCTGCTGACAGTCGCTCTACCTGCCGTGCGTCCATCCGCCCGCGCGTGGCTCATCGTCGCGGGCATCGGCGTCGTCGTCCTCATCGGCGTCGGGCGTGTAGTGCTCAACGTCCACCATCCGACCGACGTCATGGCCGGGTGGGCTTTGGGCTACGCCTATTTCGTGCTCTGCCTGCTGACCGTGCGGCCGTCGTCTTGGGTCACGGAAGCGGACGAAACACCGGAAGCGCCCGGTATCGCACGCTGAAGCTGGCCCTTTCGCACTCGGTTCCGATCTCACCGTCGTGCGCCAACAGCGTCGGACCGTCGACTGCGGTGAACTCGAACTCGGGTACCCGCATCTCGTGGTAGAACGGGCTGCGCTCGAGCCTGCCGAGTGCGACGTCGACCAGGATGCGCAGCTTGCTGAACCGGTGACCGGTCTCGAGGATCCGGACATCCATCAGGCCGTCGTCCATCCGGTCCCGCCGCGACGGCGCGAATCCCGAAGGCAGATAAGCCGAATTGCCGAGGAAGAACAGAAACGTCTGCAACGTCTTGTTGTCATAGCGGATGCGGACCGGATCCTCGTGCCGCAACGTGTGATACATCGCGTAGAGACCGGCCAGCGGCTTGCCGATCTTGCGTTCGTACTTCTCTCGTGTGCGGACGAACGCCGGGTACGCCCCGATACTCGCGGTGTTGACCACCATCTGCTTCTCGTTCAGACACACCATGTCGACGCAGGCGACACTGCCCCGCCGAATCGCGTCGACGGTCTTTTCCACCGTGTCGCAACCGATGTCCTTCGCGAAGTGGTTGAAGGTACCCCCCGGGAACACCGCCAGCGGCACACCCGCCTCGATGGCCGCGGCCGCCGCGCACGACACCGTTCCATCTCCGCCGCCGATCGCCAGAACCTCAGCGCGCTGAGCCGCCGCGCGTAACGCCGCGTCGAAGTCATCGCCATCGGAAAGCTCGACTATCACAGCGCGCGGCAACGCATCCCGGACCTCTTCGAGAATGTCTGCCCCGGTCCCGCTGCCGGACGCCGGATTGACGACCAGCACCACACCGGCCCCCTCCGGCCGCGGCGGGGTGTCCACCCGCAGCGGGTCGGCGGTCGGAAGCCTCGTCGGCACCACTGGAGGCACCACCCGCCCGCCCAGCACCGCGACCGCGGCACCCAGGCCGAATCCGGCGATCACATCCCCGGGGTAATGGGCGCCGACGGCGACGCGGGACAACCCGACGAGGCCAGCCAGAAGCGCCAAGGGGAGTCCGAGCGAAGCGCTCTCCAGTCCGACAGCCACCGCGAAGGCTGCGGCGCTCGCGGAGTGCCCGGACGGCAGCGAGTTGGACGTGGGTCGACGGCGCGTACGGCGCACCAGTGGTACGGCGTCGAACAGCGGACGGGGCCGTCGCCGGATGCGCTTGGCGCCCTGGTTGGTGATCAGGCTCGTCGCCGCCAGCGTGAGCACCCCGCGGACCGCGCCGCGCCGCGCGCGAGGGTTACCGGTGGCGGCCAGGGCCGCGGCGATCGCGAACCACAGTTTGGAATGGTCGGCCGCGCGGGTCAGCGGCGGCATCACCGTGTCGAGCAGCGGGGTCGGCGACTCGGCGATCGCATCGAAGATCTCCCGGTCGAGCGCGCCGAGACCGTGCGTGATTCGCCGTAGACCTGCGGGCCGGCCGACCACCTGCGCAACATCCATCTCCCCAACGTATCCACCTGCGTCGGAAAATAATCGTGTCATCGCAGATCAGTCACAGGGCCGCGTGGCATACGGGGATCACAGCGCGCCGCGACCTAGCATGTGTCGGTGCGCCGACTGCTGACCCTGCTGTGTGTGGGCTTGATGGTCCTTGCGGTCGCCCCCGTCGGCCAGGCGCAGACCCTTCCGTGGTTCGCAGGGTCGGTGGGTTCGGCTACTCAGGTGATTTCCGTTGTCGGCGTGGGTGGTTCGAAGGCCAAGATGGATGTCTACCAGCGGACCGCGGCGGGCTGGCAACCGGTCGCGGCGGGTATACCGGCCTGGATCGGCGCCAACGGTATGACTCCGCAGAGCCATGACGGCGAAATGAAAACCCCGATGGGTGTTTTCACGCTCGACTTCGCCTTCGGCACGGCGCCCAACCCCGGCGGAGGTCTGCCCTACGTGCAGGTCGGGCCGGATCACTGGTGGGACGGCGACATGAAGAGCCCGACGTACAACACCATGCAGGTCTGTAAGAAGGCGCAGTGCCCGTTCGACACCGACCCGGCCAGCGGCACCGAGAATCTCCAGATCCCGCAGTATGTGCACGCGGTCGTGATGGGGGTCAACAAGGCGCGGGTGCCGGGCAACGGCGGCGCGTTCTTCCTGCACGCCACCGACGGCGGGCCGACGGCCGGATGTGTGGCGATCGACGACGGCAAGCTGGTCGAGATCATGCGTTGGCTTCGGCCGGGGGCGTTGATCGCGATCGCTCAGTGATTCAAATGTTCAGTGCCCGACCGGGCTTCACCTTGAAGTTCAACGCCTCGAGTGACATCGACGCGTCATAGGTGCGGTCGTAACCGGTTTCGCTGATCCGCCATCCCTCGCTGGTCCGCCGGTACCTGTCGTGATAGAAGCCCGCGCCGATCAGCATGAAGTTGAAGTCCGGTGCGATCACCCGGTCCTGCAGGTACCACGTGCCGGTCGCCTCGTCACCATCGACGGTGATCTCGGGATGGGTGACGCGGTGTTCGGTGATGATCTCGGGGCCCAGCGAGTTCCGCATGAACTTGACCAACTCGTCGCGGTTGGTGAAGTGGTGCTCCTCGCCGATCGATTCGCCGTACTTGCCCACCACGTCCTCGGTGAGGGTGTCGGCGAACTCATCCCAGTGTTTGGTGTCGAGCGCGCGCAGGTAGCGGAACTTCACTTGCTGGATCTCGTCGATGTCACCCATGCCGACATTGCAGCACAACATCTCCGCAGCGCGTACAGTCCGCTCATGAAATTTCTCGACGCCTATGTCAAATCTCCGTTTGCGGGGCTGGCGCCATGGATCCTCATGGCGGTCGTCGCAGGTCCGGGCCGGTTCGAGGAAGCCGCGTCCGCGGCGCTGGGACTCGCCCTGCTGACACTCTGGGTCGGCACCCGCCGCGGTGTTCCCGTCCACGCCCTTGAAGCACTGACCATCGCCTACTTCGGTGCCCTCGCCGTGATCGGCCTCCTCGCGCCGGATCGGGTGATCGATTGGCTGCAGCTGTGGTCCGGCGAGCTCAGCAACATCGTGTTGGCCGTGTTCGCGGTCGGCACGCTGATCGTGCGGCGTCCGTTCACGATGGCGTACGCGAAGGACACGACGCCTCGTGAGTTCTGGGACACCGCACCGTTCCGGCGCATCAACTTCGCGATCACCGGCGCATGGGCCGCCGCGTTCGTGGTGTCGGCCATCTCGGGGGGCATCGGCGACGCCGTCCTGCGCGACAACGACAACTTCTGGACCGCGTGGATCATCCCCATCGGCGCCCTCGTCTTCGCCGCATCGTTCACCGAGTTCTATCCCGACTACGCCACGGGCGAGTCGGACTCGTGGTCGGGTGCCATCGACTGGCTTCCACCCTTCCTCACGGTCACCGGAATCGTCGGCTGGGTGTCGGATTCCACGTCCGACACGGTCGCGATCACGCTGATCGTGGTCGGCATCGTCGGGTCGATCGCCGTCCGGCGCTTTCTGCCGGAGAAGCCGATAACTACTGCGCCGCAGTGAGATTGCGGGTAGCGGGACCCTCGAGCAAGGTCCCGTCGGGTGCGAACCGCGAGCCGTGCAGTGGGCACTCCCACGATTCGTCGGCGTCGTTCCAATTGACGATGCCGCCGAGGTGTGGGCACACCGGTGAAACGCGATATTCGCGGCCGTCGACCACGCTTCGCGCCTCCAGATCCCATGGCGGGCCACTGACCACACCGCCCTCCTCGGGGGTGCGATTGAGGATGCGGGTGACCGGCGTGATCCACCCGCGCGTCAGATAGAGCGCCACCTGCGCGTTGGTCTGCATCGCCTTCGGGATTCCCGACAGCTCGTGCGGGCTCCAGCTGTCGAAGGCCTTGGCCCAGTCCATCCGCCCCCCGAGGATGCGGCTCGAGAGCGCCAGCGCGGCAGCCGTACCGTTGGTCATGCGCCACTTGTCGAAACCCGTTGCCACAAAGATCTTGTCGTTGCCGGGCAGGATCGGCCCGACGTAGGGCAGTTCGTCGATGGGCGAGTAGTCCTGCGCGGACCAGTAATGCGTCTGCATCGCGCCGGGGAAGTGCAGCTTCGTCCACTGGTCGAGTTCCTGCACCGACGAGGCCGGGCTCTTCTCGTGGCCGACGGGATGTCCTGCGCCACCGGCGATCAGCCGATCGCCGTCCGGTGTCGGCGCATAACGCAGCGACCGGGTGGGCGAGTCGGCGGAGATGTACATACCCCTGGTGATGTTGCCGGGCACCTTGTAGGCCATGCAGTAGGAGCGCTGCGGTTTGAGGCGGGCGAAGAAACCGCCGCGGTCCAGGATCGGGATGCCCGTCGCGAGAACACATTGCTTGGCATGCACGTCGAATTCGTCACCCGCGGTGGTGCGGACACCCAACGCCAGCCTGTCGCCGTCATTCGAAACCTTCTGCACCCGAACGCCTTGCGCCAGCCGTCCACCCCGTTCGTCGAGCTCCACGACCAGGCTGTCGAGCAACGGCATCGGGTCGAACTGCGCCTGGTCTGCCAGCCGGACCGCACCGTGGAACGGGAAGGGCACATCGGCGTCGTCGACCCAGTCGACGTCCAATCCCGCGGCCTCGCACGCCTGTAGCTCCTGGCGCACGGAGGGGACACCCTGCTCGGATTGTGCGTAGGTGTAGGCGTCCTCGCGTTGCACCGACAGCCCGTGCGCCTCACAGTGCTGGACCAACCACTCCAGGCCCTCGCGATTGCCCTCGACGTACTGCCTGGCCGTCCCGGGCCCGTGTTTGGAGACGATCTTCGAGAGCTTGGTGCTCTGCAACAGGCTGATTTTGGCGGTGGTGTTGCCGGTGGCGCCCGCCCCGACGCGTTGGGCTTCGAGCACCAACACGTCCTTGCCGGCCCGCGCCAGGAGCACCGCGGTGATGAGGCCGGTGATGCCGGCGCCGACCACGACGACGTCGGCCGACCGGTCCGATTCGACCAGCGGGTCGGGCGGTGTCGGCCGCTCGACGCGGTTTGCTAGCCACAGAGATGTCATGGCATTGCAGGTACCCGTTTGGTGCACCCCAAAACCGTGGCCCCCGAACGGGGTTCGCACGGAGTGTCTGACCGGTTCCCGGTGGTCGGAGGACTATCGTGTCCTCCGTTATGAGCGACCCATTGGGGTTGTCGATCGGGACGACGAACTTGGTCGCGGTACGCATCGACAATCGAGCCGATCAGCCCGTGCTCCGTCGTTCGGTGTTCACCGTGCCGGACGGCACCGTGATGTCCGGCTTCGTCGAGCGGGTGGGTGACGACGTACCACTGGTCGCCGCCGACGGATCGTCGCACTCGGCCGACCGACTGTTGGTCGCCGCGCTCGCAGATCTCGTCGAAGGCAGCGGCCCGGCGTCCTCCGACGTCTCAATCGCTGTGCCCGCGCACTGGGGGCCGGCCACCCTGCGGACGCTGCGCAGCGCACTGCGCGGGCATCCCCTGTTTGGCGCCGACGCCACGATCACCCGACTCGTTTCGGATGCCAAGGCGTCGCTGACCGCACTGCAGAGCGACCTCGGCCTCCCGGCACAGGGGGTGGTGACGTTGGTCGATTTCGGCGGCGGCGCAACCAGCATCACGTTGGCGGATGCAGGTGACGCCTTCGAGCCCATCGACGAGACGACTCGTCACACGGAGTTCTCCGGTGACCTGGTGGACCAAGCCCTGCTGAGCCACATCCTTGCCGGGCTCGCGGGCTCGGGTGCCGACGACCCTTTGAGCACGGCCGCCGTGGGGTCACTGTCCCGCCTGCGAGACGAGTGCCGCAACGCCAAGGAACAGTTGTCGACGCACGAAGCCACCGACGTCGACGTGCAGTTGCCGGACCATCACCTGGCGGTCCGGGTGACACGCGACGAGCTCGAGGCTCTGGTCGCGCCAAAGCTGGACAGTGTCCTTGTTGCGATCGATGACACGTTGCAGCGCAACAGATTTGACTGGAAGGACATCGCTGCCCTGGTCGTTGCCGGCGGTGGCGCAGGCATGCCGTTGATTCGACGGCGGCTGGCCGAGCGCTCCGGCATGCCGGTGTTCGCCACGCCGCAACCGGGACTCGACGCCGCGAAGGGTGCTGCGTTGATCGGTGCGTACACCTCGGCCGCCGAGGCGCGGACCGGCTTGGCGCCCGTGACTCCTGCGGACGCCCCGACGGGTTTGGCGCCGGCGCCGCAGCCGGCGGCCGAGTCCCCCGGGTCGTCGACTTTTCGAGCGCTGGCCTGGTCGCAGGACGACGCGGCGGACGACCCCGTGCCCTACACCGGCTCGGGACCCTATGAGACCCCGTATGACTCCGGGCCGATGCGCCCGGCGCCCGCGCAGTACGTGCCTCCCACGGACGGGCCGATCGACGAACCGCGGATCTGGCAGCGGCTACCGGGGCTGGTGATGGGCGTGGCCGCGGCCATCGCGGTGGTCGCGGTCGGCGGGGTGGCGATCGCCCTGACCAGCGCGACCGGCAGTACCGGTGTGACCCCGGCGCCGCAGACCGCGCCGGTTCCGCCGTCGTCGGCACCGGCGCCCGAACCGGTCGCCCCCGAGGCGCCGCCGCCCCCGGTCGAGACCGTGACGCTGACAACGCCCCGGCGTACACGCCACCGGCACCGGTGTACGCGCCGCCGCCGGCACCTGCTTACGTCCCGCCTCCGCAACCGCGGCTACGCGACCGCATCATCGAGCGGATTCCGATCATCAACCGGTTCCATGAGCCGGAGTACACGTACGGGCGTTAGCCCTACGGGCAGGCGGCCGGCGCGTCGTCCCGCACCGCGCGGTCGGCGGGCAACGTGTAGGTGACTGTTGCCTGCGCGTGCTCAAAACCCTTGTTGGACACCACGTGTGGGACTCCGGCGGGGACGAAGATCGCTTGGCCGGCCCCGAAGACCGCAGGTAGGCAGGCACCCGCCGTCTGCAGACTCACCTCGCCGCCGTTGATCACCGAGTACTCCGGACCCGGGTGAGTGTGCCAACCGCTGCTCGACTCCGGGGCGAGCACCAGGTTCTGCACGTAGAGGGTGGTCGGGTGGCCCACGGAGACGATCGCGATGGGCGCATCCGTCGTACCCTTCGCCAGGTCGGTGCGCTCGATGTCGCCCTGTGCGGGTGTGGCGGCCGCCGACGGTGCGGTCAGCGTGGCCGTGATCGCCAGGGCCGCCGCGACGGGATGTAACCGGTTCATCGCCGCATTATCTCCGCTGTCGGCCTACGGCACCGGCTGGTACGGGTTCTGCGGCACCTGGATCGGAATCGGCACCGGCACGAACGGCACGGTCAGATATGTGGTCGTCATCGGCGTGGTGGTCGCCGTGGCGGAAGCGGTCGTCGTGGTCGGTGCGGTGGTGGTCGTCGTGGGCGGGGTTGTCGTCGTCGTTGTCGTGGTGGTCGGCGTCGTGGTG